>JAVRCF010000006.1:92574-159526 GCA_034530935.1 Aulosira sp. DedQUE10 | reverse complement strand
AGGCAATATATTTTAGAGGCACTATCTGTAGCCTCTTTTTAGAGAATTGGTATAAATACAAGCTAAACTACCAACCAAATAGACAAACTAAGTAGCAAAAAAGCCAATTGCTCGTCCAACAGAAAGACTATCAGTGCTAATCAGTCCCCTCCCCATACATGAGCAATCCTAGAGCGCCAGTCCAGTAGAAGTACTTGACCTAAAACGCAAGATATGTATGTTGTTAAAATCGTGAAATTTTGTGCAGGCTTTTTTTCAAATCGACAAATAGTGCGTAGGCGTAGCCCGCCGCAGGCATCGCTAAATATAGCTGACCTTGCCAAAGAAATGTCTTTGCGGCTTTAAGACTTTTGAGTGACCCACCAATCTTGTACAGACTCTCTTGAGGATGATACCAGACTTACACCTATATTTGCAAAGGTGAGATGCTCCCATTTCCAACTATTCCACAAGATGCTTATCCTTAACAGCTATGCATTCAATCTTAAAAATCAAGAGTTTATGAAGCATTTTTTAAAGTAAAATAATTTACTATAAACTATCTAAAATTTACAAATATTTGTTCTTAAATGAACAATATTTTAACTACTTATTAACCTATATTAAATATAGTATTTCTCAATAAACCTTGTATAGTTACTGGCGAGTGGCACTGTCATACCTTCCTGAGGTTTTCGGCTAGTGTCGTTACTCGTCTTTTTTTTGAAAATTGTATAATAATTTACATAAACACTGTTAGTAACTGTTCTTACGTCTCTAATAAGCTAAAATACATCTAGGGATTTTATTATGGCTCGTCGTTGGATATTATCTGCTATAGCAATTTTATTCAGTATATTTTTAGCTGCTTGTAACACTGCAACTATTCAGCAGCCTTTAAGTCAAATACCTGCTAATACTAATTCTCAAGCATCACCAAAAGTAACGGCAAAAAGAGTTGTGGCTCTCTCTTCGCTATCTGCTGATATTATCTCTCAACTTGATAAAACAAAGTTAGTAGGTATTACTGGTAGCAAATTATTTAAAGATGACCCAAATTTTGCCAACATTCCTCGTGTGAGTCAAGGACAAACACCACCTAATTTGGAAAAAATTATTGCCCTAAAACCAGATTTAGTTATTGGTGCAGAAGGCTTTTCTAACCAGCCGATTGAGAAACTAAAGCAATTGGGAATTTCTACTATTCTCACCCAAGTTAATAATTGGGAATCTCTAGAAAAATTGACTCAAAAGCTGGCTGATTTAATAGGTGTAAATCCTCAGCCTTTATTGAAGCGCTACAAAAGTTTTTTGGCAGAGAAACCAACTCATAGCCCTTCTACTTTAGTACTTGTTAGTCGTCAACCAATTTTGGCTCCAAATAAAAACAGTTGGGCTGGGGATTTACTAGCCAAATTTGAGGCGAAAAACTTGGTAGCAGAATTCCAAGGAACAAGCCCCATTGGTGGATATGTGACGCTTTCGGCTGAGAAAGTTTTGTCAGCTAATCCAGAGGTTTTAATCCTAGTTAATAATGCTGATCCTCAACTTTTAGATTCTTTGAAAAAAGAAGCTTTTTGGCAGCAATTACAAGCAACTAAAAATAATCGAGTCTATAGTTTTGATTATTATGGGCTGGTGAATCCTGGTAGTATAGATGCAATTCAAAAGACTTGTCAAAAACTAACACAAGTTTTGTCTACATCATGAAATTTATACCACTTTGAAAAAAGAATTGGACAAATACATTAATAGTCATACCTCTTTTGTTGCTTTTGGCAGAAAATAATCTGAAACCTGTATTTTTACGTCTCTTTTCAACAACGAGATGTAAATAACAAAGTTGATATGCGATAGCGTTCGCAGAGCGTGCCCCATAGGGCAAGCGCTGCTGCGTTCGCAGAGCGTCTCGCAGAGAAGCGTAGATCGCACAATTCATTATTCCGTTTAGTATTTGTAGTTGGGGCAGTATTTTTCTCTCCTTGTAGTAACAAAAGAGGGATAAGCCGTTAAACATAATGAATTACACAATATAATTGTGAATGCTCAGATCGCAATGACTATAAATATTTTTGTTTAGGTAATTATTAGATTAATAAATTGGTGTTGTAAATAGTTGAAAAATAAAATCCTACATCTGGGATTTTGCTTCTTTAATTGTTGATGGTGCGTTAGCCTGCGGCATAACACACCCAAATTTTTGTTTTATATCTCTAATCTTTGACTGGATTAATGGGTTTTTGTACAGAGCGTAAATTTTTTGTATCTTGAGGAGAATTACCTGTGATACTACGAAAATAAAGACCGCCAACTGTTAGTAAAAATGTTAGGTATCCTACGGCTTGTACAACATAGAGATTTTCTCTATAGCCAAACAAAGACTTAAGAATAATGCCGGGGAATTGTTCATCGGGCAAGATTTTGGAAGTATTCAAAACCATTGGCCCTAAAATACAAGAGTGAATTTTAGTAAAGCGCTCGTAATAAAAACACAGGTTTTGTGTAGCGCGACTGCTAAGAGCAAAGTTAGCTACCGCGTCGTCAAAATGTTTTAATGCAGAAACTACTAAACCAGCAACTATCAAAACTAATAAAACGCCCATTACTTGGAAAAATTGGCGAATATTAATTTTCACACCCCATTTAAATAACAGTACTCCAATAGCAACTGCTGTTAATAAACCACCAATAGCACCGAATGCAGGCATGAATCCTTGTTGAAAATTAGCAGCAATAAATAGAACAGTTTCAAAACCTTCCCGAATTACGGCAATAAAAATTAATGTAAAAACGCCCCAACCTGCATTTGAGTTTTGTGTTAGTGCTTCGGTTACAGCGCCCTCAACTGTAGCTTTCATAAATCTGGCTTGTTTAGTCATCCAGATGAGCATCCAGCTGAGCATAACTATTGCTAACACGCTGAATATGCCTTCCAGCATTGGCTCAACGACAGAGGTATATTGAGGATTAATTGCGCCTAGTGCCTGAATTACCCAACTAAAAAGTACACCTATCAGCGCACTAACGACAACACCAACACCAACACCAGCATAAACCCAAGAATTAAGTCGAGATTGTTTGGCTTTTTTCAGCAACGCCAGTACAATTCCGACTACAAGAGCAGCTTCTACTCCTTCTCTGAGCGTAATTACAAAAGTAGGTAAGGCAGTAGTAAAATTCATCTTTAATATTCCAAAGTCAACAGTCCAGAGTCAATAGCCAAAAATCAATAGTCAAAAGCTGATTGGCTTTTGACCCTTGATCCTTGACTATTAACTATTAACTAAAATCGCGTAACATTTTTTTCAATTCAAGATTATGCATCTCTTCTTGACCAATCATGCCACGTGCAAACTCCTCTAAATAAATGCTGGCATTGGTGACAGTTTCTAGGAGATTTTTATACAAATCCAGCGCTTTTTTTTCATGAGATAAGCTTTCTGCCAAGATATCCTTGACTGAATGCTGGTAAGTTTCTTCCATTTGGGCAATTTTCAGAGAAGGATGGCCATCTAAACCCGTAAGAATTTCTCCCACTTGTTGAGCATGGAGTAAAGATTCACTTGCTTGTGCTTTGAAAAAAGCCACAATTGGAATGCGATTAGGACCAGTCACCATCAAAGAATAATGTGTATAGCGCACTACTCCTGCTAGTTCAAATTCCATGATGGCATTGAGTAGGTCGATGGTCTTTTTGTGGTCGAGTTCTTGCATCAGTTGTTAAGTTCAGCAAAGGTTACGAATGTAGAGTAATGAGTAATGAGTTAGAAGTTATACTCTTCTGAAGTGTTAAAAGTCGAGACGATCTTCACTCTTAGCTCCTAACTATTTCCTCACTATTCACTCATTTTAAACTCCTCTATCTGCATATCCAATCTGGCAAAATTGCTATTGTTGTGCTTGGGTGCTAGTTTTGTCAATCACTTGTTGAGAGTTTTGCTCAATGGTTTTTATTAGCTTGGTGACATCTTCAGGGGTTTTCACTGGCTTGGCTGGTGGGATGGCGCTGGGCCAAACTTTTAGCAAGTCAACGAAGCTGGCTTCAATTGCTTTATTGGCTTCGGGACTGGTTGGCGTTACTTGACTAGAAATGGTTTTATACAAGTCATTAGCGTAGATTACAAAGCCACGAGAGTCTTGATATTCAATGGCAGCTGCTATTTTACCATTGGCGATCGCAGCTCCATATTCTGAGTTGGCTGCATCTAATAAGCCGTTAATTACCTGTAGCACAAAGGAGGGTTTGGTGCGTTGAGATTCTGGTAAAGCTGCGATCGCTCCATCAACTGCTTGCACGGAAGTGGTAAAATCAGTTTTCAGTTTAGGATTCTTAGGATTAGATTTGACTAAATCTTGCAAACTCACCAAAGTAGTTTTAAATTCTTTAACTTTGCGTTCGTTTAATTGATCTTCGACATCAACATAAATCTCCTCAACTGGATGTCCAATGTGAGGTTCAGCCTGTTTTGGCTGATTTTGATCCAAAAGTTCTTTAGCTACTAAAAGATGTCCCTTCATTAAGCCTAATTTTGTCATGTAATCGACATCTTTTGCCTCACCTGTGAGTACTACTTCCTGCACAGTCACTTGATCTTTGATTTGATCAAACTGTTCTTGAGTAATTACCTTTTTGCTCACCAAGTCTTCTGGACTCGCATAGGGACGGCTGGCCTGAATTTTGTTCGATAACGCTGGGACACCTAGCTTGGCTTCAAACTTATCCAACTCCGACAAAATAGCAGTATTAATGTTAATTTTAGCTTTGCCACCGTGACTGTTATGACTTGCTGCTTCCGTAACTTGGGCGGTGGAGCTAGTCGCAGCAGGTGCGGGTGAATTATTGGCAGTTGGTGTACCATTACTACAAGAACTTAGAGAAACTATGGCACAAGCAGTAAAGGCCAAGCAGATATAGCGTAATTTGATCATTTTTGCTCCGAGGGTTTGTATTCTGATAATTTAATGAGTTCCAACCATTGTTAGGAAGTATTAATATAATTTTCTAATTTTCCATTAGCTATTATTTTTATTTATCACAGATGATAGTCTTTATCAACTAATCGACAAAATTTTGATTGTAATTTAATGATTTTTACAACTTTGATTGATGATTTTGCCAGCCAATGTACTATTTTATGGGATTTCCCAGGTTCTCACCTGGGAATGCTAAAATGAAAACACAAGAAAATCTAATTAAGCTCTATATTGGCTATCAGTCTTGATACTGTATGGGGTCTTTACTTTACATAATTATCGGCTATTTTTCCGTCTATTTGCAAAGATTTGACGTGATAACCTTTAAACTTTGGCTTTTGACTAATACGAAACATAGCGGTAGGATAGCTGGCAGCTAATAGAATAAAAACTCTTAACAACATCCAGATTTATGCATCTCGCGGCTGTAAATTCGGATTGTTTGTCTCTCCATAACTCAAATTTTCTTAACTTTTGATTAACTCAACGGCCGACAAAATACTCAACCCATAAACAGCCACTTGTGCAATATCTAGCTGTCTGGGAAAATGACTGGAAACAGAATCAACCTGTGAATCTACTGCCATAAACAACACCAAGCAATTCAAAATTAAGAAATCTAGTTAATGAGATACAGCAATGTTTATCTCATCACAAATGACCAATACCTCATGCATTCATGACTTCAAACATACCCATACAACCGTTTTCTGCGATCGCATCTTGATGGGGATGAAACATATACTTCCCTGGATAGCGAAACGCAAATTCCAAGATGTGCCTTTCGGCTACACCCATTGTGATGACATCAGCTTTCTCGCTAGGAGTCATAGTCATGCCCGTGCGATAAACATTAAAAAAGTTGGCATGGAGATGAAATGTTACTGCTGGGTCATATTCAATGATGTTGAGAACATAGGCCCGAATTAACTGATCTTTGTAAATTCGGATGGGATTATCCATGTAGTGGTGAGGCAAACCGTTGAAAGCGTAATATTCATTGTGGCTATCATCATTAACGTCATACCCAGCCATCACTAGTACAATTTCATCAGCTGGCGGACGGGGTTTTGGCGGATCGATGATAAACATCCCATATAACCCCTTAGCAATGTGACGGGTGACTGGTTCAATATGGCAGTGGTACAAGTGAACGCCATAGGGTTCGGCATCAAATTCATAAATTGTCGCACTCCCATTACTGACTGGGCGAATACCATCCATGTCTGATGAATGAATCCCATGAAAATGTAAAGAGTGGGAATGTCCAGCCTTATTAAGAAATAATATCCGCACCCGTTCGCCCTGTTTCACCCGTAGTGTCGGCCCTGGTATGTGACCGTTTAAGTCCCAGATGTTGTAAGAGACGGCACTATTAAGCTGAATTACAGAAGTACCCGCAGTCAACTGAAATTCTCGGATGGTGCGTCCCTTTTCTTGCTTCAGCGTCCCATAATCGAAATTTCTTAGCATCTTCATGGGTTGAGCAACGCTTTCAGATGCCGCGATTTCGAGTGGTGGCACTTTGACGATTGACTGATTATTGACATTTGTCGCTTGCCAAAGTGCCGCCGCTCCCGCCACACAAGTGCCACCTAAACCCAGCTTCAGTAATTGACGACGACTCCAAAGTTGTTCTTTCCCCAAAGCTAAGTTGTTGGGCATGACATTAAATAACGGTTAGCGCTAGAATAGAAAGTTGCAAATATTTTGCAATTACTCTTGTGTATATTAGAGTGATTAGGAATTATTGTCAATTATTTATAAATATTTTCTGATGGTAAATTCTCTCCTCTTGGTTCCAGGGAGTCATACAGTTTGACTTAAAGGTTGCGAGAATTTTTAGCTAGGGAAAAGAGCGACAAGGGAAAGACTTTCAAATAAAAATTTGTAGGTTGCGTTAGCTCGACTTTATCCATTTTTACGAAACCCAAAACCTGACGCTGAAACCATTGAGGTAAGGTAGTTTTAGTTTTTGGACTTGACCGAAAATCAGTGACATGAAAAAAGTATTTGCCAAAAAACCAGGATTTTTGCCGGATAAGGAAAGCTGAGTTCTTAATTTTGGATAAAGTCGAGGTTAGAGGATGTTTTAAAAGTCCTGTCGTTGGTAGCAAAACGTTTTAGATCCCCCTAAATCCCCCTTAAAAAGGGGGACTTTGAGAAGTTTTCCCCCCTTTTTAAGGCAGGACCGATTCATTCCCTAAAAGGCTTTAAAAATCAAGGGTTCAGGAGATGAAAATAAGCAAGGTATTCAATTGGCATTCAATCTTAGGCATCAATAATGGTCAACAATTTATGACTTTTGCCCGAATATTTAGGGACTTCCAGAAAATAAATTATGCAATGAGTCAGAGCAAATATCATCATGGAATTCTTCCTCCCTTGCTTCAAGAGCTCCCCCAGCCTCCCCTGCTCACCAAAGTGATTGTATATTTTTTTAGTTGGAAGTCCCTTATCGCCAATGGTATTGACAAAATACATACCTTGTCGGATGAATCAGCCCTGCTTTTTAAGGGGGCTGGGGGGATCAACCAGTGCTTAAAATCACAGCCAACCACTTTTCAAACAACCTCTTATGGCGGAACACCTCACGCACCATCTTTGATTTCATTGATGGTGCGTTACACTTTGTTAAGGTATCATACAAAATATTGAGTAATTGATTTTTGGTATTCCTTGTAGCATTTTGTCCCTGATTCACCCGGAGAAAATTGCTAAAAAGGTAATATTAAATACTTCCCAAATGGTGCGACCTAAAAAAATATAAAATTAAGTCATTAGACATAATTAAATATTACTATTTTGTCTGATGGCAATTCTTAGATAAAAAGAAAAATATATTTTTGCTGAAAAACTTACAATATAGATAAACATCAAATTAATCTGCTGCCCATCAGAGATAAATATAAATATTTGTCAATTCCTAAAAAGCTGAAATCCGGGTATAACATCTAGTAAAAGTAAGATTTTACCCAAACTGAATATCTAATCTAAAAAGAAAATTAATAAAAATTTATATATTAGAAAATAAGTATATTATTTAACGTATATTTTGTTGTCAATCTGCCGAAAGTATCAGGATAAAATCCCCCATGAGGGCATTGTAAAAAGGGTAAGATTTATGCTTTTTATTAATTTAATGCCGCAGTTACATTGAGTAATTTGTGTGAATAAAAACATCATACACGGGGTACATCATGCATATTCCTGATGGATTTGTTTCTATACCAGTAGCAGGGGCTACTGGTGTAGCGAGTGCGGCAGCACTCTTTATTGCATTTGGGCGATCGCAAGACGCTTTTGGGATTCGTCGCGCTCCAGTACTGGGCTTAACTACAGCTTTTATTTTTGCTGCCCAGATGATTAATTTCCCTGTAGCAGGGGGCACTAGTGGTCACTTGTTGGGGGGAACTTTAGCCGCAGTTGTTTTAGGCAGTCCTTGGGCGGGGACATTGTGCATTGCTACAGTATTAATTATCCAAGCAGTGTTGTTTGCAGATGGTGGGATTACAGCCTTAGGCGCAAATATCTTCAACATGGCAGTTGTGGGGGTTTGGGTTGGCTGGGTGTTAACTCAAACTTTGCAACGGCTATTTGGGGGGTCGAAAAGACGCTTACCCCTAGCGGCTGGTATTGGAGCCGGTGTGAGTGTGGTAGTAGCAGCAATAGCTTGTGCCATTGAATTAGCTCTTTCTGGAACCGCATCGGTAGCGGTAGTTTTACCAGCAATGACTGGTACCCATATTCTGATTGGCATTGGTGAAGGATTAATTACTGGCAGTGTGTTAGTTTACCTCGCCAAGCAAAGACCAGATTTGTTACCAGGGGAGCAGCAGCAATTTCGCGGTTGGTTAGTACCCGTTGTGAGCATTTTTTTAGTGGCGGGTGTACTGTCACTTTTTGCCTCAGCTTGGCCTGATGGCTTAGAAAGGGTTGCCGAAAACTTAGGCTTTATCAATTTAGCTGACAAAGTGCGGGTGATTGTGCCAACGCCCTTGGCTGATTACAGTATTCAGGGTTTGGGAACAATTGGCACCAGTATCGCTGGACTGGTGGGAGCTGCGGTGTGCTTTGCTGTCGCCTTTGGCATAGCCAAGGTGGTGAGACCGAATAATGCTTAAAATCTCTCTACCATTACGTTTGCAACTGTCACTGGTGATTGTGATCGGCGCAGCTTTGTTAAAGCATCATGCTTGGCCCTACTTGGGTGTATATGGAGCGATCGCACTTTTGTGGGCCTGGTTATTGCGTGTACGTATTCCCCAACTCGGAAAGTTACTCGGTACTGAATTAATATTCTTATCCTTGCTGGCTTTGCCCTTGGGTTGGGAAAGGGCGAGTTTTTTGCTAGTTCGCTCTCTGTTTTGTTTGATTGTCATGAATAGTTTCTTGTTAACCTTACCTGCTCATAGCTTCGGCATCGCGCTCAAAAGCTTACCTTTACCATTACCGTTAAAGGAGAATTTACTATTAGCTGGACAATACCTAGAAATTTTATTGTCAGAAGTCACAAGAATGCAGCGTAGCGCTCAATTACGTGGTCTAAATGGTTCTGCTGGCTGGCTGCGTTACGCCAGTGCTGCCATGATTGGAGCTTTGTATCTCCGTAGTCTGGAACGAGCAGAGCGAGTTTACGCCGCAATGGTTGCTCGTGGTTACAACGGGCAGTTACCGTTAGACTCGACATTAAGACCAAAAGAACGTGTGGCTTTGTTAGCAGCTTGTGCGATCGCTGCTTGTTTAACCATCAGCTCTTACCAGTTAACAGTTAACAGTTAAAGAAGTTGGAGAGACGCGATTAATCGCGTCTGTAACAGCGCAGTTGTGAATTTTGAGTTGTGAATTTTGAAATCTTTAACATCTAATCCCCAATCTCCAATCCATCATCCCCACGCAGCTGTAGTGGAGGTGCAGAACTTGGTATATGCCTATGCCAACCAAGAGCCAGTATTGCGCGATATTTCTTTTACATTAAAAGCAGGCGATCGCGTGGCGTTGATGGGAGCGACTGGTTCTGGTAAAAGCACTTTGCTAGAGAATATGATTGGCTTAAAACAACCACAAAGCGGGAAAATTAGCATTAATGGCATTCCCGTAGAAAATAAAACTCTATCCCAAGTGCGTCGTCAAATCGGCTTTGCCTTCCAAGATGCCAACGACCAATTATTTATGCCGACCATTTTAGAAGACATTACCTTTGGTCCCCGCAATTATGGTGTCTCACCAGCGTTAGCAATTGATCGGGCGCGGCAGTTGTTAGCTGATTTTGGCTTAGAAGCCTACGCCAACCGTTCTGCTCATCAACTTTCTGGGGGACAAAGACGCTTGGTTGCTCTCGCCGCAATTTTAGCCCTAGAGCCTGCAATTTTGATTTTAGATGAGCCTACTAACGGTCTTGATCCTGCATGGAGGCGACACTTAGCACAAGTGTTATTAAATTTGCCAGTGCAGGTAATATTAATTGCCTCCCATGACTTAAATTGGTTGGGTAAAGTTACTAAACGTGCTTTGGTACTGGCTGGGGGTCAAATTCCTATAGACAGAGACATTCAGCCGCTATTGCAAGATGGGGATACTTTAGATAAATTGGGTTTGCCAGTAGATTGGTAATCCAGTAATCAAAAGCGGGATGATTGAGCCTCCCGCTTTCTGGCGTGCAGTTGCATGAATAATTAAAGAAGTCAGAAGACGTTCGTCTGAAGTACAGTTTTGTCATGGGGATTTAGCGCAAAACCGGAGCGGAGGTTTCCTCCGATCTGGATTTTGCAAGAGAGACCCCACCACAAAACTTGCGGCTTGTTAGTTGTAGGAGACTTAAACCCACGGAATCTTATTAACCGCCAATAAATGCCCATAAATTTTGAATATTTACGCGAAATAGGCAGTAATTTGATTGAAGTATCTGATTTAAGTCACAACACAATTGTGTAAATATTCGGTACTATTATTTGGATTTTACTGCTGGTGGTGGGAAGAATGTTTGTTTCTCGTAAATATACTGTTATTGCTCCTGTTAGCTTGAGTATCGCTTTGTTGATTACTGGGTGCAATGAAAATAAGGCTTCTCAGTGTCAGCGACTAATTCAGGCGGTGAATGCAGGAAATTCTCTAATTGACAAAAATAAAGGGCAGCAAGTAATCACAAGCGTGCAACTGTCCAAGGATTTAGAAGCTGTTACCAAATCCATAGAAGACCTGAACTTAAAAGATCCCAAGTTAAAAGAATTCCAAAGTCGATTTGCCAAGGTGTTCAAAAATTTGAGTCAAGCGATCGCAAAGGCAGCTAAGGCTCTTAGTTTAGCTAAAACCGCCGAAGCCTCGGAAGCTGGCAGAGAAAAACTTCAAAAAGCCAGAACAGAAATCGACACTGCGCTAACAGCAGCGGCTAAAACCGCTGGTAAGGATTCTGATAAGTTAGTAGGCAATCTCAATAAGTACTGTAGTCAGCCGGAGTAACTAATTTTTTCAAGGTACCTAAAAAGAGAAGGCGTTGGGAAGGGAGACAAGAGGGAAATTCTGCATTTACTCTTTCCTTCTATCTCCTTTTTTGTACAAACCTGAAAAAAAATCTATAAGTACTTGGACAGAATTAATTACACAATGTCATTGCGCTAAGCGAAGCCATGCCCGAAGGGCTTTATGAAGCTATGCCGTTGGCGCAGCCTCTCGTAGAGAAAGCTTTACGCTCCGCTCGCAATGACTGTAAATATTTTTGTCCAACTACTTATTAAGACGCGAGCCAGTTTTTCAATATGTAAGTAGGTGGTTGGAATTAAATATAAGATGGACGTAGGTTGGTTTGAGGAACGTAGACACCGAAGGTGGCTTCCCGCAGGGTAACCCAACACCCGCATGGGTTAGCGATAGCGTAACCCATTCTACAAATAATTATGTCTCCCTACTTATATTTTTATATGCATTGTGCTTTTTTTAACTATGACCATTCTTTCATGTGGCAGATTTGCCACTAATGATTTTATGGCTATACTAGTGGATTAACTCAATTAATTAATAAATGACACATCAGTACAGCTTTCAGCATTTGAATAGGTAACTGACAATCACCCTTTAATTTCGTCAGAAAATACTGTGTATTTAGTTCTCACAAAATCATCTTGTCTAGAGTTTAAACAAATAGATTTTATTAAGTTGGGGAACAAAAACCGCTATCTGATTTTGAGAGTTGTGTCAGGCAGTAAGTGAAATTACTAGTATAGAGTAAATCCACGTTAATTAAACGATTGCGAATTAGTACTTATGAAAACAGAAGTAGTTGAATTGATAGCGAAATTAGTACAGGTCTTACGAATTAATATGAGGTGGATGACCTGGAATCTGTTTCTGGCTTTTATACCTTTGGCTTTAAGTGTTTGGCTGTTTCGGAGAAATCGTGGCAGATCATGGGTTTGGTGGCTAGGATTCCTGGTTTTTTATGCTTTTTTACCAAATGCCCCCTATTTGTTAACCGATGTCATTCACTTAATAGATGATATCCGCACCATTCAATCGGTGTGGATGATTACCCTAGTCTTAATTCCACTTTATATATTAGTAATTTTCGCTGGATTTGAAGCTTACGTAATCTCTTTAATTAATTTAGGTTATTATTTACACCGAATTGGTAAAAGCCAATGGATTTTATGGGTTGAGTTAATTACCCATGCGCTATCTGCTGTTGGTATTTATTGGGGACGCTTTTTACGTTTCAATAGTTGGGATTTTATTACACAGCCAGATGCAGTAATCACTAAAGGTGTAGAGGAAATTTTGGGTAAACAGCCCTTCGTGATTATTGCTGTCACCTTTGTGATCCTTATCGGTTTGTACGCAATTATGAAACGAGTAACTTTAGGCTGGGTTCGACAACGGAACACTGAAATCCCCATGAATTCACAACAAACGAAAAATGGATAGGGGGATGAGGAAGTAGAGGAAGCAGAGGGAGATAAATGACAAATGACAAACGCCAAATGCCAAATTTACCACCTGTATAAGTCCTGAGAAAGGTGAAAAACTCCACCCACAAGGGGATGGAGTTTTTGGGCATAGGGCATAGGGAAGAATTTACCTTCTTCCCTATGCCCCAAGCGACGGGGCGACTATCCCTCTCCACCCACGTTAGCGAACGCGAACAGCGTCTCGTAGAGAAGCGGGACGAAGTCCGGGGATGGAGTTTCCCGTTGCTTTCAATGAAACTTTACCCTCCTTGGCGTGAAATAAATCCAGATCAAAGGATTGTGGCTGTCAAGGCTACATTTGGAAAACATGAAATCAGAAGATTGAATATTAGGTTTTTGATGAGATGTTTCTGGTCACGTTGCTAGGAGGGATATCATATACAATTAATTTCTAGAGAGGAAATCAAGCCACTGCTAGAACAGCCTAAGGAAAATTAAGTAAATCGCAAAGTTTTTCTCCAAGAGAGCGATCGCCAATTAGACTATCCGTAGAATCTAGTTCTAAATAATACTTGCTTAATAAATAAAAGTTATATTCTTGAAAAGAGGTTCAAAAACTGAAATTATCAGGGATGTACTTTTACCCTAAAATTCTATTGACTTTACCAAAATAACTAGCAGTAACTGATTCAGAAACCTTTGAAAAAGTTCTTATATCAACTCTGTTATTTCTTTTATTTTATCAAATAAAGATTGGGCAAATTTTATAGCGTTTTGATGAGCCTTATCATTTCTAGCCTTGTTTTTCTGTTCATTGGAGTGCTTTTTAAACCTATATTGCCATTGTTGAATGTGAAGAAGTGATAGTGTAACCATTGCAAACGATAGAATAAACATTCCAGAGGCTGAACAAATTTTTGCGGATTCAATATAGCTAATAAGGTGACGACGGCAAGGGATTCCTCGCCGCATACTTGGCAGATAAATATATGCTCGGTCAAGGAAAAGAGGGTTGGCAGCGAGTACAGCAAGCTTACAAAAAAAGCGATCGCTCTCAATTCTTCGCAGAATTACGTAAGTTTTTAGGTGAAACGGGATATATAAAATAGGGCATGGGGCATTGGGCATGAGGCAAGATTTATTTCTTCCTCATCCCCCTCATCTCCCTTGTCCCCCATCCCCTCATCCCTTGAATTGTCGGCGTGCGGCTTCTAAAATTAGGCGATGTTCGGCACGGGCGATCGCTTGATATGTTTGGGTAACTGCGTCTGGTTCTACAGAAATTGCTGTAATGCCCCATCGCACCAGATGCTCGATGATTTCCGGATAAAGCGCTGGTGCTTGACCGCAGATGGCACAAGGAATTCCGGCATCTTGGGATATTTGAATTAGTTGGGCGATCGCACTCATGACTGCGGGATGCAGTTCGTTAAATAATCTGGCTAGCTGTTCTTGCTCTCGATCTACTCCTAACAGGAGTTGCGTTAGGTCATTTGTGCCAATGGAAATACCATTGACACCAGCTTTCACATATTCTGGCAGCAAAAATAGTACACTTGGTACTTCTGCCATAATCCATAATTGAAACTGCGGCAGTTGGGTTAATCCTGCTTGCTCAACTTTTTGCCGACACAGGGTAAACTCTTGCACACTGCGAACAAACGGCAACAAGAGGTTGATATTGCTGTAACCAGCTTTCTGTACATTCGCTAAAGCAGTTAGTTCTAACTCGAAGACTGCGGGATTGAGTAAATAGCTAAATATTCCCCGTTCCCCCAAAACGGATTGTGGCGAAGATTTTTGTTGATTAGGGAACGATGGTAACTCGTGCGATCGCCAATCCAAAGAGCGATAAAATACTGGTCGCGGCGCAAAGCCACGGGCAAATTGCATAATCTGCTCAGTCCATAGCTCTAATAATTCTGCTTGCCGCCTATCTTCTAGCCAGCTATTGGGATGTTGTCCCTCCAGTATGTTTAGTATCATCAATTCTGAGCGCAATAACCCAACTCCATCCACAGGTAAACTTTGCACTTGCTTTATTAAGCTAGGCTGGCTCAGGTTTAGTAGCAACTGAGTGGCAATTATTGGTTTGGGAGACGCAAAGGAAGAATCAGGAGATTCCCAGGAACTGGCATTGGCAGGCAATGAGGGCATGGAGTCATAAGGGTAATTGAGTTCTAGAGTCTCCGATGAACCCCATCTTCGCTGAACTTCTTCTAATGCTACATCTCCTTTAATCCGATAAACTTCGGCTCTATCTCCATCTAATAGTAGTTCTTCACCGTTCTGAATTAAGGCTGTGACATCTGTAGCACTGACTACTGCTGGGATACCCAATTCCCTAGCCAGGATTGCTGCATGGCTCGTCAATCCTCCCTGCTCAGTAATAATACCTTTAAGTTTTTGTAATAAAGGTAACCAACCAGGTTTGATGGAGCGCGCTACTAAAATCACTCCTGGGGGTAGTTTCTCTAGTTGAGATTGGGAATTGGCAACCACATAGGCAGTTGCTGTTACACGTCCTCTTGCTGCCCCTAGTCCCTTGATGATATGTAAGTTGGGAATTCCTGATGGGGGGGCACTAACTTGCGTCAGGTAGAGCTTGGAGGTTGGGGTTTCTTGCGAAATAGTCCATTTAACAGAAAAATGTTTACCAAACTCACCCACAAGTTGACTGCCTAAATCAATTACTTGTTTGAGGTATTCTTCTGGTAAAGCGTACTGTTTCTGTTGGTTTTCATCTAGTAAATAGGCAAGTAGAGAAGTATTATTTGCCGTCAGTACTGACTGTGGTAATGGTTGCCAGTCACCCGTATCACCTGTATCTTCAACACAATAAGCTAAAATTTTATTGCCTAGCTGTTGCTCGATGAGTTTGCCTGTTTCTGGTTGGATATAGTAGACATCTGGCAGAACTTCACCATTAGCGATCGCTACTTCTAATCCCCAAGTAGCAGTAATTTCCCACGCAGATGTATTGGCATTGAGTAAGCCACTAGCAATGGCATTGCGAACAGGCTGCACCAAAACTGCTAAATTGACTTGTTGCAGATTAGTTCCTGCCTGCTGCCAATAAAGTAGACTTCTAGCACGAAACAACTGACTCCAGGTGCCCTTTAATCCTGTTGCGATCGCTTCTTCATCACATCGGCAAAAAACTGACTCCAGTAACCCAGAGAAATTCATCGCTGGCTTGGTATTACTCGGCACAGTTAGGCTGGGGCGTAAAATTAGATAGTCAGCTTCCCATTGGCTCGCGGCCGTGAAAATTTTGCTTACCCAAGGCGATGGTACAGTGGCAGTAATAATTTCCTGACGCAACCGCCCAGCTACCTGCTGAAGTTGTCGCCAATTAGCTACATCTAGGTGCAATGAAGAATATGGTAAGTCAGCAACTAATGACTCGGAACTATTGAGAGTTTCTAAAAATTCTTGCAAAACTTCTGCCCCAATGACAAAACCCGGTACTACCGGGTAGCCACGCTGCATAATTCTGCTCAAGTAAAAAGCTTTTTCACCTACTTTGGCGCGGTCTTGGAGTTTAATTTTGTCAAGCCAGTAGAGTTTGTCCACTCAATTTTTTTGTTCTCAATT
Organism: Aulosira sp. DedQUE10; assembly: GCA_034530935.1. Lineage (GTDB taxonomy): Bacteria > Cyanobacteriota > Cyanobacteriia > Cyanobacteriales > Nostocaceae > Aulosira. Next base: position 143,075 of record JAVRCF010000006.1, on the reverse strand, counting down.
GTCATTCATTTGCTAGGGTTACAGTAATAACCATTGGTATCAACCTAAGCTCAAATCCCCTCTGGTACTTAACGTCAAATTCCTCTGTTTTCTCTGATTCTAAGTAAGTCGGTGGAAATAAACCAAACTATGTTACGAAATGTAAATAAGCTTGAAACCCTTACCAATGACCAATGACAAAGGACAAATTACAGCCTTCTCTTGTCGGAGACGCTACGCGAACGCTAGTTATCTTTAATCGCACCGACCTACTTACGTCCTTTGAATCTTAGAGTAGCGACTCTGCCAGAATTTTTGACTTTTGCCAAGGCGCGATGCCTTCTGGAGCGACACGCTACGCGTAGCTTGCTTCCCTGTAGAGGTACGCTAACGGTGGCAAGCTACGAAAAGGTAATGCCTTTGCTTGGGACTGGTTTACGTTTAAAACAACGTCGTAAAATACTCGCAAGGTCATCTTCCTTTGAACCACTTGTTGTTTTACCAATGCGCGTCTAATTTTTTGCTCTCTTTCTGGCACAACTAAATATTTAGAGAATCAGAAGCAAAGCCGAAACACTATACCAGGATTAGCTTATTTCTGAAATTTATCATAATTGACACTAATGGTTAGTGCCTGATTTGCATGATCTTGGGAATTCATAATTTTTTTAATCTACGCTATTTCCACTCCCCAAAAGTGATATCTCATTTAATTATTTAGTGTATGGTTAAATTTAGCAATTTGGAGTTGCTTATTTAGATTAAATTATTTTACATGACTAAATATCCCTACAATAAGCTTTGAAATATTATCTTTTATCCGTATGATAAAGACTACGATGAATTTATATTGAGATCATATGTCTTTAGTTGAAATCATAATTTTGCTAATAAAACCAGTAAAAATCTGGAATTTGCCTACCAAAGCCAGTCCAATAATTTTAGATGGGTCTGGAATACCTTCTCAATATATGTGGGAAAATATCGATAAGGATTCTCACTAATTAGCAATTTTTCTCCTTAACACTTGTTGCTCAATGCCTAACTCAACCAAGTATTATTAAACACTTACCATCTTGATGCCAGATGACCAATGATTGGCTAAATATCATGTTCCGGCTATGCATAGCATTGCTGAGTGGCGCAATTATTGGCTTAGAACGCCAACTGCAACACAAACCAGCAGGTTTAAGAACTCATATGTTGGTTAGTCTTGGCTCAGCTCTTTTTACGGTGATACCTCTGCATACAGTTGGGCTACAACCCAATGTTGATGCACTCAGCCGCGTGATTCAAGGTATCGCTGCTGGGGTGGGATTTCTAGGTGCTGGCGAGATTTTGCGCGAATCTTCCCATGAATCAAAGCGAACTGAAATTCACGGGCTAACATCGGCTGCGGCTGTTTGGGTATCGGCAGCGTTGGGAATTGCTGCTGGGTGTGACTTGTGGCAATTAAGTTTAATGGGCGCGTTCTTAACTTTTTTAGTTCTCAATCTTTTTAAAAAATTAGAACGATAGAATTAGTTAACCCCTTCTCCTGCAAAGACGCTGCGCGTAGCTTGCTTCCCCAGAGGGGTACGGGGAATTCAAAATTAATAACCCCACGGATGAATCCGGGGGATTGAATTAAGAACCGTATTAGATTATAAATTTACTCTACCAACAAATATTGGTGTTTCGATACAATTTGGCGTTGCGCGATCGCACAGTATCATTAAGGTGAGTTAGCCTCCGACATAACATACCCTACTTCTAAATAATTTTTGAATTACATAGCTTACTTCTTGCCAGAGGCGAGTATTACGAACTGATCTATTTGAACAATTCTAAAGCTTTGGAAAAAATAGGTTCGTCTGATCTAGTTTGGAGAATCGATTTTACTAAGTTAATAAAATCAGAATTAGGTTGTATATCATTCTCAATTGTTTTACTGGCTGCATAAAAACTAACATCGTTGCAACTTAGTTCATTAGTAGTACCAGTTTGTAATTGAGCTTTTTTATTGTCCCAAGAAACTGATTTACCACGAAAAGTAAATTGAAACCATAATATTTCATTTTCTTTTAATTCAAAGAAAACATCTAAATAAGGTTCTTCTCCTTGGAACCACATTCTTGTTATACCCGTTTCTTGAGATTTTTTGAGTAGCTTTTGTTCAATTTCTCGTAATGATGTGCCTAAGGCAATAATCTCGTCTTTATTTAATATGTAATTTTGTTGGGCCATAGCTTAAAATATATTTTAAAAATATAAATTTTATCATGCAATATTATTAAATGATATTACGTATAAAAACGGCGATTTTCCAAGAAAATTGCTTCTATGTATCTCATGTTTATCTTGCTCAGTTGCTAAATCTTTTTACTTTCTTATGTTGGCTCAGTAAAAAGTATTTGGCAATGATATTTCTCCGCCTTTTACAAGCAGAATTTGGGATGAATTCAACCACTGTGAGTCAAAAGAACTGAGGTGAGTGGTTGTAATTAGAGTTTGAAAACGGTCTTGAATCGCATCAAGTAACTGATTTTGGCGGGATGGGTCTAATTCTGCTAAAACATCATCCAGCAATAGCAATGGTGGTTCTCCTACAACTTCTTCAATGAGTTGTAATTCGGCTAATTTTAGAGCTAAGACTAGGGTTCGCTGCTGACCTTGAGAACCGTATTGACGCGCAGGTGTCTGATTAATAATTAATTCTACTTCGTCGCGATGAGGGCCAACCAGGGTAGTGCCTTGGCGGAGTTCAGCAATAGTTCGCTGCTGAATTTTGGCTAAGAAAGCTTGCTGTACCTCTTGAGGATAATTTTCCTCCAAGGGGACATTGGGTGCATACTTAATTTGGAGTTTTTCAGTACTACCACTGATACTGGAATGCCAGTTAGTGGCAATTGGTGCTAATCTCTGTATAGCTCGCTCACGCCGTCTAATGACTCTTGTGCCTGTGGTAGCTAACTGTGCGTCCCATAAAGCCAATTGCTCTGACTGCTGAGTACTGAGTGCTGAGTCTTGGGTTTGTTTTAAAAACGCATTGCGTTGCCGCAGAACCTGATTGTACTGCTGCAAAATGTGAGCATAAACAGGTTCAAGTTGGATTAATAGGGTATCTAGCCAGATCCGACGACCTTCGGGACCACCACGTACCAAGTCTAAATCTAAGCTAGAAAACTCCACAGCATTCAAAACACCGAGAAAATCCATTTGACGGCGTACTATCTCGCTATTGAGCGCAACAGTGCGCCGACCATTGCGGCGGAGAGTTAAAGTTAGATCGCTAACACCAGCTTTGCGCTCTAGAAAAGCATTAATTTGGGTGATCGCTTCCCCTTCTTGAACTAAATCGCGATCGCGTGCCATGCGGTGCGATCGCAATGTCGCCAATAACTCCACCGCCTCCAACAAATTTGACTTTCCTTGAGCATTATTACCTACCAAAATCGTTTTGGCAGCCGTAAACTCTACTTTTTGGTCTTTATAATTGCGAAATTGTCTCAGGTGAATGGATTTGAGAAACATAGTGGAGAGATGAGGGAGCGAGGGGAGATGAGGAAGCAGGGGGAGCGGAGAAACATTTTCGTTCGTTATCCTCCTTATTGTTCCTTATCTACCTCATCCATCTCATCCCCCCTCATCTTTTATCTCCTTGTTACAGCAACTGATCCAAACTCAAAAACCCTTTTGAATTTTGAATTTTGCGGAAAGTTCCTACGGCGGGTTTCCCGCCGTAGGAAACTTTTCAAGACGAATTTTGAATTGGTTTACACAGTTTTTTTGCCCATTAATCGGAAGAATATCTTCTCCAATTCCACCCAAACAAACATCAAGGCACTGAAGCCAATACAAATAGCTAATTCTGTACTATTTATGAGGTGAGTGCCAAAGAATTCTCGCAGGGGTGGAACGTAAATTAGCATGAGTTGCAAAATTGTGGTGACAACCACAGCTCCCAATACAAACGGATTGGAGAAAGGATTCATCTCTATGGTTAATTGGTTATTGGAGCGAATAGCTATGGCATGACCCATTTGGGCAATACACAGGGTAGTGAATACCATTGTTTTCCAAGACTCAGGATCACCCTGATAACCTGCTGCATGGGTATGATTGTAAGCCCATGCCATTAAAACAATTGAGATAATCGCAAAGATAATCCCAATACGAACCATGTAAGAACCCAATCCCCTAGCAAAGATACTTTCGCGGGGGCTGAAGGGTGGACGCTGCATGACATCTGGTTCTGGGGGTTCCACAGCTAAGGCTAAGGCTGGTAAACCGTCTGTAACTAAGTTCATCCAGAGAATTTGCAAGGGAGTTAGAGGCACACCTCCCAGCCCTAAAATTGGCGCAGCTGCAATTGTCAGCACTTCGCCAATATTACTGCCCAGAATGTATTTAATAAAGCGGCGGATGTTGGTGTAAACTACTCTACCTTCCTTAGTGGCGGCAACAATGGTGGCAAAGTTGTCATCTAGCAGCACCATGTCGCTGGCTTCTTTACTCACATCGGTGCCGGTAATGCCCATTGCAATCCCGATGTCAGCTTGTTTTAAGGCTGGGGCATCGTTAACACCATCGCCCGTCATCGCCACGAATCTACCACGGCGTTGCAGTGCTTTGACAATTCGCAGTTTGTGTTCTGGGGAAACTCTCGCATAAATGCTTACTAGGTCAACATTTTGCTCTAGTTCCTCATCACTCATGCGCTGTAGTTCTTGCCCTGTGAGGACACGGGCACCTTCTTCAGCTATTCCTAAATCAGTCGCGATCGCTCTTGCTGTTAATTGGTGATCGCCGGTAATCATGACTGGGCGAATCCCAGCTTCTCGACATTCTTGCACAGCAGCCCTGACTTCTGGGCGTGGTGCATCCAGCATCCCCACTAATCCTAGCCACACCAAATCTTGTTCTGATGCTTCGTCTGAACCTTCTGGTGGGACTTCCGCCAGGGGTTTATAAGCGAAACCCAGTACTCGCAACCCCTTACTCGCCATTTGGTCATTTTCTGCCAAGATTTGCTGGCGTTGTGCTTCAGTTAAGGGAGCTGAGTGTCTGCCCAGATAAATTTGACTGCAACGCGCCAAAATTAACTCTGGGGAACCTTTGGTAAACATTAAATAATTTTCCGCTCGCAAAAAGCCAGCAATTGCCGGATCAAGTCCTGTTAACGAAGATTCCCCTGTAGCCACTTCCTCAACTTGAGAAATGACGCTCATCCGCTTGCGTTCTGAGGAAAAGGGAAATTCCGCAACTCTGGGTAATTTACTATTCCATTGGTCTTTTTCAATACCAGCTTTCCCTGACAAGGTGAGCAATGCGCCTTCGGTGGGGTCGCCCAAAATTGCCCATTCTCCTGTTTCTTTTTGCAGCACCGAATCATTACAAACGGCACAAGCAACTAGCAAAGCGGAGATTTCGGGATACTCATCTAGAGAAATTTTTTGCCCATTTAATTGAAAATCTCCTGCGGGCGAGTAACCTTCTCCTGTAACCCGAAAAGTAGAATTATTTGTATAAACTGATTGCACCACCATTTTGTTCTGAGTCAGCGTGCCGGTTTTATCAGAACAGATGGTAGTAACTGAACCCAAGGTTTCCACTGCTGGCAGTTTGCGAATCAAGGCATTATGGCGTACCATGCGCTGGGTTCCCAATGCCAGTGTGACAGTAATGACGGCTGGTAACCCTTCAGGCACTACAGCCACCGCCATACTCAAGGAAACTTCTAAAAGTTCTTGTAAGTTGCTAAAACCTCTTGCCTGGATGATACCGCCGATGACAACAATTGCCACCAGAATTAAAGAACCAGTTACTAGGACATTACCTAGTTGTGTCATTCGCTGTTGCAGAGGCGTAGGTTCAGTTTCTACCCCTTGCAACAAGGTAGCAATTTTGCCCAATTCGGTTTGCATTCCAGTGTTGGTAACTAGAACTTTGCCTCTTCCTTGGACAACTTCAGTTCCTTGATAGACAACATTCAGGCGATCGCCTAATCCTGTTTCTTCAGGCAATTTCAATGTAGCTTGTTTATTTACAGCTTCGGCTTCACCAGTTAGGGCCGATTCCCGAATTTGTAAATTAGATTGTTCAACTAAGCGCCCATCTGCGGCTATTTGCACCCCAGCTTCCAGCAGCATCACATCCCCAGGAACTATTTCCTTGGCTGCGACATCCAAGAGTTTGCGATCGCGGATAACTCGCACTAAGGGAGAGGAGAGTTTTTTCAAGGCTGCTAGGGCTTTTTCTGCCCGGCTTTCTTGAACATAGCCCAGGATGCCATTGAGGATGACAATCGCCATAATTGCGATCGTATCTTTAAAAGGCACTTCCCCAGGCTTGAGGGTACCTCCTTGCCAAGCCACAAGGTCTAAAACCCCAGAAATTATGGCTACAGCGATCAGCATCAACAACATAATGTTCTTGAACTGATCCAGCAGAATCTCCCAAGCGCTGCGGCCACCATGTTCTTCTAGTTCATTGGGGCCGTACTTGTGCAACCGTTGTTCCACTTCTTGGGGTGTCAAGCCACTGTCTGCATTACTATCAAGCAGTTCGAGCGCTTTTTCAACTTCTAAACTATGCCAAACGGCGGCACTTTCAGGCAGAGAATTAGCAGACATCGTGTAAGTTACAAGAAAAGGTTACAAAATTCGATCATAATTTAGTGATGGCTGGAAAACCATCAACTAAAGTTACATAAAGGCTCTTGCCAGTTTGTATCAGTTCAGTTTAGATGTGATTCCTCACATTTGTCACCTGAAGTCTGAAGGGTGAAGGATGAAGTATGAAGGGTGAAGGATGAAGACGCGGAGCGGCTTGCCGGAGGCTAGGATGAAGTTAAGTTAACATACAAATTCCAAAGCGGTGCGAAGTCAAGATATTTCGTTTTAATTTTTCTATATATAAATCCGGGGGTTTCGTACTAAAAATTCTGACTCCAAATTTCATCCTTTATCCTTCATCCTTTCTTTTATGTGTTATTTCCTACGGAAGAGTTTTTTTGGAACACATTGCACTGATAATTGTAAGCAGCACCAGTCTGAAACTTGGCCACATGGGATGTACCACAATTTATTTTAGGCGTGCTAGACGGTTAAATGAATATGCTTAATATGAGTTTTGCACTGCCCAGTATGACCGTTAGCCAGATGTTTGGTCAAAGAACGATTCGACCGCTAACTGCTGCCGCCTTAGGTGGCATTGCTTTTATTCAAGATAGACTGATCGCCATTGATACTATTAAAGGGCATCTCCTGGAGATTGACCCTATATCTGACAACAGTAAAATACTCAATCCCCACCAAGTAAAGGAATTTACTGATGTCACAGGTATAGCAGTATGGGAAAACACCCTTTGGCTAACCCGTGGTAACACTGTTTATCGCTGCCAACTGAATGCTTTAGGTTTAGAGCATTTTGTGACATTGCCTTATCCAGCCGAAGGTGTTGCTGTTTGGGAATCCACAGTCTATGTCAGCTGCCACAAGCTAGGCTATATCTTGGTTTATGAATCCGATAGCCGCAAAGAAATTACGAAGTTTTATGCCCCTGGAGTTGGGCTAGAAAATTTAGCAGTCTCTCAAGAGACTCTGTGGGTGAGCGATCGCACAGAGCAAACAGTTTATGCTATCGATCGGGCGACGGGAGAAATTCAATTTAGCGTACTAACGCCCTTTGACTCTCCTACAGGTATAGGTCTACATAAAGATGGTGAAACAGGCAAAGAAAGTCTTTATGTCTCCTACGCCTCAGAGGAACCTTATATAAGGGATAATCCTAATGCCGATCCCAATCATGAGCTAACATACCGCGATCGCACTTTTATTCATCCCCTGTATTATCATTACGAGCCAGAGAAACGCTACGCCCTCTCTAATGGCTACCTGATTGAAATGTCCTATGCTGAGGAAATTGCCCCCTTAGAAGAGGTGTATTTAACAGATTTGGAGTGGCGGATTGCTTTACCATCAGAAACCGAACGCCAAAAGATTAAACAGGTTGAACCCATTGGCTTACCTTTTACAGAAGAAGTCATCGATGGGCAACGGGTAGCAGTATTTAAATTTGATACCCTGACTCCCGGCGAACGCCATATATTTGGCTGGAAAGCAACTTTAGAAGTGCGCGGTATCAAGTATCGCATTACACCTAAAGATGTCGAAGATATTCCCGCACTATCTCCAGAATTTGAAAGCCGCTACCTGGTGGATGATGATGATTTAGCAATGGATTCTAGCATTGTCCGCCGTGCTGCTCACGATGCTGTTGGCTCAGAAACCAATCTGCTGCGGAAAATGTACAGCATCCGTAATTATGTTTACGATGAATTATCCTATGGTATTAAACCCTACATTGATACTCCAGATATCGTTTTAGAACGAGGTGTAGGTTCCTGTGGCGAATATGTAGGCGTTTTGCTGGCCCTGTGTCGATTGAACGGCATTCCTTGTCGCACGGTAGGTAGATACAAATGCCCCCCAAATGGAGAATTGCAAGGCATACCACTGCAACCAGACTTTAACCATGTTTGGCTAGAGTTCTACATCCCAAATTTTGGCTGGTTGCCAATGGAATCTAACCCTGATGATGTCGGGAACGCCGGCCCATATCCCACACGCTTTTTCATGGGCTTATGCTGGTATCATATCGAAATTGGCAAGGGAGTTTCTTTTGAAACGATCAGCAGTCAAGGTGTACGCCTCACCAAAGAAGATATCCCCCTTGGCGATCTGGCAATTAATCACATTAGGTTTACAATTCTTGAAGAATTGCCGCCATTTTGATTTGTCATTTGTCGTTTGTCATTTACGCTTGCTTCCTGATCCCCTTGTCTCCCAAACACCAAACACCAACTTACCCATTTACCCTTAAACTCGGCATTGGGTACGATTGTGACTGTGGCGTAGCGGCAAAATCACAGATGGAGCGAAATGGACAATAACGACAGTGAGAACCGGGATTGGGGGGAAATATTTTACTAAAATCCCGCGTTTCTTGATGATATTTTTGCAAATCTTGCTGATGCTTTTGGGCAATATGAGCCAACTCAAATTCTAAGGATGCTAATTCTTGATGATTGATGCTAATTAAGTCAGATTTTTTACAAAGTTCTAAATTATAAAAAGATGCAACAGCTTCCTGCTTAGGATAAAGATAACGGGCAGCTAGGAGATAAACTAATGCTTGTCGCTGGTCAAAAGCAGCTTTACCAGTTTTAAAATCTAAAATATGTAAAGTGCGATCGCTATCAATAAACACGCAGTCCATCGCGGCATATAACCGGAAACAATAATCATCTTGGTCAATTAAAATTGGTTTGGGAAAGCCTTCATCGCCAGGAGTTAATTGAATGATGTGTTTATTCAACAGCAACGGCGCATTGTGATATTTTGTCAAAATTTGCAGCACCCGCTGTTGCACTTCATTAGAGGAGTGGCTTAATTGCAGTAGCTGGGCAACTTTTTCCACACCGTCTGTTTGGTTTAACAGATGTCGATGATGATGAAATTCATAAACGCCTTTTTGGGCGAGTATTCCAATCCGTTGGGGTGCAGTCGCTGTGGCTAACAGCGCTTTCACTTTTGGTTCATGCTGACGTGCTTTGACAAACCCCCGTCTCATCTGGCAATGCCAGCGTTCTTGCCCGGTAGCTGGGGCAATTAAAGACCAAAGGTGGTAACTTACAAAAGGGCGATCGGGGATTGACATTGCTAACAAGCAGTGAGAAAAATAACGGTGGGGATACTTGCGGACTACGCACGCTTTGCGGGAAGCTTCCTATAGTAAAGAAGTTGGAAGGGAGACAGTGGCAAAAATGAGCGCTAGTAGCAAATCCAGCAAGATTCAATTTGGCACCGATGGTTGGCGAGGAATTATTGCCGATGACTTTACTTTCCCCAATGTGAGGAAAGTGACAAGAGCGATCGCAAGCTACCTGGAAACGGCCTATAGCAAAGACAGGCCAGTTCTTGTTGCCTACGATACTCGATTTTTAGCTGACCAGTTTGCCCAGACAGCCGCCCAAGTCTTGGCTGACTTGGGTTGGACGGTAAAAGTAACTAATCGGGATTGTCCTACACCAGTAATTGCCTACAACGCCCGTCACCTAAATTCGGCTGGGGCGTTGATGTTTACTGCTAGCCATAATCCTGCACCATACTGTGGAATAAAATATATCCCAGACTATGCTGGCCCTGCCACTCCAGAGATTACTGATACTATTGTGGCAAATATAGAAAGTGCATCAGATGCACCGGCTAGTAGTAATCCATCGAGTTCTATTTCTATTTTCGATCCGAAACCCGATTATCTGCAATTTATCTACACTCTAATTGATGTCGAAAAAATCAAAAGTGCCAAATTAAAGGTAAAATACGACGCTTTGTATTCTACTTCTCGTGGCTATTTAGATGAAGTTTTGCAACAAAGCGGGGTGGAATTAGAAAGTTTCCACACTTGGCGGGATGTTTTGTTTGGCGGAGGAATGCCAGAACCCAAAGGTGAACAATTAGTTGAATTGGTGGAAGCCGTACGCGCTGATCAAGCCGATTTGGGTTTAGCAACTGATGGCGATAGCGATCGCTTTGGGATTGTTGATGAACAAGGTAATGTCCTGACTCCTAACACCGTGCTGCTAGTCCTAGCACGTCATTTAATTAAAAATAAAGGCAAAAGCGGCGCTATTGTCCGCACTGTAGCCACAACTCACTTGTTAGATAATTTCGCAGCTAAATACGGGCTGCCAATTTATGAAACCGCAGTCGGCTTTAAATACATTGGTGCAAAAATGCGAGAAACCACCGTATTAATTGGTGGTGAAGAGTCAGGTGGTTTAAGCGTCATTGGGCATATTCCCGAAAAAGATGGTGTTTTAGCCGATATGCTAGTAGCAGAAGCGATCGCCTATGAAGGTAAACCCCTAAGTCAACTTGTTACAGAAGCGATCGCCGAAGCTGATGGCCCCCTGTACAACAATCGCCTGGACTTGCACCTTACTGAAGCCCATAAAATCGCCGTCATTGACTCCTTTACCAAAAATCCACCCACAGAAGTGGCAGGAATCAAAGTTAAAGAAGTCGGTCGCAAAGACGGGATTAAGCTGTATTTAGAAGACGGTAGCTGGATATTGCTGCGTCCCTCCGGTACAGAACCGCTGGTGCGCGTTTATCTAGAAACCCACACACCAGAAAAACTTACCCAAATCGCCCAAGAAATGGAAAGTGTGATCGCTAAACTAGAATAAGAGTCTAAACCGCCGATGAACGCAGATGAACGCTGATAATTATCTGTGTTCCTCTGCGTTTAGCTTTGGTTTTATTGATTTTGTTATGAAAACTATTGCTAATTTGCTGATATCTGTAGTTATAGCTGTGTGGGTAATGGCGATCGCTATTCTCTCAGTGCAAAACGCTACATTAGTATCTTTAAAGTTTTTGAGTTTCCAATCGATTCAAATACCAGTAGGTTTAGTGCTGGCTTTGTGTGTTTGTATCGGCTTAGTTGGGATAGCTGTGCTGCAACCTCTATGGGGTCTGGCTGATTCTGGGCGAGGTAATTCTCGATTCGATGAGGATGCTGAGTTTTTTGTTGATGATGAAGATTTTTGAAGGATAAATTAACCGCCGATAAACGCTGATAAACGCCGATAAATTAATTTGCATTGGTGAGTTTTGCAAAAGTTGTTTATCTCGGTTTAGTAGGTTATTTATTTTAGCTCATACTGATCAAGGCGATCGCATTCGCATTATCAAGTCAACTAATAATTATAGGAGATAATCAAATATGAAGGTTAGAGGCATAAAACGTGGTCAAAACATTGAAATTTTAGAACAACTTCATAATATTCCAGATGGAACAGAAATCATAGTAGACTTAGAATTTATTGAAAGTCAAATTAGCGAATTACAACAACCCTTAACAGAAGCCCAAAGACTAGCAAAACTCAATCAATTATTTGGAGCTTGGAAGAACCAACCTGAATTAACAGAAATTTTTACCGAAATTGACCAACAACGCCATACTTATCAAGGCAGAACCATTAATTCAATTAATAATCAAGATAACGACTAATGTATCTACTCGATACTAACATTTGCATTGCACTGCTAAACGAAAATCCCCAAGCCGTTACTAAATTTAATCACTTTTTCAGCCAATGCTATCTCTCTATCATTGTAGTGTCAGAACTATATAAAGGCGTTTATTGCTCTCAACAGGTAGCCAAAAATCTAAAGATATTAGGACAGTTCACAGAACTCTTATCAGTAGAACCATTTGAAATACAAGCAGCTATCGAATTTGGCAAGATTCAAAGCGAACTTAGACAAATAGGGAAACCAACTGGAGAATTTGATGCTTTGATTGCTGCTGTAGCTCGTTCTCGTGACGATATTATTGTTACTAACAACATCAAAGATTTTATCAATATTCCCAACTTAAAATTAGAGAACTGGTTAGAAAGTTGAAAAATCTGCGTGACTGCTGTAGTAATTTGAATAATGACTAGGTTTTTGAATGTGACAAACGGTGTCTATAGTCTTAACTGATTCTCTAAATTTCCTAATGATGAAGCAGTCAATGAAGCGTTGCGTTTGTTAATCCAAATTGCTCAACGGCAAAAACCTTGTAATACATTAAAAAATACCCAGACTGGAAGCCAGGGGCTATAAGAAAAAAGCCTGATGGCCTAGACTTTTAAAATTTTTGGGAAGGCGATCGCTCTGCTATACAATCAAAATGTCCACTCGTGGTCTGGATCATCAAGGGCAGCGCGGACGGAAGCTAAGTTGGCAAGTTCTTTAAATGGGCTTGATTTCGCAATTTCTGTGATTGTATTTAAGGTAAGCGCTAGTTGTTCGTTGTTACCGGATGCGATCGCACTATCAACCACAGCAAACAAAGCACGAAAGTTTTCTGCACGTTCATCAAAAGAGCTACCCAGATACGCCATTAGCAAGTCACGCTGGGCGTTAATCTTGGTGATTGTTTCTTTTTCCCAAGCATCAATCTCTCGCCGCTTTGTCTGTTCTTGTTCGGCAATTATTTTGTATTCGGCATAAGCTGAAGAAACTATGTCAACACATTGTGTTTTTTCCAAAGCTGCTATCTCACGCCTTTTAGTCCGTTCTTGCTCTCCAATTTGCTTGTAACTGGCAAGAATACTTACTAACGATTGTGTGGCGTTAACCGCAGTACATATTGTACCGATACTTGGTAAAACCATTGCTAAATACCTCCCAGAGTTTTGTATTTAGCTTGGATGGTTAAAGTAGCAGGGTTTAATAGTCCTTCACTATCAAAAATAGAAATTTTCATAATTTCTGCCAGTGCTTTAATTAAAAGTGCTACCTCTTGAAATTTGCTAGCATCACGGCTGCGATCAAAAGGTCTGGCTTCAAGCTCTTGAAGCGCCAAAAGCTATAAAGTTTGAAATCGTAACCTGCTTGATACGAAGCTGCATTTGTCCATAGACTTCTGCTGACTGATTGGTAATTTCCCAGGCTGCTTTTAAGTTTTGCAAGCTACTTTCGTATTTTTGTTGAGCCTGTTCCCCAATTTCTTTTGCCTGATTCATATTGCCAATGCCTTCAGCACCTTTTATGGCTCCGAAGGCTCCAGTAGCCAAAGCAGCAGCACCCAAGATAATTGGAATCATTTAATACTCCTGAAATTTGCTTTTAACAATGTTTATCCACAAATTTTTCAGGCTAACTATAAGTAGCCCTATAAATAGATTTCCCTTAATGAAGAGCTAGTAGCTATTTAGAAATAAGATAACTGTAAAGTTTTAATAAAGTTTTTCTGAGATGATTTTGGAGACGCAACTATGAGCTTTATAGGGTATTCAATGTGGGATGCAAGTTGATAATGAGCGATCACATCACCAGATAATCTAAAAATGAGCGATCGCAGAAGTTGAGCTTCAAGTAGTGCTAGTTTAAAAAAAGATGAGTAATTACAAATTTTTCAATTAACTAAATCTATTCAGTCTTATGGCTGTAAATTACCAAGACATTATTACGATTGAACCAGGAAAGCGAGGTGGTAAGCCTTGTATTCGAGGTATGAGAATTACTGTATATGATGTTTTGTCATATCTTGCTTCTGGCATGACATACGAGGAAGTACTTAATGACTTTCCTTATTTAACACAGGAAGATATTTTAGCTTGCCTAAGTTATGCGGCTGATAGAGAAGGGCAAATGCTGACGATGCAAGCATGAAGTTATTATTCGACCATAATTTATCACCTCGGTTAGTAGATATACTTGCTGGTATTTACCCCAAATCTCAGCATATTTTTGTCTTAGGTTTGGCTCAAGCAGATGATCGAAGTGTATGGGACTATGCACAACAAGGTGGATTTGCTGTTGTCACCAGAGATGCTGATTTTAATGAATTGAGCGTTTTGCGAGGATTTCCCCCCAAAGTGATTTGGATTCGTCGTGGTAATTGTTCAACCAGCCAGATTGAAGAACTTTTGTGATCGCATCTCGAAGATATCCAAGCATTTGAACAAAACCCAAATTTGGGAATTTTGGCACTGTATTAAAGTTGGAAAGCATCTAATGGAAACTGAGTATGATTTTAGCCAAGGCAAACGAGGGGCAATTGAGCCTACACCACCAGGCAAAACTCGCATTACAATTCGCCTAGATGATGAAATACTGGCATGGTTTCGTGAGCAAGTTAACGCAGCCGATGGGGGAAATTACCAAACGATGATTAACGATGCATTGCGTGAGTATATTCAACAGCGTGGTGAACCTTTAGAAGAAATATTACGGCGAGTGTTGCGAGAAGAACTTGAGCGCATTAGACAATGAGATAACAGCGATCGCCTAATCATTACTGCAAACTCCAAAAGAGCGATCAAAGTTTAGCTTTAAATAGTGCTACGTTAAAAAGTGATGACTAATCACAAATTTTTCTCCCACCAGTCCAGCATTACTCGTCACCTTTAGCACCCGATTTCAATTCCTGTACCGTGTATACTGTGCTGTTTCCTAAACCTTTATGAACAAGCTATTCAAGGCTTAACGGGAAAAGTCAGGTTATGGATAAGCATCTTCTGGAATATTTAGAAATAGATGTTATGGGTTGTATCAAAAGATTGTGGATGCATAAAAAATTTTACCGATTCCGTACCCCTTAGATGTAATACTTTCCTTATTACGTATTGCTTTGAATTATTGACTTTTAACTTTCCAAACATCTTCTGGTGTATTACAGTTAAACAGCATTTCTGGTTCTAGCAGAGGCAAAACTTGCACAGGATTTTGCTTCAACCACCTTTGAAACGATCGCCCGCCTTTGTTGATAAACTCTAAGAGTGACGGTAAACAGCCACGGTGGTAAAAACCGCACAGAGGTTCCCATCCTTTGGCATGATGAGTCAAAGCGGCGATCGCATCATCCCCCACACTATCAAGTCTAGCTATCCATTCTTGCAGCGCCTCAACCTTTAACCTGGGTAAATCGCAAGCCAGCAGCAGCACCCAATCTGTTTGCACCTGAGCCATTCCTTGAGCAAATCCCACAAGTGGGCCGTGGGATGAGGAAGATGAGGGGATTTCTTGGATAAATTGACAACCAGGTAGAAGCAAGTGTTGATAACGTTCTGGCCAGGGAGTAACCACATAAACAGTATCAGCACAAGCTTGAGCAATGCTACAAACACGCTGTAACAAAGGTATTCCTTGAATTGGAATCAAGGCTTTATCTTCGCCCATCCTAGAGCTTTGACCACCCGCTAGCACAATTGCAGTTAATTTGTCATTTGTCATTCGTCATTTGTGATTAATTATTTCTTCCTTGTCCCCTTGTCTCCCCCTGCTCCCTCATCCCCTACTCTGACTTTGCTGCACTTGCTGCCACAAATGCTCTACACTTTCTGCTGGTGCGAGGCATTTTAAACCTTGGCAAACTAAGCCTATCCTGTTTTCTGGTAAATTTGATACCACTGCAAACACAACTGTAGGTAAATACTTAGGCATAAGTGAGGAAATTTGCTCAGTATTAGTGCGAATTAAGGTTGAGTTTCGATACCAATCCAAAGCCGTAAATAAACTGGGACAAGCTTGAGTTGCACTACTCATGACACTCCGAAAGGCTTTTAAACCTTGTTCGGCTAAATCTAAATAATGCAGATTATCAGTGAGTAAGGTGAGACGGACAAGATTAGCGATCGCAACTCCGTTGGCTGATGGTGTAGCATTATCTGCATAACTACGCTCGCGCACAATTAAATCTTGACTGGCATCAAATGAGGCGTTGTAGTAGCCACCTAATTCTACACTCCAGAGAAATTCGTTGAATTCATCTTGGAGTGCGATCGCTTTTTCTAACCAAAAAGCGGGGGACGACAAATTTCCCATTAAGAGAGAAGCTTGGTGTAAATCCAGTAGCGCTTTAATAAAAAAGGCGTAGTCTTCAGATTGAGCTAAAACATGAGGCTGATTCTCATAATTGAGTCGGTGAAAACGCCCATCGACAAACTGATGAACCAGAATGAAGTTTGCTGCCTTTGCTGCTAGTTCCAAATATGATGCTTGCTGAAATACCCCAGCCGCCTTTGCTAAACCGGAAATCATCAAGCTATTCCAAGCCACAATCATCTTTGTATCTGTGACTGATGGAATGCGTCCCGGCCAGTTGTTGGTTTTGGCTTCTTGGTTATTGCGGGCGTGCGGGAAAGTATCCAGTGATTCAGCATTTACTCCGTATCTAGCAGTAAATAACTTATGTAGAGAGATTTCTAGCTTGTCGCTCAGTTTTCCAGGATGTCGCCTTTGCAACACATTCTGCCCTTCAAAGTTACCATTAGGGGTGACAGTAAATTGCTGTTGTAATTGGGCGAGTTCTTCAGCAGTGAGCAGTTGCGCTACTTCGCTGTAACTCCAAACGTAAAAAGCTCCTTCTTCCGGTTCTACTGCTGTGGAGTTGGTAAAACTATCAGCATCTTGGGCAGCGTAGAAATAACCTTCAGGAGCAGTCATTTCTCTTTGGAGCCATTGTACAGTTTTGGCGATCGCTCTATCAAATGCCGATTCTTGTACTCCTGCACTCCACAAATTCGCCAGATACTCCAAAATCTGACCGTTGTCGTAGAGCATCTTTTCAAAATGAGGTACTGTCCACGTAGGGTCAACTGTGTAGCGATGAAAGCCACCACCCACATGATCGAAAATACCACCCAGTGCTAAATCTAGCCCACGCTGGGTAACAACTTGTGCGCCATCATACCGCGATGGAAAATTCAACCGATTTAAACGCAATGCTAATTCCCCATAGGGAATCATCGGGAAACTATTTCCAGATGAATTAGGCGTAAGTATAGCTGTGCAAGTTTCCCAGCCTTTGCGGAGTAATTCATTTTCTGCAACATCCTCAGTTGTACTATCTTGCAACACAGCCGAGGTAAGAAGAGCTTCAACAATTACAGCTTTGCGTTGCTGCAAATCATTTTTTTCTGTATCGTAGTAACGACGAATCGCTTGCAGCACTTGCAAAAACCCAGGACGACCGTAACGCGGCTCTAAAGGAAAATAAGTACCAGCGTAAAACGGTACTAAATCGTCTGGAGAAAGAAACACATTTAATGGCCAACCCCCTTGACCGCTCATCATCTGCAAAGCTTGCATATAGATGCTATCGATATCCGGTCTTTCTTCCCTATCTACTTTGATGGGGAGGAAATTGGCATTCATGTACTCAGCAATAGCAAGGTCAGAAAAAGCCTCACCTTCCATGACAGTACACCAGTGACAACTAGAGTAGCCAATAGAAAGAAAGATAGGTAGATTTTTTTCCTTTGCAGTTGCGATCGCTTCGTCACACCAAGTCCACCAATCAATAGGGTTTTGTGCGTGTTTACGCAGGTAGAGACTCTTAGCTTCAACAAGACGATTAGTCATGATCGGATGGGAGTTAGTTGCCTTCTTTGCTCAGTCTACCTTCCCCAAGCGTTGACTTTGACCCTGATGAGGAAAAACTACTGTTTTCAAAGGAGGCATCGTTTAACTTAGCGATCCCTATCGATGATCTTTACTGCGTGCTATTGCATGTGTTGTTCAGCAGATCTCTTACATAATCGATTAACTGGTAAGTATTTCTTTGTATAAGCTTACTAAATCAACTTCTCGATAGAGAGCAAGTGAACTGTATTGAGAAATAGCCTGTCTATTTTCTGGAAGATATAAACTAAGTCCGCATAATTTCTCTGCATCGTTGTTTTTTAAATCACGGTTACCATAAAGCTTTCCACCTGTTTTGTAATTAGTAATAACTGATGATTTCAGAAAATTAGCAACCTCAGTAAACGCATTGCTAGCTTGATTGATCTTCTTTGAGAGATATTCAAACAAAGTAAGCACATCACAACACTGCTCACCAAAATAACGGATAGTTGAGAGCTTAGATAAATCAATTGCTTGTGAGTGATTGGTAAGAATTAGTTGAATCAGTCGTGAGAGCTTAGGCAGGATATGTTGCAGTGCTTGGTTGTCTACTAAAGTGAGCGTATGATACATATCGGCACGTTCAGATTCCATAATTGCGATCGCAGCCTCACGTCCAGCGAGTGATGGTTTATTTAATCGTTTAAGAAAACCTTTGTAGTAATAATTTGGCGCACCGAGCGTCAGTTGAGATGCAAGCGTATATCGAGCGCAATTCCTCACTTCATAAACAACTTCTAGTGTGGCTTTATTGCAGTTTTGAAAGAAAAGTAGCTCAACTCGTCCGCTAGTAGCTTGATTAAAGCGACTCACTGCATTGGCAAACTGATCAACTCTCATCCATGTGCGTGTTTGCTTGCTTGACCCGTGGTCATCAGGACTAACTTCGTTAACTTTACCGCCATGACCCACAACCACAACTTGTCTACCATCACCGCAAAATGCGATCGCACTTCCCCACAAGTTATAGAGTATAAAAGGCAATCGCATTCAACACCACAAAATAAGGTATGACAAACGCAACTTTCACCAACGGTTATGCATTACTCATTGGCGTAGGTGCAGATTTACCTATCACCGTTAAAGATGCTACTGCCTTAAGAGATGTACTGATAGATTGCGATCGCGCTGCTTATCCACCAGCACAGGTGACGCTGCTCACTGAAACCGTTGCAACTCGCCAAAATATCGTCGCAGCTTTTGACCAACTCATCTCTCAAGTCAATCACAACCCTGATGCGACTGTTATTGTTTACTACTCTGGACACGGGGGACGCATCAAGCGCACCAATGAATACTTCCTTGTACCTTATGGTTACGACCCCAGCCAACGCGCAAATACTGCTTTATCAGGTTTAGAATTTACCCAAAAAATTGAAGCAATTACAGCGCGCAAGCTAGTAGTTTTGTTAGATTGCTGTCATGCTGGCGGCGTTCCGGCTTTGAAGGAACCAGGGGAAGTATTTGTGAAATCACCTTTACCGCCGGAATTGTTGAATGTTTTGGGAACGGGAAGCGGTAGAGTTGTGGTTGCTTCTTCACGAGAAGATGAATATTCTTATACAGGTCAGCCTTATAGTGCTTTTACCGATTGCTTGCTGGAAGCTTTACAAGGGAAAGCTGCATTTAATAAAGATGGCTATGCTCGGATTCTGGATACTTTAGTATATTTATTTGACCAAGTGCCGCAAAGAGCTTCGGGGCCACAACACCCATTTGTGAATAAGGTACTAGATTTGGGCGATAATTTTCCCCTTTGTTACTACGCTGGTGGGAGTAAATTTTTACCTGGTGAAACTACAACTATTGAAACTAGCCCAATTTCTCTAGGTTTAACTGCTGGACAACGCAGGCGATCGCAACAGAAACTAGATACACTTCAAGCAGATTGGAACATTCGCACTGAGAAAGTGAAGCGGATGCGGGAAGCTTTAGCAATTGAGGTTGGAACAGCAGTTAAGTTTCAGTTAGAACAGCAGCTACTTGATGAAGAAGCGAAACTCGCTCATCTTAGCGATGAACTAGATCGAATTGAATCAACGTTGCAATGATGCATACTCAAAGATTTTAAGAGTTTTTAAGCAGGAGGAAGTCTGAAAAATGGCGATCACATATTGCTTAAAATAGCCCTGGAGATAGTTGCAGGTAAATCTATGGCAGAAATTCAGGTGGCGATTGAAGGTGAGGATGCTGCTACTGCAACAGAAGCACTTTTGGCGATTCCGGGTATATCTGGGAACTATACGGTGAGTTCAGAAGCACAGGAAAGAGAGCCAGTAGTTACAACTGTTGCAACTATTGTCGGGATTGTCGGGGGTGCGATCGCAATTGCTGAACAAATCCGCAAGTGGTATCAAGAGTATCAAGCTAAACAGTCTGGTAAAAGAATTGAAAAGGTGTTGATTGTGGGGCGCAATGGTAGGCGATTGGGCAATGGCGTGATTCATTAAACGCGATGAATTTAGACGCGATGAATCGCGTCTCTACAGCCAAAAAATAAATTATCCGCGAAATAGGGAACACCGATCAAATGTCTGTTTTACTGAGAGTCAGTGGATTTTCGTTACAGTTTGGATATTGATTCTCTAAAGAAATTGCATCGTAGAGTTGATCGAGTGTCGCCCGCACACATGGGGGAAGAGCTGTAAAGTGGATGTAAAAGCTACCCTCCAGTGCGGGTTTTTCTAAAACCTTGGCATAGAAATCTTCGCCTACCTCTTGGGGAAGTTTGTTATTCAGCAAAATTAGCTTGAGATTTGTTAGGGGAACTGGCAATTCTCCGTCATCACTTTTGTACTGAATCAAGGCTTCCCGATGGGAGAGTTTGATGATCTCTGCCTGATACCAGCGATCGCCTACGTGTTTGCTTTCTAAGGTGACGTACTGGAGTAAAATCGGCTCTGGCAGTTCTCGGAATTCTTCTTCTGATTTGGAGAGAAATAAGTTATGCTCTCCCTCAATGCCGTTGATTTCATACAGGTTAATCGGATCTTTGACTCCCTTCATCTGCACCTGTTGCTTTCCACCTACCTGCACAATATCCCGTACTTCCGATAAAACGTCCTCGGAGATGATAATTTGTCCGCCAACGCTGCACGCTTCAATGCGGTAGGCGAGGTTGATGTGATTGCCGACGACACCATACTTGGTACGTTTTTCTGAGCCGATGTTGCCGACGACAACCTCACCTGTATGAATGCCAATGCCCATCTCGATTTCCGGGAAGCCCCATTCCTGCATTTGTTGGTTGACGGGAATCATTGCTTGTTGCATGGCGATCGCACAGACAATTGCCCGTTCTGTATCGTTTGCTCTGACTGTGGGCGCACCGAAGAATGTCAGAATGCCATCGCCCATGAATTCATCGATTGTACCTTCGTAGCGGGTAATCACATCCGCCATATATTGCAGGTAAAAGTTGAGGATGGTGATTACTTGCTCTGGAGATAGCCGTTCTGCTATAGCCGTGAAGCCGCGTAAATCTGAGACTAGGATGGTGATTTTACGTCGCGTACCGCCTAACTCTAGCCCTAGAGGATTTTCTAGCAGATTGCTGACAATCTCATCACTGAGGTAGCGCCCAAAAACTTTACGAATCAGCGCATTTTTGTTTTTCAGTTCCCCGTTGATCTGGGCTAGGGCTTGGGTGCGATCGCGCACCTTATGCTCTAGAGTTTCAAATAATTCTTTTAACTGTTTCGCCATGCTAGTAAACGACTCAGCCAGTTCCCCAATTTCATCAGATCCTTCAATTATTAGCTCTTGCTCCCAGTTTCCATCTGCTAGTTCTTTGGCAGCAGTATTCAATCGCTGAATTGGCTTGACAATCCAGAGAGATGTTTGCAGCCCTACCACCGTTGCAATCATTAGCGACAGCAGACACAGCACAACAGTGATCCGGGTGTTTTCCTGAATGCGTCCCATAAAATCTGCTTCTGGAACCACAACTGCAATCAAACAATCCAACCCCCTGCCATCCTTTAATGGCGTAACCTGAAGAAATTGCCGTTCTCCCTGAATATCAAAGTCTAGTAGTTGGCTGTTGTGAATTTTGGTAAAATTGCCGAATTTTTGCTGTAAATGTTTAGCACTCTGCTGGATCAGATAATTTTTACTCTCAGAAGCTTTAATCCGTTGCGTCTGGTTACTTTTAATTTGGTAAGTTGGATCGGGCGTAGATGTAACAACAAGCAATCCAGAACGTTCCATAATAAATGTCTGACCAGATTTGCCAATCTTTAGGCTTTGCAAAAATGCATTCACCTGGGAAAAAATAAAATCGCTACCGAGGACACCCTTGAGTTTCCCTTGCTTGTCATAGACAGGTTGGGCTGCTGTAATTGCCAGTCCTCCTGTACTAAAATCGCGATAGATTGTACTCCATGTCGGTTTACCTGCCACAACAGCCTCCTTGTACCAGGGGCGTTGTCTTGCGTCGAAATTAGGGAGAGCTTGGATCAGATTTGCGCGATCGCCTTGTCTATTAGTAGCAAAATACTGGTTGTATCCTGTAGACTGATTGCGTTCCATTACCTGCAAATCACCATTTGCTAAGCGTCTGGCTCCTAAATATTCTCCTGTAACGGTACCGTAAAAGTTGTAGGTAATCACTGGAAAGGTACGGATCTGCTGCCAGAAATACTTCTGCTTATACTGGGTATTTTGCTTATCTAACTCCCCTAACTCAATTGCATTGGCATTTAGCCGATTAATCAGATGAGGTGTTTCCACATAGAGTAGCAGCTGATCCTTCACCCTTGCAGTCACTTCATCTCGCAGTTGAGTGGCGACTTCGTTGACTGCCGTTTGTCCATTGCGAAAGGAGAGGTATCCTGTCATTCCTACAGCAGTAATCACCTGGAGCAGTGTAGATACAACAAAAATGACTCGTAGCGGCTTTTTTTTATACATAAAACCAATTCGTAATTCGTAATTCATAATTAATAAAGTCACGTGAGTTCGACAGAACCTAAGTCCAACTCTTTCGCTACAAGAGAACGAGTAAAAAATCTCCAACTTGGTAGAAATAATCAGGTTTTTAAGCTTCTCCCCGTTGCTCTTAGAGGAATGGAAATGGGGTTCTTCAAAGTCTGTCGAACTCGCATTAAAGTTAGATTTTATCTGGATTTGGTGGGTTTAAATCTGTTGCCGAATTTTAAAGAATTGGTATAGCTTGATGCGTGATGTCGCATCAGTAGGTATCCTCCAGGTGAATGTTCCTTTCTTTCAGGATTCCCAGATCAGGAGGTGAATCAATACAGTTTGGTTAAGGGGGAAACGGGAAAGGGTTAATTCAAACCCTTAAGCGGTTATACAAAATTATTTATGTCATTGGAACGCTTCACTTCGTTACGTATCCTGCGAGAAAGGCTTTCCGCCAAAGCAATGACATTTTAAGTAGTTACGCAAAATTAAATATATATTGCGATTGCTTCATTCCTCGCAATGACAAGGTTTTGACGTTTTTGGAATGTATAAATATTTTGGCATTAGTACTTATAAGCGATCAACCGAACATGATATTAAAGGTTTTTTCTTTGCCCTTTGCCCTTTCACCCTTCACCTTTCCCCACTCCTCTTCACATTCAATGCGATCGCACTCACCCACATCAGATAAACTACTGAGTATTAACCATCGCCACAATGGTAGATAAAGGCACTTCTGCAAAATACTCTCGTTGAAATTGTTCTTCGCGTACAGCTGCTAAAAATTTGCCAGCAGCAGCATCGGCTTGAGTTTCCGCGACGTTTTTGGCTTCTTGGGTGATTCGTAAATAATTGTCGTGGCGTTGAACTGCGAATCCCAAATATTTTAAGGCTCTAATGCCTAACAGTAAGGCTTGGTTACTGATGCCCAGCTTCTCTAAAAGCTGCACACGGGTAACTGGTTGATTGGTGCGACTGAGGTATTTGGCAATTCCCACCAAGGTAAGCCAAATTTGGTTCGATGATTGTTGCTGGGGTTTAGTCCAGGCGATCGCAAGTTGTTGATTATTGTACAGACATCGTTTCCATGAGGCGCGTAAATCATCCCAACTGGTGGGGCATTCTTCGAGGATAAGTTGTGTTAGCGGTAGCGGGGCGTTTAGCCCGTGCTGAGTGCTGAGTTGTGAGTGTTCTTGATTGCGCCAGTCTAGGATTAGTTCTGAGTTGTGGGTGGTGAATACTGAATTAGCGCTAGGGCGAACAGCGATTAATCTGATTTCGTAGCGTTTTTTAAAGGAGTTGTAGTCTAACTCGGCTATGCAATCACATCTGCCTATTGGTAATTCATCTTTGTAGTGTCCCCACCAAATACCAGGAAAAGCATTTCTCGTGGAATCATCCCGAATATCAAAATCGGTTTTGATGTATTGTACTTTTTTCCCTTGGGAGTCTTGTTGATTACGATGCCAAGCATTGTCAAACCAGCAGTTTTGAATCAACAGTTTTGGCACGGGATTACCCATTCCACAAGGTTCTAGTATTTTAAGTTCTAAAAATAACTCTTTTCCTAAATCTGCGACTGTTACAACTATGTCTGCTTGCACTGTGGCTGTAAGGGTTTTACCACCCAAGGATTGCCGTAATCTTTGGTTAATCGCCGCTGTAAATAAGGGGATATTCTCCACCAACATACTCAACCCTGCGGCGAAGGGATGTCCACCAAAGCGATGCAATAAATGTGCTTGATCTTTGACTAATTGGTATAAATCGACAGAATTTACAGAACGAGCAGAACCACGGGCGAGAGGTGGGAGGGATGGGGGGGATGAGGGAGATGAGGAAGCATTTTCTTCCTTATCTTCCCCAGCTTCCCCAGTCTCTAATCCTTCTGTACTCAACAAAATTGTCGGGCGGCCGGTTTCTTGTGCTATTTGTCCCGCAACTAAGCCCAACACCCCTACAGGCCATTGAGGATCTGCGAGGACGATCGCACTTGTGGTAGATAAATCTAATTGAGTCAGCTTTTGGGAGACTTGGTTTTGTACGTCTTTCTGCAATGATTTACGGCGGGCGTTGGCTAGTTCTGTGTCTTCTGCCAGCTCATGACACCGTTTGATATCGCGGCTGGTGAGTAATTCTACACAAAAACTCGCATCACCTTGGATGCGGCTGACTGCATTGATGCGCGGCCCTAACCCAAAGGAAATATCTGTGGGGCGATCGCCACTTTTCTGACACAATTCTAATAATCGCCCTACCCCTGGTCGTCGTCTTGCTGCTGGTGGTTGTTTAAAGTCTTCTTGTAAGCGTTGAATGCCCAATTGTGCTAAATAGCGACAATCTCCGCTTAACTGCACCAAGTCGGCAATTAACCCAACAGCAACTAAATCCAATAAATCTGTTATGGGATATTTTGGTACATCTGGCAGGGTTTGATACAGTGCTTCTACTAACTTGTAAGCTACCGCCACCCCAGACAAATTAAATAGTGGATGTTCATGCAGTAAATTGCGCGGGTTAATAATTGCTATGACTGGTGGGCGTTCTGCGGGTAATGTGTGATGGTCTGTAACTATGACATCAATGCCTAGTTGTTGAGCATAAATAATTTCATCAATATTTGTGCTGCCAGTATCGCAGGTAACAATTAATGTACAGTCTTGTTTGGCTAAGTTATCAATACCTGCATGGTTCAGCCCGTGAGATTCTTTCAGGCGATTGGGAATGTAGTAACTTAACTGCGAGTTCTGGACGAAAAATTGCCCTAACCCATCCCACAGAACAGATGTAGAAGTAATCCCATCCGCATCAAAGTCTCCCCAAATCGCAATTTTCTCACCAGCATTGCGTGCTAGTTGCAATCGTGCCGTGGCACGATGCATTTCTTCCCCAAACTCAAAGGGGCTAGCTGGTTGATAAGTTTTATAGTTGACGAAACCTTCTAATTGTGTTGTGTCACGAATACCACGTTGCCACAATAATTGCGCTGCATAAAGTCCACTAGATGCAGGCGTATACTTTTTCACGGCTTGGATAAACCACTCTGGTGGTTGTTCAGTTGCGGCTAGATTCCACTGCATGAGGGGGATGAGGGGGATGAGGTGATGAGGTGATGAGGGAGACGAATGACGAATGACAAATGACAAATGACTAATGACTAATGACTACTCATCATTAAGCATTAAATCTATCTGAGGTTCGGTGACTAAGGGATTGAGGACGACTTCATTTGCAAATCCATCAGGCTTACGGGCGCGAATTGCAGCCGGACGCGATCGCCTATAACCTGCTCTTTCTGCTTTTTGATGTTCATAATCAATTAGTCTGCCATAATATGGATGCTTACTTAAATTCATCGACAAGAAAATATGCTGACGGTTGTTACCAAAACCTTTGCGGTTGAAAAACTTTACTGCTGGGGTATTGGTAGGATCGGTATCTACCAGCATGAACCGCGCGCCATCTTCAATCATGCGGGCGACAGCTTTATCAACTAACTTGTCTGCGACTCCCCGACGCTGAAAATTAGGGCTAACTCCTAACCAGAGAATGTATCCATAAGTCCAAGAGGCTTTGGTAATGATGGTTCCTAAAATAAAGCCTGCTAATTCACCATCGATTTCTGCGACTAAGCAGTATTCCGGATCTGTGTTGTAAAGTCCGATTACTTCCCACTCATCCCAAGTTCTATATAAATAAGGATATAAATCGCTGGTAAATAGTTCTTCTCCCAAATGGTAAATCGGCGCTATATCGTCAATTCCTAATTCACGGACGTAAACTGCGTCCATGTCATCAACGTTTGCCATAAATTTTCAAATTGTGGTTTTTTAAAAATATATTCTGCTTTGATCTTAGCGATAGCAATAGGAGTCAAAAGTCGGAGAGACGCGATTAATCGTGTCTGTACTCAGAAGTCCAAGACTTGATTCTTCTCTGAACGTGAGAGATAGAGTGTGTTATGCCTTATAGCAACGCACCTTGAATTGTTGATAGTGCGGCGCTTGGCGACAACGCACCCTACATTTAAATTACTTAAATGTTGACCTTTGACCCTTGACCCTTGACCCTTACACCGATACTTCTTCTATACTGTCAATATCTGGCAGAGAATTGTCGTAGACATCGCTTTCTTCTTCGTTAGGCTGTGTGCGATCGCAGCGAGTAGCAAATTGACAATAACCGCAGGCTTTGTTTCCTGTTGGTAGTTGGGGAAATTGTTCTTTTTGTTGGTAACGTTCTAACCAATAAGTTAAATCATTCAACAGTTCATTAAGTTCCTTTGCCGTTCGTTGGTGCTGGGCGTTACTATAATTAAATTTAATATTTTGCGGTTTACCTTCAGATTGGACAAACCAGTAAGTCATAGAAATATTCTCTGGCACATATTCGCTAGTTTCTGCCAAAACATACAGATAAAGGCGAGTTTGCCAGTTTTGTTCTAATTTGCGTTTGTGTGGTGGTTTAGGATAAGTTTTCCAGTCCAGAATTTGCGCTTTTTGCTGATCGGCAATTAATAAGTCATAGACAACAGTCAGCAAATAGTTTTGCACTTGCAGCGTGCGGTAGTGTTCGCTTTCCCGGAAAGTTTGGTTATCAGCCGCAGGTGTTAAAATTTCTGGTGCAGTCTCAGCAAAAGCTGACATCCAACTTTGTAATTGGCTATCAGCTTGCAAAATACTATGAATTGGTAAACCCATTTCTCGTTGCTGCATCAGCAAGTGAAAGCGACTACCTAAAGTTTGCCGTTCTTCCTGTTCTGGATCTGAGGGCGAATTGAGATTTTCTAGGTAGGTATGTTGAAATTGACGGGGACAACGTTCTAGTAAATTAAGTTGTCCTTGGGAAATTCGTAATAGTTGAGTGGGAGTTGAGAGCATTTTTCTATTTTAGAAGCGATTGCGCGGAGCGCAGCGCCAAGGGCGCTCGCAGTTCAGCCCACAGGCAGGCGATTGTACAAAAATACACACCTTTTCCCAATAATGTGCGGTTAAACATTTTCAACTCGCACAATTTTCACTTTTCTTAAACTTTCAAAGATGATCGTGTTCAGCCTTTTTTTGTATTCTATGGCGTATACATTCATATACTAATATTCTGCTTAGTAATATGGTTTTTACTGCCCTGCTCAGTTCTGCCAATACTTTAACTCACCCGATTTTTTTTAGACAAAAATCTTATTTGTACAAACTTTATACGTTAATAAATAATTATATTTGTATTAGTTTTGACTATGTAACCTAACTTAAGAATGATTTTTATCAAAACTTTACTGTAGTATACATTAGTATACATTAATAAATACTCAGGCTAGACAGCATAATCTATAACTTTTTTCCAAGTGTTTTCCCTATAATTCTATTCCTCTGTTTTGTCATTGCTTAACCCTTACGGGGATTTAAAAAGGAGGAACTCGTTTATTTTTCGCTACGACGCACATTTGCGATGTAGCACCATTTGCCAAGTAAGGAGTAAGAATGTGCCAAGTAAAATAAAGCACATTTTCACTTATTGCTCGGCACTGTTTTGATAACTAATTTGCTAACTCTCAATCAACATTTATGAAGCTCAATTACAAACTTTACTTGTACTTATCTTTAGCTAATTTGGGATGGCTCAAGAAAAGTTACCCCGCCAAAATCATGTTTGTGGCGTTTTTGGGCACTCACATACCACTTTTGGCCTTACTTTTGAGTTTTATCATCTCCAACTCCTATTCTTGGGAGATGGCGGCGCGAGTTCTAGTCATTGCGTTGTTGGCTACGTTAACGGGTACAGCAGCCACTCTTTATGCGATACACCACCTCCTGGCACCAGTGATTTTGACATCTGCGGCATTGCAAGATTATCTGAATAATAAACAATTACCTGACCTGCCTACAGAATACGTTGATGAAGCAGGTACGTTGATGGCGGATGTTTCACAAACTCTGCATAAATTAGATGAGTTGATTCATTACATTACTAATTACGACGAATTGACGGGATTGCCTAATCAGAATCTATTCAGCGATCGCTTATTGGGTACTGTAGCGGGAAAGTACTTTGCACCTACTCACCCAAATGAAACTGGGATGCAACCTCGTCTTGGCGATCGCTCTGATCCAACTCTATCCCCACCTCAAAATCACCAACAGCTAGTAGCTATCTTTTTATTGAGTATTGATGATTTCGTTAACTTGAGTCATGGGTTAAAGCATAATACATTAAATTTGTTACTCAGAGCAGTTGCAGGGCGTTTAAGCACTTGCGTAACACAAACAGATATTCTTGCCCATTTGAGCAAAGATGAATTTGCAATTGCCAGGATAGACATTCCTTCGTTTGAAACGGTGGTTAAGCTATCTCAGTTGCTGCTGAATACCTTGGCAAAACCCTTTTCTATAGATGGCAACTCAATTCATATCACTGCCAGCATCGGTATCACAATTAATGACTTAAATAATAGTAATGGCATAGGGCAACTCTTGCAAGAGGCTCACATAGCACTCTCTCAAGCTCAAAAACAAGGGCGTAGCCAATATTTATTTTATTCGCCAGAAATTAATGCTCGCTTACAGGAGCGACTAACTTTAGAAAATGAATTACATGGGTCACTTGAGCGCAACGAAATGCAGGTTTATTACCAACCCTTAGTTAATTTGCACAACCAACAAGTAACAGCAATTGAAGCGCTGGTTCGCTGGCAACATCCTACCTTGGGTTTGGTTTCTCCCACAAAGTTTATTCCAATTGTCGAAGCTAATGGTTTAATCACCTCAATTGGTGAATGGGTCTTGCGGACTGCCTGTGCCCAAAATCGTGCTTGGCAGCTTGCCGGACTTCCTCCGGTTCGGATATCGGTAAATCTATCAGCTCGACAGTTTGAACAACCAAATCTAGTGGAGGTCGTTAGCGAGATCTTGAATGAGACTGGACTCCAACCGTCTTATCTAGAATTAGAAGTGACTGAAAGCTTTTTGATGACTGATGTTGAGCAATCGGTGAAAATCCTTAACCAATTACGAGAACTCGGTATCTGGCTGGCTCTGGATGATTTTGGCACTGGTTATTGCTCGTTGAACTACTTGACGCGCTTTCCCGTTAATATGCTGAAAATTGATCGCTCATTTGTACAAGATATAACATCCAATCCTGATAGTGCTGCTATTACCGATGCCATTATTGCTTTGGCAAATAGTCTGCAATTGAAGATTACAGCAGAGGGAGTGGAAACGGAAGAACAGCTTAACTACCTGCGAAGACGAGGATGTGAGGAAGGTCAGGGATTTTACTTCAGTCGCCCTGTTCCTGCTGATCTAGCTGTTGAGATGTTGGAGAAAAGTTTTCAGCAAAGCAGATAATTACAATGACACGCAACTTGAATCAGAACGTGACGTGTACTTGGACTAAGTAAAAGGTAAAAGGCAAAAGGATAAATTTTGTGATTGCTCCTTCTTCCCTTTACCTTTTTATGTACCTGATGCTTATTTAATGTTAGCCTTTGCGTCCCTCACTGCGGCAAAGAAAAATAATCCTGTGAGAGGAATACTCAATCCTAAGATAATCGTCGTGGCTTGAACGCCTAAATCTGGTTGTCCGTAACTCAGTTCAAAAATTGAACCAACAGCCGCGATCGCACTTACACAAGAACCAGCTAGAAATAATCCGCTTTTTGGAGTTAAATACACTAATAAACCACCTTATGCTACTGGTTTCACCGCCTGATACGAGAAGCCATTTTTAGATAGTTCCTGGGCCAAAGTCAAGGAATTATCTACGCGATCTACGAATACCACGCCATTGAGGTGATCCATTTCGTGCTGAATGCAGCGTCCGAGTAAGTCATTAGCTTTTAATGTCTGAGGACGGCCATTTTCATCTTTATAGGCAATTTCTACCACTTCCGGGCGCTTCACATCCATATAAACGTTGGGAATGCTCAAACACCCTTCTTGAGCAACGCAGATTTCTTTGCTCACCTGTTTAATGGTGGGGTTGATCAATACCAATGGGGGATTGGCGGGATTATCTGGTTCCAAGTCAATGACAATTAGTTGTTTATGAACTCCCACTTGAGGTGCAGCCAAACCAATGCCATCTTTGCTGTACATAGTTTGCAGCATCTCGCGTATTAGTTGGCGCAATTCATCATCTACTTTGGCAATGCGCTTTGCTGGTTGACGGAGAACGCGATCGCCTAAATAGTGAAGTTCCAAGGGAGGATTTTTTAACTTTTTTTTCTCGACAGCAATTTCAGAGGGCATGATTCCTGATGGCTTAGATTATGAAAATTCCTACTAGTTTAATTCTATCAATCTCATTGGGGGTCAAATCCTGCGGTCTCTGCTTTAAATATTACAAAACACACAAATTCTGCACCGTCGAGTATAAATGTGATGTTATCTCGCCCCCAGACCTCAGTATTTCCCGTTTGGGTGCGAAATTCAGATATTGGGGTAATAATGTGTGTGGAAATTTTTAACTAAACTCGACTACCTGCTGAAAGAAACTTTCCTTGGCTTGCTGCGCGGAGGTTGGATGAATTGGGCAGCAGTCAGTACTGTAACGGTATTATTATTTTTATTTGGTATGAGTCTGCAAACTTCTTGGCAAGTGGAAAAACTACTTTACCAGTTTGGTAGCCAAATGGAAGTTTCAGTTTATCTAGATTCTGGTATATCAGCGGCAAACCTTGAACCTCTGGTGAAACATATACCAGAGGTGGTGGAGACGCAAATAATTACTAAAGAGCAAGCTTGGACTAAGTTAGTTAAGGAACTAGGAATTTCTGATATTGAAGGTGCGAATCAGCAGCTAGGAGAAAATCCTCTAGTTGATGAAATCAAGGTACGAGCACGTAAATCTGAGGTAGTACCCAATTTAGCAACCCAGTTGGCTAAATTACCAGGCGTGAGTACAGTGCAGTATGTCGATGAAGTCCTCAAACGCATCGCCCAGTTGCATCAAGGACTGAACTGGATTACCCTAACAATTACGATCATGCTCACCTTAACTGCGATCGCTGTCACCAGCATTACAATTCGCCTGATTGTCATGGCGCGACGACAAGAAATAGAAATTATGCAATTAGTTGGTGCAACTACTGCTTGGATTTACTTACCATTTATTTTACAAGGTATAACCTTTGGCATTCTGGGTGGTGCGATCGCTTGGAGTTTTCTGACTCTAATTCAACAGTTTATCGGAAACTTGCTAGCCAACCAGCCTGAGTTTATTCAATTCATTACCAAAGGTTTGCAACTAACTCCCGCACAAATATTATTATTACCTGTGATTCTCTTGAGTTTTGGTGCAGCTGTAGGATTAATAGGGAGTTTATTTGCTGTACGGCGTTTTGCTAGAAATTAGTCATTGGTCATGGGACAAATAACAAAGGACAAATTCTTATGACATCACAATGGGAAAATTTGCTGCACAACCTTGGTGAATGGCAAGGTTCATTCATCCGTTTTTCTCCCCAAGGTGAACTGCTGCAAGATATCAAAAGTGTTGTTTCCCTTGAAGGGTTAAACGACAATCAGACAATTCGCCAAGTTGTCAGCCGTCAAGGACAAGAAGATTTAGTTCTTGAATATAGTTCTTTATCCAAAAGTACTTTATTTTTTGAAAATGGTGCTTTTTCTCAGGGTTCAATTCAACTCGCACCTTTTACCGAATTTGGTGCGGAATTAGGTTTGATTCATGAAAATCGTCGATTGCGGCTAGTTCAGTTATTTGATAAAAATGGTCAACTAGATAAACTCACATTAATACCAGAACATTTAGCTGGTACTGAAGCCACAGAAAGCCCGACTGTACAGATAGATGACTTGTTGGGAGAATGGCGAGGTGAAGCAACAACAATATATACAGATTTTCGTTCTCCTCATACTGTCTCAACAACCCTAAAATTACAACTTGATAATGCTGGGCGATTTATCCAAACTCTTTGTTTTGAGGAACACACAATTACCTCTAGCGCTACCATCAAAGGATCGATCATCCACTTTGATCAAGATCCGCAAAAGCAGATGCAAGTATTACTGCTACCTCACGGTGCTTCTGCCACTTCTCCACTAAAAGTAAATTTACGCCAAAGTTTTATTTTAGAAGTGGGCTGGTTAATCAAGCCAAATCTCCGCCAACGTATGGTTCGTAGCTACAATGACAAAGGCGAATGGGTGAGCCTCACTTTAGTTACTGAAGAAAGAGTGTCAATGGATTAGCGAAATAGCGATTATAGCGCTTCCCATACTGGTGAGGTACACCAATAAAAAATTAACCGCCGATGGAAGAGGATAAACGCAGATAAACGCAGATAATTTTGTACTTCACTAGACTAGGAAACGCTATATATATAGATATATACAGACTTACAGCAAAGTAGGACTTTGTTAATTCTAGATTAAAGAATTTTAATGCAAATCATTGAACAAACCCCTACAAAGCTAAAACTCAAAGCAAACTATCGAGCAAGGATTATTGCCCAAATAATCATTGGTAGTCCCTTTTTTCTCGGCGGACTCGCAATCATTGCTATATTTGGTCAGTTGGCAAGCCTGGAATGCCATCGTTTTTCATTTTCGCAAACTTCCTGCCAATTAATTTCTTCTGGTGTTTTGGGAAGAACTGTCACTAGGTTGACCGCACTTCAAAAAGCAGAAGTATCGTTGAAGCGCGTTAAAAATTCTAAGAACTATAAGGTTATTCTCATCACTCAGCAAGGTAAAGTTCCTCTGACTGTCTATGACTCTTCAAATGAGCAAGAAATTGATAGAATTGCTAACAAAATTAATACCTTTATTAAGCAGCAGCAGCAATCGTTGCTAGTTGAGCAGATTGATCGCTGGTTTCCTTCCTATGTGTTTGGTTTAATATTTATTTTGGTTGGAGCGATCGTGATTGGGCCAGCTTTATTGTATCCGTTGGAAATCTCTTATACGTTTAACAAAGAGATTGGGCTGTTGCAGTTGCAAACTCAGAACTTATTTGGCACGAAATCAGTTGAAAAGATGCTAGATGAAGTCGAGCAAATTAAAATCGTTGGCATCTTGATAAAGCATTCTAAAACTTATCATCTAAGTTTAATCCTGCGCTCTCAACAACAAATTTCTTTGCTCGTTTATGAGAACTTTAGCCAACAACAGGCTGAAGAAATTGCTAACCAGATTCGTCAGTTGCTTAATCTTCCACAGTAAGAAGATGTTCGAGAATTTTGTTAGCAAATCTGTCGCGCAATCTCACTTTAATAGCTTAGATTTTAGTACCCTCTGTAACCCCATCAAGATATTTTGTCAGTCTGCTGCAACACGTTTATTTAACTTTTGCTAAGGGACTTCCAAATAAAAAAACATCCCAAATTCTCTTGTGGGATGGGTGTCTTCACCCGTCCCAGATTTAGGGGCAAGATGCCCACCCCACATAAATCAATACGGTTCAGTTAAGGAAATTATCTGTTAAAGCAGGCTGGGGGAGAGAAAAAAGCTTAACTCAACTGTATTGCCACATAAATGGATAATTTATTTCTTGGAAGTCCCTAAACTCTCCCAAGATTCCCGTGTCAACTGCCATTCAGTTTGGCTCCATCCTCGCTCACACATCCAATCTGGGCTATGAAGTGTACCAATTGCCACAAACCCATATCCGAGAGCTAAACGTGCGACACGCAAATTTGCACTGACGGAAATGCCTCGAATCTCTTTTAACCCTAGATCCTGGAATCCAAAATCAATCAAAGCTTTTGCCAATTCAATTGCGTATGCGTAACGCCCCCAGAATTGGGGTGCCAATTCTATGCCCAGTTCCGCCTGTTCTGAACTGTAATTTTCTCGGCGTAGTCCGCAACAACCAATTAATTCCTGGGAGTTCAAGCGCTCAATAATGGCAAGCTGATAATTGAGACGGGGGCGTTCATCTGCCCACTGACTAAAAAGGTGCAGAAGCTCATGTGTATGGCTGGGTGCTACTTCTTCTGGTGTGCAGAATTCAGCATACCGTGGATCGGCATGATAGGCGAAAAACGAAGGCTCGTCTTCTTTGATAAAGTCTCGTAAAAGAAATCTTTTAGTGAGGATTTCCATAGTCAGTGACTCCGCCCTCATCATTTAAGCAAATCAATAATACCTAACAAAAAATTACAATTACACTCCAACGGGAACTTATGTTAAACAACAAGGACTTTGTAATGCTTTATGGAGTTGGGCTTGATATTCTCCATCGTTAACGCGGTAAGCACCAAATCGTTCTAAATGCGGATTCATCATTTGCGCGTCAAATAGCACAAATTTCTTCTGACGCAATCTCTCTACCAATTTTACCATAGCTACTTTTGAGCCTTCGGGAATCTGGTAAAACATTGATTCGCCA
Organism: Aulosira sp. DedQUE10; assembly: GCA_034530935.1. GTDB lineage: Bacteria > Cyanobacteriota > Cyanobacteriia > Cyanobacteriales > Nostocaceae > Aulosira. The sequence continues at coordinate 107,871 of JAVRCF010000006.1, read as the reverse complement.
ATAAAAGCACCAGCGATCGCAATTCCTAAAATTCCGCCTGCAAGTTCGTCACCTTGCCAAGTTTCAAAACTAAAAGCGTAACCATTCTGATAAAGTAGCCAATAAATCTTTTCTAATTCCGGTGAAATCCAAGTGGTATCGCGGTTAGCACACCCAGCCACCACCCTTTTAAAATCACGGTTAATTGCGACTGTAAAGCGTTCCTGATTCAGGACACGCTGTAAAGATTTAGGATAGCGAAATCTTTCATCTAAAGGAATTAATGTGCGATCGCGACTACCATACCAGCCCAAGCCGTGGCTGTCGTCAGCCATGAGAAAATAACCTTGAGCATAACCCTGAATAATAGCAGCGATATCATATTCCATAGTGAAAATCACAATTAAAAAACCTGTATTCAGAACGCAATTCGATGTTAACAGCCATCCTCTGCGTTCCTTTGCATTTCCCTTTGCGTCCCTGGTGCGTTTAAAAAAATGACAGAACCAATTCCACCCATCACCCTACCACCATCTGAAAATCCCCAGCTTGAAGGCGAATGGTTACAACAAAGCCTACTGCGGTGGCTGGATGCAGAATTTCTGCCAGAAATAGTCAATCAAAAGATTGCTCAACGCGCCGCCCAGATTTTTATGCGCCAACGCATGGAAGGAGAAAACGACCTTGGTTCTCTGGTAATTGCCATTGTGACAGAGATGCAGGCGTTTGATTTTTCTAAAAGCTTTTATGGAGAGTTTGCGATCGCTAACGCTGTCAGCGATCTACTCTTAGAAAGTCTGGGAATTGATCGATGTTGTGGTCAATAATATTTGTCATTAGTCATTCTTACAAAGTTCTGTTCGGAGGAAACCTCCGCTCAGACTTTGCGCTTTGTCCGTTGTCCTTAGTGCATAACTAATGACTAATGACCAATGACTAATGACTTACCAGCTAGACTTAACCACTCCAGGTAACAGTCCTTCGTGCGCCCATTCCCGTAAAACGTTCCGAGACAGCCCAAAGTCGCGATAAACGCCTCTAGGACGACCTGTTACCCAGCAACGATTGCGGCGACGGCTAGGTGCGCTGTTGCGGGGTAGTTGTTGAATTTTGCGGTGAATTTCTAGCTTGTCAAGGGGAGATTCTGCGTTTTGGAAGTCTAGTTGCAAGGCTTCCCGTTTGTCAGCATACTTTTCTACCAACTTGGCGCGTTTTTTCTCGCGCTCAATCATGCTCTTTTTTGCCATACCTTCTCAAATTTATTTAAAGACAGCATTTCCTATTCTACAGTTAGCACTGGCATTTAGCCGTTCTAGCAATTCTTAGGGCTGCTATTATAGCTTAGCCTAACGCCCTTGGCTTATTTGCATCTGGGCACAGATCTGCTAATTCACAAGCAACACATACAGGGGAACGGGCTTTACAGATGGCACGTCCGTGATAAATTAGCCGAATTGACCAATTCTCCCAATCTGCTTGCGGCAATAATTTCATTAAATCTTGCTCAATGCGGACGGGGTCTGTATGTTTTGTTAAACCTAAGTGATTGCTAAGTCGCTTGACGTGAGTATCGACTGTCACCCCAGCATTAATGCCATAAGCATGAGCCAAAACTACATTAGCCGTCTTCCGCGCCACACCCGGAAGCTTTAACAGCTGCTCCATATGGTTAGGAACAACAGAGTTAAACTCAGTGACAATCATTCTACAGGCGGCTTGAATATTCTTGGCCTTATTGCGATAAAACCCTGTTGAACGCACCAACTCTTCTAACTCTGTCAAGTCCACATTTGCGAAACTCACGGCATCAGGAAAGCGACTAAATAAAGCTGGTGTAACTTTATTTACCCGCTCATCTGTACACTGGGCGGAGAGAATTGTTGCCACTAAAAGTTGCACAGGTGTTGAGTAGTTCAAAGAGCAAGTTGCATCTGGGTAAAGACGCTTGAGGCGATTTAAAATTTCTAGCGCCCGTTGCTTTTTAGATAAGGCTTTACGCGTAATGGTCACTGGAACAATTTTTGTACCCACTCCAACTGGCTTGTTAACTGAGTAGTTTCTTTAACAATTAGAAAAATACCTAGTCCTAAGAGTAACACCAAACCAGTTTGCATGACACTTTCTTGAATCCTGGTAGGTAAGGGCTTACCGCGCAAACCTTCAATCAACAGAAAAGCCAGTTGTCCGCCATCCAAAGCAGGTAGAGGCAAAATGTTGATAATTGCCAAGTTAATGCTGATCAGTGCTGCAAAGAAGAACAAACTGCCTGTATCATTTTGGGCAATGTTAGCACCAATTTCTACAATTTTAATTGGCCCAGCTACTTGGCTAGCGGTTTCACCAAAGTTGGTAATCAGTTGTCCAAAACCTTTAAATGTCATCACCACAATGCGCTGAAATTCAGTAGCACCAACGCTCAACGCTTCTATGGGGTTAGTAATGCGACGACGCTCAACTTTACCGTTGGGAGAAAGTCCAATACCAATAGTACCGCCATTGGATTTGGCTTCAGGAATCACGTTTACAGTCAGTCTTTGCTCACCACGGGCAATTTCTAGTTGAACTGACTTACCTGCACTAGTTTTAATTAAGTCTCTAAAAGCGTCTATCTCTTGTAGTGAAGTCCCAAATTGATGTTGATTAGCCGCTATAATCACATCTTTTGGTTTAATTCCGGCGTTCGCTGCTACAGAACTGGCATCTGGTGCTAGCTGTTGGATTAACACACCCGGTTGGCTAGCTTGTCCGACACCAACAACACTGACTTGCCCTACCAGGAGCAAATAGGCAAATATTAAATTGGCGATGACACCTGCACTAATAACGATCGCCCGATCTAAGATGGGACGATTACGCAGCAGATTCGGGTCATTGGGGGGAATATCGCTATCTGGATCATCATCGGGAAAGCCAACAAAGCCTCCTAAAGGGAAAGCGCGGATAGCATATTCGGTTTCTGGACCTTGGTATTTCCAAAGAACCGGGCCAAAACCTAGAGAAAACCGGTTAACATGAATGCCCTGAGAACGTGCTGCAATGAAATGTCCTAGTTCGTGTACCAAGATCAAAACAGCCAAAACTGCGATCGCTGCTAAAACTGACATAGATCAAACAAGATATTAAGCTATATACCTATCTCCATTCTAAAATGTGTTCCTGGCTAGGGCTGGCCTTGTTTCGTCTGAATTGAACATTTTCCGTCTAGCGATAACTAATTATTAGTCATTGGTTATAAGCCAATAAGGATTCCCCCTGCGTAAATTATCCAATCCTATGCAGGCAGTTAAATTCCCTAGGATGCGTTACGGCGCTGGTGATGCATAATTTTCGTTTAGTAATTACGTAATGCGCCGTAACGCACCGCCCGAACTTGCTGTACAAATGCCAAACGCCAAATAACTACAAAATCTCACGTCCTAAATAAGGTTGTAGCGCTTTTGGTATCCGTACCGTCCCATCTGGTTGTTGGTAATTCTCCAAAATTGCGGCCATTGTCCGTCCCACAGCCAAGCCAGAACCGTTCAAGGTATGCACGAACTGAGTACCTTTTTTCCCTGCTTCTTTGAAGCGAATATCAGCCCGTCGCGCTTGGAAGTCGATAAAATTGGAACAGCTAGAAATTTCCCGATATTTGCCAGAAGAGGGCAGCCAAACCTCTAAATCATAAGTTTTAGTAGAGGAAAATCCTAAATCCCCAGTGCATAAATTAATGACTCGGTAAGGTAATTGCAAAGCTTGTAAAATAGCTTCTGCATTCCCCACCAGTTTTTCTAATTCTTCAAAAGAAGTGCTGGGATGAACAAATTTTACCAATTCCACTTTATTGAATTGATGCAGGCGAATTAATCCCCGCATATCCCGCCCATAACTCCCAGCTTCCCGACGAAAACAAGGAGTATAAGCGCAATGGTAGATAGGCAATTCTTCAGCAGCGAGAATTTCTCCTCGGTAGAGGTTGGTAACCGGAACTTCTGCTGTGGGAATTAGCCACAAGTCATCATCAGCACATTTAAAGCTTTCTTCCGCAAACTTAGGTAGTTGACCTGTGGCTGTCATAGATTCTGTATTTACCAAAATCGGCGGGCTGACTTCAATGTAACCAGCTTCAGTCTGACGCGCCAGCATAAATTGAATTAATGCCCTCTCCAGCGCCGCACCAGCACCTATCAGGTTTACAAAGCGACTTTGGGCAACTTTGACAGCTCGCGTCACATTGATAATACCCAGCTTTTCGCCAATTTCCCAATGGGGCACAATATTCTGGTTCTGAGGAATGTACTCATCACCCCATCGACGGACTTCTAGATTCTCTTCTTCACTCTTGCCAATAGGTGTGGAATCACTAGGCAAATTAGGGAGTGCTAGCACTAGTTGCTCAATTTCAGCTTTTAGGGCTTTTTCTTGCGGCTCCAGTTCGCTCAATTGAGTTTTAATGGCGTTACCCTCATCCCGCAAAGATTGAATTTCTGGAGACTGAGGATTAATTCCAGATTTAATCTTTTGCCCCACCATTTTACCAACTTCGTTGCTTCGGGCTTGGAGTTGATTACGTGTTGACTCCAGTTCCCGTTGTTGCTGATCTAACTGCAATATCGCTTGAATATCGTATTTACCACTACGACTATTCAAACATTCTTCAACTAGTTGGGGATTTTCCCTTATTTGCTTAATATCCAGCACAGATTTTTCTTTTGTTTTTTGCCTAGTATCTCTTGCCAACACATCAGCATATCCTGATTTTGTCCTGACATAACAGGACATGCAATACAAAATTTAATTAAATCCCTTCCTAGGGACTGGGGACTAGGGATTAGGGACTAGCGCTCTTCTATTACTCTCGTTAAATAAAAATTAGAACCCTTGATTCTTAAGGCTTTGATAAATTTATGCGTAGGTTGGGTTTCGTTCCTCAACCCAACAGGAAAAATCCTCGGTTTTGTTGGGTTGAACAAAGTGAAACCCAACCTAAATTTTTTTTCTTCCATCAGAGTCATAAAAGAGCGCTAGGAACAAGGAAAAAATAACTTTTGACTGTTGACTTTTGACAACCTACTAAGGCTTTGTAATGCGATTGAGCAGCCAAAGCGAGGCTAACAGACCGCCAAAGTGTGCCATGACTGTATTGGTATTGGCCTGCACCACAAACATATCCAAGCCGCTGATGAATGGTTGGTTACCTTGAGGAGAAAATAAAATTTGAGTTTGGGTAATAGCCCGTGCAGCTAAAGTCCCAACGATCGCTTGTGCCCCTAAAAGAGTTAATAATATTCCTACCAAACTGACGATTACTCCTAAGCGCAATACTTGTATAGTTTCGCTTTTACGCGGTCGGTTGTTGGCATTAGGAGATAGTAGTTGAGCGCCTAGTCTGGTATAACGGTAAGCCAAATAAATGCCTACACCCAAGGTAACCAACCCACAAATTGCCAGAAAAATACCAAAACCTGCTCCGGCATTATTACCCGAGCTACCAGGTCTTTGGCTAGAAAGGGCAAATAACAACAGAATCACGCCAGAAACTACGCCTAGTACTAACTGTATCCAAAAGCTAATCCAACCTGTTAGACGAAACTTTTGGCCAATTGCCCGAAGATTAGAAGAAGACGATGTTGCGTCAGGGTTTTGTGACATACTGATAACCAATTTTCTAGGCGCTGCAAAAGAAATAGGGCATGGGGCATGGGGCATTGGGCATTTGTCATTCTTACAAAGTTCTGAGCGGAGGTTTCCTCCGTTCAACGCCACATGCTTTCCGACGCAGGGCGACTCTAACGCAGTGGCTCGACTTTGCGCTTTGTCATTTGTTATTTTTCCCTAGTCCCTAGCCCCTAGTCCCTACTCCCCAATCCCATATTCTAAGGTTTGCACTGGGATAATTACTGTAAAAAAAGTGTTTATTAACTTTTACAGACAAAACTGCATTTTACCTGTAAAATTTCTTCGATGGCATCTTATTGCTTCAGCAGTTCTAACCAGCTCAACATCACTTGACACTAAGACATTGGTTTTGCCAATATCTTAAATTGCTCCTCACCACACCGTCTTGAGCTTGGGTAGGAACGCAAAACACTGCGTTCCTGAGATTCCATATTAGTCCCACAACTGTCAAGAGCGTGGGTTATCGTTTGATGTTTACGCTTTGGAAATATTGCCTAAGTAGCCTTATATACTGATACAAGTGCCGTAGTATCAGTATATACTGACTACAAGCATTGTAGATCTCACCTTAAGGCATTTTTTAGCCATCCACTAACCATGAAACTTGAGGATATATATCATTTCTTTGAAAATCCTCCGCCAACTTACCTCTGTCAGGAACTAGCAGTATGTTATATTCTGTACGTTTTACTACAAGGTGAATCTTACGGAACCGAGTTGATCCAGCGACTGGAAACTGAATATCCCACCTATCGGCTTTCGGATACCGTACTGTACAGTGCAATTAAATTTCTCGAAGACCAAAGGGCAATAACTGGGTATTGGAAGAAACTTGAAGGGCGGGGCCGCCCCAGGCGGATGTATCAACTTTCTCCAGAGTGGCAAGTTCAATCACAAAATTTGGCCCAGCTTTGGCTAGAGTACATCAATCCGAGAACAAATTAACGAATAATTGATATTGAGAATGAAATGAATAAGTCTCCTCCAATCAAATAGTACCTTTTTTAGTTATGGATACTGCTATTCTGCCATCTACGTTCCTACTAACCTTGTTGTTATTGGTTGGGCTGTTTTTCTTTATTCGTGCTTCTACTAAAGAACGCACGCAGACAGCGCAACTGATCTCTGAGCAAGACGAAGCTAGTTTAATGCCTCAATTACAAGAGTATTTTCGCTCCCGGTCTTATCGAGTGGCAGCGATAGACCGACAAAAAAACCAAGTGACATTTGAAGGGTTTGTCAAACCAAGTTGGTTTTTAGCTGTGTTTTTGACACTGCTAGCGGCTATTGGGTTGCTTTGTTTATCACTGGTTTTGGCAATACTTTTTCCGAGTTTTGGTACTCTTTTTCTGGGGATAATTTTGCTGTCCCCTTTGAGTGGTATTTTTTATTGGAAAAAAGCTGGAAGACTTGAGAAGGTGTCGCTCAAACTGGAAGCAATCCCGAATCAGCAACACTCCTCAAGTACAATTACTGTCATTGGCCACCGTGACGAACTCATGGAGTTGCAGAAGGCACTACAGTTAAAATCTTTTAGATAAATTTTGAATTTTTTGGAATTTTTTGCACATCTGAGAGTATGAGATGCGGCATTATGTCCAAATTTTTCCGGAGATAGAGTTTTAGGAGCTGGAAATACAAGCTAGAAGATGTGAATGATCCCTACGAGGTAGTATCGTAGGGATCATTCTATATCTTTTGAAAGAGCGTCCTGAGCAATCTACCGAATGAACGCACAAATCCGCTCCCGCTTGTAGACACTTTTTGCTCAATGCTGACTTCCTTCTAGATCACGAGACCATAAATCAACCCAAGCAAACAAGCATGGTTTGAAAATCTCCACTGGCAAATCAGCTACAAACTTAAAAGAAATTGAAATTTTTGCATAACACAAGCAATTTCGCCAGTTAAATGATTGTCAGAAGTCGCATCTAATGCGTAAGATAACCACTCTCCAGTTCAGCGACCAGCTAAAGCTAATGTTTCCTGTACCGCAGGAGGTTCTAAAGTCCTGAGGCTAGGAAACAAGAAATGGTTTTCTTCTACGTATTGAGCACCAAACAGCCCTTTTTCTGCCCAGAAATAACGGTCTGTAGTGTGTTCGTTTCGCTTTACAAGTAGCAACGCTGGTGGCGCGATTCCTTCAGCTTGAATGAATTTTCTCGCTGCTGTCACAGGTTTTTCTTCGCCACTCTCGATGCTATATTGAGGCACATGCTCTAGGATTCGCCGCCCTTCTTGGCGACGACGACTTTTCCGCTTCCGTCTCCTTGCCAACCTATTTTCCTCCTCTTTCAAGCTATAGATTGTAGTGATAGCTACAAAATCCGTCGTAATTATATAGGTTCTAGTTCAAAAAATCAACCGTTTTTAAGACTTTGATACAACTCAAATAATATCTTGAAAGCTAGACAAATCAAATTTAGGGAAGTAAATAATTCCCAGGCGCAAACCATTACTAAAAAGATTTAGTTAAGCTTTATTAAATGAGCGAGGAAAAAATAAGCCTCTTATTTAATTTACCCTTAAATTCTATAATCTTGAGCAAAATCTGAAAAATGTTAATGTCTGCCAGTTCTGATTTTGTTGCTCTATGCCGAGAGCAAATAGCATTGTTAACCCAAGGGCTAGGAGCATCGTTAAGTGTTGTCTACTTAACACAAGAATTGGTAGAGTCTCCTACAGGTGAGGCAAAACTGATTCCTGTAGTGGTATACCCGGAGACGGCTATATTAGGGCAAGGTGAGGAGACTGGTGAGGTCAAAACACCTAGGCAAATGAAAGTCAGGAATGTTTTGGCTTTACCCCAGTATCGGGGACAATTATTGACGGATGTGCCGGAATCATCCAATGCAGCACAGGAGTCTGAGACATCAGAAGAATATTTACTGAGTGAGAACCAAATTGTTTTACCCCTGAGCCATGAAGGTGTGATGATGGGGTTACTGGTGACAGGTAGAGAAGACCGGGTATGGAATGAACAAGAGCAAAGCCAGATTCAGAGGATAGCCCAAACCCTAGCGATCGCCTGTATTTTAGATCAGCGTCGAGCCTGGTTGCAGCATCAATTACATCAACAACAAATTTTGCAAGAACAGCAGCGTGATTTGCTAGATAATCTCTTGCACCAGTTTCGCAACCCCTTAACGGCAATTAAAACCTTTGGTAAACTGTTGATGAAACGCTTGCGTGCTGGCGACCCGAACCGCGATGTTGCTGGTAATATCATCCGTGAGAGCGATCGCCTGCAAGAATTACTGCTACAGTTCGATCAAGTCGTTGACTTGACAGAAGCAGATTTAGCACCTCTCCCCCTTCCAGAAACCCAAGTCGTGGAAGCAACTCTCCAAAAAGAAGCAAAACCAGCCCTGTTATTGCCAGGAACAGGAGAAAAAGAAGCTGACTGTGTTTTAGCAGATTTATTAGCACCATTATTAGTATCAGCCAAGGCAATTGCTCAGGAAAGAAATTTACAACTGACCACTAGAATTCCCAGCAATTTGCCCTTAGTCCGCGTTAACACAAAAGCATTACGAGAAGTATTAAGTAATATTATTGATAATGCGTTGAAATACACTCCAGCCGGCGGCAAAATTTTAATTCAAATAGGACAAGAAAAAGATAATTTACAAGGAATTGCCATTAGTGACAACGGGCCTGGGATTCCGCCAGAAGATTTAGAACATATTGGAGAACGCCATTACCGTGGCGTACAGGCGCAAACAGAAATTCCTGGTACAGGTTTAGGATTAGCGATCGCCAAACAATTGATCGAGCAAATGCAGGGTAAAATCGAAGTTTTTAGCCCTGCAATTAATTCCAAAATCGCATCACCCACAGCACCGGGGACTACGTTTATTATTTGGTTGCCTGAAGTTCGCCATTAGTCATTTGTCCTTTGCGCTTTGTCATTTGTAAATAACTAATGACCAATGACTAATTACTAATGACTAATGACTAATGACTATCTTAGAGAAACCAACAAGTTTTGATTGATGGTCATTTGTAGATCGGTGTCTGGGTCAATGGCAATTAAGTCAACACTGTTCTTACCGAAGAACAAGCCAATCAAAGCACCGATACCAGCGCCACCGAGGACTTCTTCTGTGGCGATCGCGCGATCGCCTGTGACCGCAGAGACGGCAGCGGCGGCTCCTGCACCCAAGACGGTATTCTTAATGATGGAGCCAGTACTTGTCCCCTTGTTGACTGTTTCTGTTTTGCTAATAACTTCAGATGTGGCGTTAAGTTGATATTCTTGACCTGAAGTCAATACTAGTTTTTGGGCAACGAATTGAGAACCACCTTCAGCTGGTTTGAGTTGACCGACTACCTGACTACCAGCCGGAATTATGACAGCGCCTTCCTGCGTAATCACATTTTGCGATACTGTCAAGGTTAAAGGTGCAGTTTCGGTTTTGGTGACGAGAATTTTTTCTGCCTTATCGTACTTCACGGGGATAGCAGTTCCTTGCGGAATTGTGACGGCTACAGGTGTGGGTGTGGTAGTTTGAAGCGCCACAACATAGGGCGAGTTAATGGCTGAGGCTTGATTGGAACTAACCAAGGCTTGATAGATAAAAGCTGCTACCTGTGCCCGTGTAGCGGTGCTAGTAGGATTGAGGAACTTCACATTAGGATAGTTCACCACAATTTGTTTTTCAGTGGCAGCTGCGATCGGACTACGAGCATAGTCCGCGATGTTAGAAGCATCGTTGAAATATTGCAGACTGGTTTCAACATTACCACTAGGACTATATTCTAAACCGTTGGCGAGGGAAACCAAAACTTGTTGACGGGGAATTGCTTGGTTCGGTTCAAAGCGATTACCAGGATATCCTGACAAGAAACCGATGGTATAAGCTTGCTGGATGGCACTAGATGCCCAATAGTTGCTTGGTACATCTGTAAAATTGATTGCTTGCCGTTGCGGTGATTTTTGGAAAGCTTTGTTAACCATAGCCGCAAATTGAGCGCGGGTTACTGGTTCTTCTGGGCGGAAACTACCATCAGGAAATCCAGCAATTACACCTCGCTGTGATAATTGTTGAATGAATTGTGATGCCCAATAGTTAGAAGAAACATCAGAAAAAGTAGTTTGAGCAAAAGAAGGTGCAGCTGTAATAAATGGTGCTACAGTACCTGCTGTGATGCTCAATGCCATTAGTGCAGCTGTTCCAGATTGCAAACGATTTAAAGAAAACATAGTTTTTAGTCCAATATAATTATTTGTTTTTCTCTTACTTACTTAGACACTTTCTTCAGGCGAAGGTTCCTAATTATTCTCTATTTTTGAAAACCGTTACTTAAGTCACAGTTTGATATCAACACATCTATATAAAGTAACAAAAAGTGTAATTAATAGTTGTCGGTAAAGAAGAAAATGGGAAGAGGAAAGAAACAACCTTTAACCTTACATTTTAAGCTTTTCTCTCAACCAAATTCCCATTTAAAATCCTATCCATTGCAGTATTGGAAGTGTAATAAACTGAGGTTATTTTAAATGTACCGTAACCCAACCATTAACTTCTGGCATTGAGTTTTGAACGTCTTTACAGCACTTCCGGCAGCTATGAGGTACATTCTCAAATCTGAAAGCTTTGATAGGAGAGGGCAAGGAGAAAAACTGTATTGCATAATAGCCGGAAGCGCTGTATTCAAAGCAAAATACAATGATCCGGATAAAATACAATTAACCCAATAAAATAGTAATTAAAAATTAAGCGATCGCACACATATAATAAAGTGGCGATCGCAGATTAGGGATGATTAAATTTACGTCTTAAATTGAGTTAAGTCTAGTAGCGAGATAGTACCAAGCTAGAGTTCAATGTGATAGCTAAATCCTGTTCAGGACGCAATACAAACACATCAGCTTGTTTTTTACGCAACAGTACACTTGCTCCAGCACCAGCCGCCGCACCAATAATAGGTTCTAAAACTTCAATTTTGCGGTTACCTGTAACTAACGAAATTAAAGTGGCAGCACCAGCACCAATAGCGGCATCTGTTAAGATACTGCCTGTATCAGTTCCTTGAGAGATTCTTTCGGTTTGAGAATATGTGCGAGAACTGGCATTGATTTGCTGACGACGACCAGAAGCAAATACTAATTCTCGGGCAACAAATTTGACACCTTGTTGATTGTTATTATTTCTGTCACCGGAATAAACTCCATTGAGGTTTACAGGTTCTAGTCTGCCAACAACATCAGTTCCACGAGGAATTAATACATTCCTGTTATTATCGATAATATCGTTGGCGATTTTCAATGTTAGTGACATACTTTCGCCAGGCTTAACAATTACTTTGTCTTTTTCGTAAGTAACAGGAAAGGTTACATTATAAGGAATAGTAACTGTTCGGGATTGGTTAATATTGTATTGGGCACTAGCAGGAGCAGAGGCAAATAAAGGGGTAAGAGTACCTGTAGTAATTGCCATTGCCATTAGTGCAGCAGTTCCAGATTTCCAACGATAAAGGCGTGTCATAGTAGGGTTTCCGTTTAAGTCTCTTGAGATATTTTAATGACGCAAATTTACTGAAATTGTTTCGTTATATTTTTAAACCTGTCTATCAGGATATTCCGCAGGTAATGTAATTCAACGACGCGGATATTTGCGCTCGTTCCTCAGCAGTTGTATGCTGCTAATATGCGTCTATTAATCAGTTTGCTATACATATATATAAGATGTGACGGTAATCTTGTTAAGATTGTTCCTAAACGTTTTATCTATGTCTCAGGGACTTGCAATTACAAAAATACCCAAATCGTCAGGAACATAGAAAGACTTTGGCTGAGACAGACATCTGCTCGGTGCCTTATACCACAATACATCTGTATTATAACCTATTTAGAAACGCAATTTTTGTGGCTATTAGCGATAAGTAATTGGGTCGAATTAATTACATAATGTCATTGCGAGAGGAAGAGGTAGATTTAGCTTTTTTATCAAATATGCCTGTTCCCCGATTTCTATTGCCTATTGCGTATTTCCTACCCTTAAATAATTTATTGATAAATAGTAGTTAAACCGCTCTCGAAATTGTTCAATTGTCAGGTTCTGAGTCCAGTACTCGACTAAAGCATGACCAAAAGCCCAGACATCGCTTGTATTTGTATTTTCCAGTAGCAAGGGCCAAAGGGCTAGCAAATCAAAGTTGGGCTTGCTAGAGTTACATGTATTCAACAGCGAGAACAGATCATAAGCCATTTGCAGCTTACTAATCACAATGTTCCTTACAAGGATCTGTACATCAACAAGATTAAAATAGCTATAAATCTAAATTTTTTCTCTACAATTACGGAAATTAGCACATAAACCATGTGTTAATAGAGGAATAGCATACACATAGAGTAAAGTAGCAAATGGAACCTATAACTACTGCTGCGATCGCAATTGGCTCTGTAATTGCCACCAAAGCCTTAGAAAAAACGGGCGAAAATGTCGGACAAGTTTTATGGGATAAGACTGGTGAGTTTCTCGTTACTCTCAAAAAACACTCTCCCCAGACTGTAGTTGCTATTGAAAAAGCGCCAGATCAACCACTCGATTATGGCAAGGCTGTACTAGAAGTAGAATCTGCGGCTAAGGTTAATTCGGAATTGGCTCAAGCTGCACAAGAATTAGCAACAGCTGCTAAAGCTGAACCAAATCCTAATTTTATTCAATTAATACAGCAACAAGCCGATAATCTCAAGTCTCAGCCACAACAGCCAAGTGTGATCAACTATCAGAAGTTGGCAGATGAGATGAAGAATGTTTTCCAAGGCACCGTATTTAATGCCCCTGTTACTTTTAACTGACTACCGTCGTCTCCAGGGGCGGGGACAAAGTTAAGCCTACAACCAAATAATCTTCCAGATAGCGGTTCTGTTAAATCTCGACCGTGGAAATTTTTACTAACTGTAGGTGTATTAGTAGTAATTACTCCTATAGTTTTATTAATTTTATATCCCATTAATCCCAAACCTGTTCTTTCGGGTTCTGAAGAGCATAATGGCATCACAATCAAATATCCATCAGACGATTGGCAACCAATCAAACCTGGCGATGATTTTGGCGGTGAGGTAATTCATTTTATCCCTCAAATCCAAAAGCAGTTAGATTCTTGTACTTTAGAAATAACAATTAATGTCAATAAGCAATTGTTGTCTGTAGAAGAATCTAAAAATTTTGCAATACAAAAGATTAAAAATATTAATCCAAATCAAAAAATTACTGATGAGACTAAACTATTAACAACGCTATCAAACTTTAACGCTTATAAATTAACTTATACTCGGCAAGAAGGACAATGTAAACTTAAAGTAATGGAAATTGGCACTGTGAGGGACGGCAAGGCTTACTTTATCACTTATACAGCAGAGTTGACAAAATATTCTCTGTATTTACCTACTGCTGAAGCGATGATTCAGTCATTTAAAATTACAGAAAATCATTAATAAGTAAAAGTCGGGTGTGTTATGTCATCAGCTAAGTAAAAATAGCAACAAGTAACGCAGCAAGCTGAATCTTTGTATAGGCTACTGTATGCAGAATGAAAAACGCTGGAGTGTATGCGATCGCTATAATAACAACATTTACATCACACAGGAACGATGGGAACACATTATCGATCCAGAAAATCATCCAGAGATGGAAGACTGTGAAGATAAACTAGAAGAAACCATTCGTTATGGCCGTAGGACTCAAGACCCATTGAACCCACAAAAATATCGTTACACTCAAGCGTTTGATGATTTACCCTTTGGCAATACCCACATAGTTGCTATTGTTCTATGTCGCTTTAAAGAAGGAAAATTAGGTCAACCGATACCAAATAACTATGTAGTTACAGCATATCAAAAGGTAATAGGTTAATATGAGCCAGCCAAGTGTTAAATATGATGAAGCAAGCGATACACTGACAGTTTGCTTTCAAGCAGGTGCAAAAGCGATAGGAATAGAACTAACCGACCATATCCTGTTACGGATTAATCAACAACAGCGTTCATGTATAAGTATTGTTTTTCTTGAATATTCAGTGTTAGCCCAAAAGACAGAGATGGGAACCCGCAGCTTTCCGATTTCTGGGTTATCTAAAATATCAAACGACCTCCAAGAAATGGTCTTGGAAATTTTGTTGCATCCCCCTGTATCTGATTTTTTGCAGCTTTCTGCTTACACGGTTTCTATTATAGAAACCATTCCTATCGTTGCAATTCTACCTCTACCCGTTGAAATAACTCAACTTAGCGCGTAATTAAAATAGCCGCGATAATGTTGGGTTTCGCTACGCTCTACCCAACCTACATCTGTTGAAATAAATCAATTCAGTGCATAATTGGGTTAAGCGAAGCAAAATCTCAAATTGAAGGGCTACTGAGATAACCGCCAAATTTTGATAGTTGCGTCAAGACTACCACTAGCTAAAGTTTTACCATCTCGGCTAAAGGCGACTGATCCAACCCAATCAGAATGACCTTGGAGGGTATTAATTTCTTGCCCAGTGGTGAGGTTCCAGATTTTGATAGTATTGTCCAAACTACCACTAGCTAAAGTTCTGCCATCTGCGCTAATGGCGACTGAATTAACCGACTTAGAATGACCTTTAAGAGTCCGAATTTCTTGCCCAGTGGTGAGGTTCCAGATTTTGATAGTATTGTCCAAACTACCA
>JAVRCF010000006.1:35389-92474 GCA_034530935.1 Aulosira sp. DedQUE10 | reverse complement strand
CTAGCTAAAGTTCTGCCATCTGCGCTAATGGCGACTGAATTAACTTCTCCTTCTACGTATGAATAATTGTGTGAATCAACTTTAATCACCTTTGCAGAATGTCCAGTCAATATCTTCGCTAGACTAAATTTAGTGGATGAATTTACAGGTGGTGAAGTAATAGTTGGGGGTTTTGCAGATGCCGCAAGCCTTAAATAAGTCCTCAACGGAATCCCAAGTACAGTAGTAGCATTCGTGTCTGGGTTAGTTATGGCGCGTCCATGAATCCCTACTAATTTACCTTGCTCATCCAGTATCGGCCCCCCACTCATGTCTGGAAAAGCATTCACTGTATAAATAAAAGCGTAACCATCTTTTGGGTTTGGTACACGACTAGAAATTTGACCACTCAGAAAGCTGATACTTGATGATCCTTGAGGATAACCTGCTACATGAATAGTTATCCCCAATGGTAAGTTTTCCGAAGTTCCCTTTTCTGCAACACTATAATTTTGGTTGCTAGTAAACTGAAATACCGCTAAATCAACACCTGGTAATTGTTGTACTTGGCTATGGTTGAAGGTGTATTGTTTACCATCTGGTGTTTGGACTGTGTAGCTACCTTTAAATTGCACTACATGCAAATTGGTGAGAATGGTATAAGTATTGCCTTGGCGCTCAATAATTACACCAGAACCTGTACCTGCTCCATCAATACGGACTGTAATTTGTTGCGCTATGGGACTAACTTCTGTAGGTTTCAATGCCGTAGCGATTTGCAGTTGCCCAATGACAATTGCTGTACCAAATAATACTGCCGGAAGCCCACCAGCAAACCTCATGATTTCTTCTCCCAATGATTTTCTAATATTTCTCTTCTAATAGGTACAGCCATACTAGAACGTGTAATTATTTCTTGTAATGATTTATCCGGTTGGGAACCATCTTGATAAACTTCAGACGTATCCCAAAGTGGGTCTTTATGTAAGCTATTTATCCCCACTACTTCACCATATACATTTAATAATGGTGCCCCACTCATGCCTTTACGAACATCATTTGTATAACCAATTTGGTAGCCTTGCTCTAAAGCTTTATCTAGCAAGAAAGTGACTTTACCAGATGTAAATAAAAACTGATTATTAAAGATTTTTGCTGCTTGGGGAGATAGCTTTTGATTAGTTAAATTAGATATAAATCCACCCACAAAAACCTCATCCCCAACTTGCAAACTAGATGCATCTTTAATCTTAGCAACTGTATAAACTACATCTGGGCTACGAAACTGCAATACAGCCAAATCTTCTTTCTGAAATTCTGCAAGCTGCAACACAGAAGCTTGAAAAACACGCCCATCCGGTGTTTGAATTTGATAGGTAGGTTTAGCTGTTCTTAAGACATGGGCATTAGTTATTACTGTATAAACTTGTCCTTTTTTTTGCAGCAAAGTTCCTGAACCAAGTAACTCTTTTGCAGATATTTTGACAGTAATTGTCTTTGCTAATAGTTGTAATTGTTCTGGTGAAAGGGCAGTAGATGTTTGAGAAACTTTAGTAACATCACTAGAAATTCTTTGCTGTTTTGGCAATGCTAAAGAAATACCAGCAAGACAAATTAGCAAGCAGACTGTGTACCCAAGTCCGTTTTTTAGCCATTGCCAGATCATGTTACACTAAACCCCCCCCAAAGAACTGCCAACTAGAAGCCAGATTATACAGACTCTGTTTTGAGATTGTTAAAAACAAAAGTCTATTCACCACACTGCTTGTCATCTACTAGTTGCTTAACATCAAGATACAAATCACCGTCATACTCAGTATAAGGACGACATTTGCCACTTAAATCCAAAGGTTTACCCGCAACACCACGGCGAAAAGCAATTATCTGCTGGTAGACTCTTCCTAAATCCGTTCCTGGTTTGAGGGTGACTAGTACATTATCTGAAGTACATGGTACGCCTCGACGATTGGCAATACACAAAACTGGATGATTGTTGAAATTAAATTCACTCCTGATGAAAAGTGAACCATTATCGTAATAGCGTTGCAGCCTTGTGGAGACAATCTTACAACGTTGTGAAGGTGGAAATTTTTTAAAGTCCTTAACAACCCAACGGATAAAGGTTTCAGGCCCCCGCGAGGTGCGTACCTTGGTAACTGGTATTTTCCCTTCTAGGTCGCAGAAGAATTTGTTATTTCCAGCATAACTGGGCTGGTTGTTTGTAGTAGTGGCAATTCCCCAAGCTAAAGCTGAAATCACAGAAGCTATTGCTACCCCTGGTAATATTTGAGTAAATAACCTCAGATGCATATATATTAAGTGCTAGCAAGTAAAAATAGATTAATTTCAACTTGGCATTAATAGAACTAGCTACAACGTCAAATTGCAGTTTTTCGGAACTATGCTCACATATATCAGTAAAAATCAGGCTTTTTGATAAAGATATTATAAAGAACGCCCGCAGAAATAGCCTTGTCGTTACGCAGATTTTTGTGACAGTCAAAGTATCGTGCTTACCGACATCTCTCCCTACACTGAAGTGTAGGTCTAATAGCGCAAGTCCACTCAAGTGGACTAGAATATGCACCTTAGTCTACTTGAGTAGACTTTAGCTATTAGCCAGAGAATTGATTCTCTGGTGGGTTGGCAGCGAAGCGAGGATTTATCAAATGTGGGTAATGATAAGGGCTAGAAGCCTGGGGCTAAATCTAACGCAGCCCACCTACCCTATGGGAAAGGCTTTGCCAGCGAGGGTTAATATTTTCTGATGTTAGGCAGAAATGCGATCGCATTTCTGCCTAAACAAGCCTCAGATAAGTCTGATACATACGAAAATTGGTTGAAATTCAAAGATTTACAAGCTTTGAATCGAATTTTTGGGGTAAACATCTGTTTTATGAGTTGTGATGTTGATACACGAATCAAAAACTTGATTTACGAGTCGCAAAAGTTGATTTACGAATCAAAAACTTAGTTTGCGAGTCGCAAAAGTTGATTTACGAATCAGAAACTTGATTTGCAAGTTAGGTTGCTGAACCTGCGCGTTATTTGCCAAGGGACATCCAAAAATTAAATTACTCAATTCCTGCATCCAATACGACTATCAGATTTCTTCTCCCCCTGCTTCCCCTGCTCACCAAAGCGACTGATTATTTTTTTATTTAGAAGTCCCCAACCGACAAATTGATATAGTAGTTAAACCGCTCTCGGAGTTGTTCAATTGTCAGGTTTTGAGTCCAATACTCAACTAAAGCATGACCAAAAGCCCAGGCGTTGCTATCGTTTGCATCTGTATTTTCTAGCAGCAAGGGCCAAAGGGCTAGCAAATCAAAGTTGGGCTTGCTAGAGTTACCTGTATTCAAGAGAGAGAAAAGCTCATAAGCCATTTGCAGCTTACCAATCACAACAGGCAACTGTTCCACAGGAATTTTTTCTGCTAGCAGATATGCTAGAGCGGGCGATCCGGTTGATAGGGTGGAAATAAATTGGAGGACGGGACTTTTGAGCAGTGATGTTAGTCCTTGAGTTGTCGCCATTTGGAAGGTGTAATTGTCGATGATTTTCGCAGCAGCGACAGTACGGGCTTCGAGATTACGTAAAAAGCGAGCTAAACGGAGTTGTTTAGCAGGTGCGATCGCATCTACTAATCCTAAAGATAAAGCTTCTATTCCCCAAGCAGTTCGATTAGTCTTGCTATCATCTGTCACCACAGGCAAAACTAACTTAGAAAAATTCCCCAGCAATTGCGCCCGATACTGTGTAGCTTCCCGAATAGAGATTTCCTTAGCGCGATCGCCCCATTCCCAATCATAAGGTGGTTGCCACTCGCGGATGGGACGCAGACGATCTACTTGGGTAACTATAGTAATTACAGGTAGATCTGTAACTTCCTCTTTCATATCTTGGAGAAAGTCCACATCCATTTGCAAGGCTGGATCTAGCGCAGGTGTGACTAATAATAGTAAATCTGCTTTTGTGCCATAGTCTAAAACTAGCTCGCGAAAATCTGCATGGTTGACTTGCTCATAACCTGGAGTATCCCAAAGTGTCAGAGTTTCTTTACTGGAAGTTTGCCATTGGTAATTTTGAATTTGATCGGTACTAGGTAACACATCAACAGCAGCTAGTTCTGATTGAAATAAAGTGTTAATCAAGCTGCTTTTTCCCGAACCTGTGCGCCCTACAAGCAGAATATTCACAGGTTTTTGGGCAACTGCTGCTGTTGGTTCTGCTTCCGCCAAGATTTCGCGTAGGGTTTGGGTTTTTGCTTTGGGTAGGGTGGGAGTGGGAGTTGAGGAAGAAAATTCCGCAGTTGGTAAAGTAGTACCACTATAAAGAGCGATCGCTTGCCGACACAAATTTCGTAAAGCCGCTTCCCGCAGCATTTGGCTTAAATTCACCAGTAATTGCTGGTTTGCTTGGCTGGTGGAACGCTGACTAGCTTTTTTTGCAAAAGCCGCCGCCGGATTTAATAGCCATTGTGCCCAATTCCAAGCTTTCCAGAGTTTCCGAGCGGATGGTTCCAATTTCCGATAGACTTCATAAGCTTGGTAAGCTTGCCCGACTGTAACTTGATTGAGGGCAGGTGATAGCTTCTGAATCCATTGATCCAAATCATCTACAGTGCCCCGAATCAGCCCGTAGGCTTGGGTAATGTAAATGTTCAGCAGGGGATATTTAACTTCAGGATGATAGATATGAGCGATCGCCACCACTAAATTTTGGCATCGCGTCCAGAAAGTTGACCAATCTTCCCAAATTGGGCGATCGCTTTGTGCGGCTTCCAAAACTTCATTTAAGACTGCTTGGGCTTGACTGGTAGTGTCATTTCCGGCAGGTAATTGGTTAGTATCCGCCGTTGCTGTTAATTCTTCACTGACTTGTGCTAATACAGCCTCTAGTTGTTCTACTTCCGGTCGAGTCCATTTAACCAGCAACCAACGCCAGCCGACAAACATTAAAGTAAATACAGCCCAAATCCAACTAATCCCCCATGCATGGATCTGGGAACCTGCGGCTACCAGTAAGAAAGTGACGATCAAAGCGATCGGCGCTGCTAATACAACCCATTGCCACGGTTTTAAACGCACCATTACCTGATACCTACCTAGATTAGACTTCTTTACGAATAATCAGCTTGTATAAAGTCTATCGTTTATCAATTCCGGCAGAATTATTCTCGAAATGCCAAAAATAAAAGCGATCGCACCCAATGAGAAATGCGATCGCTGATTCTGAAATCAAAAATCAAAGAGTCAAACAAATACTTGTCGGTTAAGAGGCAATACAGTTCACTTAAGGAAATTAATCGACAACAAAGCCAAAAAACTAGTTACTCAACAAAAAACAGAACACTACTTTTGGAGGGGGTTTGGGGGAGAATCCCCCAAGTATGCTGGCTTTTTCAGTGACAAATCAATCTCTAATTACCTTAACACCAAGCGTATTAGCTTAAGAGAGAAAAGGTGAAGGGCAAAAGGTAAAGAAAATACCTTTAACCCTTACCCTTTAAACTTTTCCCCGAACCAAACAATCAGTTCAAAATGCTTAGTTTATTATTATTCGGAGTGAAACTTATTCAGCCGCAACCGCTTCTAACAACTTGATGTTAGAGAAAATAAATTCCTGAGTTGTGACTTTCCCTTCTATCTGGGTGCGAATTTCCCGGCGATTGAGAATGAAATATTGACCAACTTTTTCGTATTCATCGGTAAACTCGCTTCTACCGCCCTTTTGTTCGCCTGTTTTGGGATCATTATATACAGAGTCGTAGGTGTGAGATAGATAGCCTTCTCCAGTTTGGTGACTGCTAAAAGTGTCAATTGTCACAAAAGTACCGTGGATTAAACGGTGAACGTGGCTGACCTCATTATTGCGGACTTTGTATTTATCACCGTCAGCTTTACCACCAACCAAAATTTCTACTGCACCATTAGCATCAGTAGCACCATAGCTAAAAGTATTGGCGCTATGGGTATCTTCAAAGGAACGACGGACGCGGTGAATTGCTATTTCCCAAGCTTGATTATGAATCGCTTGCTTGGCTTGCTCATCCTCTACATCTAATACTTCAGCCTTCAGATTGGCATTGACGATCACTTTGCCTGTAATAACTTGCCCATCATGCTTAAAGGTAATATCAGCAGTGTACCCAGGAAAATTCTTGTCCCAAGTGTAACGATTTTCATAAGCAGCCCGGAAAAGTTCCTGAGCAGAAATTTGTGTAACTGTCATGTGTTTACCTATAGCCAGTAGTGATATTAGCGTTTTTGCTTTGCTTGGTATTAGCATAGAGGTAATTGTCAAGCCCCGCATAGTCCCCAACTGGGTACACTTATGGCTAATTCTCTTCATGCTGCATTTGCTGCGATCGCCAATGTCCGCAATGAGCAAGAGCTAAAACTCGCGCTCATGGATAAAATTGGTGAGCATTTTGGCGTGCAACATTGGGGTATCGATCTCATAGATGACCAGTCAAAGACTGAGATTGATGTTCCCGGTATTCCCTCTGTTTGCCTACAAGGTAATCCCATAGGACGCTATGTGGTTGAGCGTCATGCACCTGCTCATGAGCAATTAATTTTATCTCCAGAAGACTGGAAACATAT
The DNA here is from genome assembly GCA_034530935.1 of Aulosira sp. DedQUE10. Classification (GTDB taxonomy): domain Bacteria; phylum Cyanobacteriota; class Cyanobacteriia; order Cyanobacteriales; family Nostocaceae; genus Aulosira. The sequence goes on along the minus strand of JAVRCF010000006.1, from coordinate 85,887 downwards.
TTGCCCACGCCACGACCACGAACACGTGATGACTGGCCCCATTGTCTGTGATGGTCGTCTTGTCGGAACCCTCAACTTAGCTCGTGCTAAGGGTAGTCCAGCCTTTGATGGTAACGATTTAGCCGACTTGAGTGCCTTATGCATTCACATTTCAGCAAAAATCGCTACCTTACGGGCAAAGCCAAAAACATTTCCGCCTGCTGTTGCTTCTCCTTTAACACCACGAGAATTACAAATTGCAGAATTAGTTGCCCAAGGCTTAACCAATGCGGAAATTGCCGCGAGGCTTTGGATTACCCAAAATTCCGTCAAGCAAGCCCTCAAAAGGATGTTTCGCAAGCTTGGGGTATCTGCCCGTACAGAAATGGTAGCCAAACTGCATTCAATATCTTCTCCTCAACCCCAACAGATCAATTAAATTTCCAACAACTTAGCGGTCTCCTTTGTCTGTTGTAAGGATGCCGCGATTAGCTGTTCACCAATTTTTTGTACCTGCTGAACTAATGCCTCCCCAGCATTTTCTGGGGAACCAACATTAAAAGGTGGTGCGGGATTATACTCCAGCAATAGCTGAATGAGTTTAGCTGTTTCTTCACCGCACAGATGAGCCGCGATCGCCAATCCAAAATCAATACCAGCAGTTACACCACCACCAGTAATTCGGTTGCGGTCAATAACTACTCTTTCATTTACTACCTCAACTCCCAAAATGGCTAACTGATCGCGAAATGCCCAATGAGAAGTAGCACGATAGCCTTGCAGCAATCCAGCCGCCGCTAGAATCAAGGAGCCAGTACAAACCGAGGTAATATATTTTGCTGTCTTGCTTTGATGTTGCAGAAATTCCAATACTTCCCCATCTCTCATCATCTCAACCTGTCCTGGCCCACCTGGTACACACAAAACATCCAACTGTGGAGAGTCAGCAAAAGTAGTAGTTGGCAAAATCGTCAGATTATCGCTACTGGTGACTGGTTCGAGAGTCTTCCACAAGCAATAAACTTTGCTATTTGGCATAAAACTAAAGACTTGCTGTGGCCCAGTAATATCTAATTGCGTCATCCCCGGATAAATTACCAGACCAATGTTGTATTCTACTGGATTACCCATAATTCTGAATTCCCTATACTTCGCCGTTGGATTTCATCACTGCTAGAGTAAGATTGACTACTTAGCGTTGCCTAGTCCTCGATCGAGTACACTTTGTTGAGTGAAAATGGCTAATTTGCAAAGTTTATTTCATGCCATAGCTTCTGCCAGTGATGAACGTAAGCTACGGCTAGCTTTTATTGATAAAGTTGGAGAGCATTTTGGTGTACAGCGTTGGGGTATCTACCTGACCGATAAGCAATTTCGTCTAGTTAGTGTTGATGTTTATGGTGTTCCAGATTCCTTGCTAGAGCGCTATGAGCAAGTAGGTAGAGCTGTAGATCCAGTTATGCGCTACGTTGTTGAGCGCCATGCACCAGCCCATGAAGAATTGGTGTTACCGCCTGGTGGTTGGAAGCAATGCGATTTGTATCAACATTGTTGCGCGTACTACGACCACGAACACATTATGACAGGCCCAATTGTTGGTGGTGGTCGGCTAATTGGCACGGTTCACTTTGCCCGTGTTGGTCATACGCCTGCTTTTAGCGGTGATAATCTTGCTGATTTGAGTGCCCTATGTCTTCATTTATCAGCTTGTTTAGCCATGTTAGAGCGATCGCCACAAAAATTCAACTCACCGCTAGCTAATCGCCTGACTCCCCGTGAACGGCAAATTATTGAGTTAGTAGCACAAGGGTTAACCAATGCTGAAATTGGCGCAAAACTTTGGATTACAGAAAATTCAGTTAAGCAAGCCCTGAAAAGGATATTTCGCAAATTAGAGGTTGTTAACCGTGCCGAAATGGTAGCGCGATTTCATGATGTTTTGATTGTATAAAGGATGTTTTTATGATCCGCCCACGCATTCTGCAACCAGGTACAAGCTATACATTTAGTAAATATTTTGAATTACCATACACGCCTGCTGACATCCTTGCAGAATTTAATTGTACCTATGAACGCAAGCGGCTGGATTTACCAAAGTATGCAGGTGAACTTAAGTGTTTAGATTTTTTGAGCCGCTATTTGCCAAGAAATTTAGCCTACGTTAACCCTATCAGTGAAATGGCAAGAAGGGAGGTATTAATTGCCCCTACTTTATTAGAAATTTGTGCCGAAACTCAAACTCAATTAAATATTGAATATCCGGTAAATGTTAACGAACAACTAAAAGGTAGTTTTGATTATTACATCAACAGTAATGTAGGAATGCTAGTAATTGAAGCTAAACAATCAGATTTAGGTCGAGGATTTACCCAATTAGCAGTAGAATTAATTGCCCTTGACCAATGGACACAATCAGAAACACCTCTGCTTTATGGTGCTGTCACCACGGGAGAAGATTGGCGTTTTGGCATATTTCATCGTCAAGAAAAACGGATTTCCCAAGACTTGAAACTCTATCGCGTTCCTGAAGAATTAGAGGAATTACTACGCGTTCTTGTAGGAATTATTGTTGCGCCTACCTTGTTAACTGATACCAATTTAATATGAAGCTGCACTTAATTCACGTAGGGGCAATTCATGAATTGCCCCTACAGTCTTAAATTATGCGGCGTTTTTGACGATACAACTACGATCGCCACAGCCGTATCGAAACAATCGGACTCACGGGATGAAAAGCCTTATTGCACCTCTGTAGTCATCAATATCAAAGACAATTTCAATTAACCGATCAACACAACGGTTGCGATAATCAGGATCAGTCAGAACTCGATCAGCATCTCCGATTGTGACAACAGGTAATGAAGCTAACGTATTTTCTTCACGCATCACCTGCTCTAACGAATTCTTACCTTTCATACTTCGATTGGCAGTCAGCAAGCAAGACCATCTGGTTTCTCTGTGCAAAACGCCAAACTACTCTGTCATCGCTAGTAACGGCTAATTCAATCTCTGCAAAAGTGACAAAGTGAATAGATAACAAATCTAACTAGCCAAGGCTAGTAATATTACTTAACAAAAGTAGAGCATGTCCTTCAAGATTATGATCGACCAAGAAAATCATGCGTTAGATTCAAGTTGCGCTTGGTGTTTTGCTTTCTGCGCTTGCAGCTTTTCCCAAGCAGCCTCCATGCCAGGTTTAGGTGGTTTTGTGGCAAGTCGGGCAATGAGATCACGATTTTTCTCTTCGTAATACTGTCGAAGTTCTTCAGCTTCCTTCAAAACAATTTGATACTCCGCTTCGACTTCAGCACGATTCTCCTCAATGTAGCTAAGAGCAGCGTTAACTTGCTCATCGGTTAGGTTAAAGAGACCACGAATGAATTTAGGAGGATATTGGGCAGTCACGTAATCCATCACATCATAAAGTGTGATGCGAGTGCCTGCAACTGTAAGCCCTCGTTCTGTACGAATAATTTGTGCTTGCCCGTTTGCTTTTACAGTCATAACTCTCATGGAAATAGGGGGCGATCGGACAATCGATCTTCATCTAGAGCAGTTTTTAGAAAATTCCAAGCTTGCTGATGTTCAGATGCGTCTTCATCATCACTCATCCAAGAATCTAAGAGTTTGATCGCCGCTTGATTTTTCTGAGCTTGCTCAACATCAACAACAGACGAGGCATCTGATGGGATTTTTTGGCGAAACTGGCGTAATGTCTCCAGTAAATCTGTCCAATACTCTCTAGGCGTTGCCTCAATTTCATGAAGCAGCAATTCGAGCGAGGCTGGAGGTGAGCTAAGATGGTCTGCCATAATCTGTAAAGTTACCCTCAGCAAATACAAGTCAATTTTAACGTAGTAGCTGCTAGAGCGTAGATAATAGCGTGAGACGTAATCTTTCCTTCAACCAAACTTACGACGGGCGATTGCACCATTTCTCTTAGCATAATTAATAAAATTCAAAATTTGCTGTTTGAGGTCATTTGTGGAAGTAAAGTTTCCCCGCCAAAGTAAGCGACGTACTAGTGCATCGCGGCAAAAGTTTCTAACCAGTCGTGATGGTAGTGCTGTTAGCGGTAGCGGGGCGTTTAGCCAGTGCTGAGTTGAATTTTGTACTGATGAGTTATTTCTGCTGCGATGCACTAGTGATATTACGCCGGATAAATCCTTAAACGCCGATTTGGTTCTTCACCAAAACTATGAGACTTGAGCCGATAATGTTCTACCAACTCATGTTGCATTTTGCGGACTTGGGGAGAACGGGGCAATAACTCAACTGGTTGTCCTTTGGGAATAACTATCTGCTCTACCGCCAGTCTAGCTTCTTCTAGAGCATCCATTTCGTCATCGCTACCACTATGTAATAGTAGTTGCAGTTCTCGGTCATCAGCGATTTCTGGGTCATCCATGTTCAGCAACCGCCGCAAGGCACGGGTAATTTGCGGTATGGTGCTGGATTTAATCATGTGGATAGGTACATGACGGGCTTTAGCCATTTGCCTTAATTTGGCGTGGTTTTTGACGTGCGATCGCAGTGCCAAAATTGCATCTGCACTATCAATATCTTTTGTCAATACCACTGGTAAAGTTAGTACACTAATTACCTGTTCTAGTTGGTGGCGACTAACGCCATAGGGGTAAACGTGCAGTGGCAAATCTTCGCCATTTGGGCCTGGTTGCCTACTGGCGTTGAAATCTACGGTTTCTGAGTAATTAAAGGATTCATCCAGCAAGCGGTCAAATTCGCTGCGTCCCGTCACTCTCTCTCGTTCTATAGATGGGGGTGGTAAGGCTACCATCTGTCCAGATGAACGCCAACCGTTAGATTGTCGAGATCCACCAAAGGAGTCTTCCCCACTGACTTGCTGTCCACCACCGCGACCGTTGACTACTGACAGCTGTCGAGTCATTGAAATTTTGCCTTGCTCGTCAACGCTTCTGGTTTGCGGGCTAGGCTGCCGTCCCCTGAGAAGCGTATCTACGGTGTCAGCAACACTTTCGTGTACTACCCAGCGTTGCCGTTCTAACATTTCCACAGCAATCTCAAAGGTGGGAGGGGCTTTGCGTTCTAAAACAGTCTTTTGACTACCCCGCCGTCTAGCTTCGTCATCTCCTAACGTCACCGCTTGGATACCCCCCACTAAATCCGCCAGGGTGGGATTTTTGATCAGGTTTTCTATCTGGTTCCCGTGAGCAGTACCTACCAGTTGCACACCCCGTTCCGCAATGGTACGAGCTGCCAAGGCTTCCAGTTCTGTGCCAATTTCATCAATGACGATGACTTCTGGCATATGGTTTTCTACTGCTTCAATCATCACTTGATGCTGAAGCTCTGGATGAGCCACTTGCATCCTTCTGGCACGACCAATGGCAGGGTGGGCAACATCACCATCCCCAGCGATTTCGTTGGAGGTGTCAATAATTACTACTCGTTTATTGAGTTCATCTGCCAAAACACGGGCAATTTCCCGTAAGGCAGTAGTTTTACCGACCCCTGGTCGCCCCAGCATCAGAATTGATTTACCAGTTTCTACCAAATCGCGAATCATGCCAATGGTGCCAAATACCGCCCGACCGACGCGACAAGTTAAGCCAATAATCTTGCCAGTGCGGTTGCGAATGGCGCTGATCCGGTGCAAAGTTTGCTCGATTCCTGCCCGATTATCTCCGCCAAAGATTCCAACTCGCTGAATGCAATCATCTATCTGTTCTTGAGTTACAGGCTTTTCGCTCAGATACTCAGCTTGATTAGGAAAGCGAGCCTCTGGGCGACGGCCCAGATCCAAGACTACTTCTACTAAACTGTCTCGCTTGGGATGATTCTCTAGTAATTGTCGTAGGTCTTGGGGCAAAATGTCTAACAACTTTTGGAGATCGTCTGTAATCGTCATGCTTTCTATGGTGACGTTTTTAGAGATAACGAACGAGCGATTAGCGCTCCTGTTGTGACTTGAGCTGGGAAACGAGAGAATGGGCAAGCTCTACAGCCTGCCAGAGTAATACTTCGTCTTCTTCCAGGCGGGCTGTTGCCTTAACACTTGTGTTACTCACCTCCTTATTTTCTAACTGTTCCAAAATTGGTGACAGCAGTACACGGGCGTAGCTACCATAGGCCACCCCAGAAATGTAGTGCTGAGTTCTGAGTGCTGAGTTCTGAGTAGGAAAGTTACACTCAGCACTCAGCACTCTTAACTCAGAACTGTTGAGCAGCCCCATCGCCTTTAACTTGGCAACGGTGTAGCTATTAGTGCCACCTGCTAACTGCACATATCCTGGTAACTTAGCTGCCAAAACTTTTTGTCCTAATTTCACCGCCGCTAAAGTGGTACCGTCGCCAATATCTCCACTCATTGGACGACCATCGGTTTGCCAAATTAAAGCATGAGAACGTGGGTGAATTAGGTCATATATTGCATGAAGGTAATCAATCATTCCTTCGCCGTCGGGACAGCTGATCGCTACTAACTTTAATTGATCTACCCAAGGTAAAATTGCTTGCCATAGTCGCTGAAATTCTGCAAACCGCCCAACTTTTGTATGAATTTCTACAGCATCTACTCCTGTTGACATTACTAATGGTGCGATCGCTCCCGGCGTTGTCATATATGAGCTTGTATAAATTATATCATATGGACAAACAGGTATGCAACGACCGCAGCCGTAGCACTTTTGGGATACGACACCTGAGTAGTTATCTTTTATACCATTAAACACAATTGCTTGTGCCGGACAAATCCTTTCACAGGGTCTGGGGCAATCTTTGGGACACTCAGCCGCATTAAACTCTGCCTTACGAAAATGTGGGTCTTCGCCGTCATTCAGGCTGACCATCAAAAATGGTAAGTTTCTTTGGGAGTTAAAGCCTCGTTTCTGAGCATCGCCAGCTAAAGTACTGGCTACTTGCAACGCTTCTTGCGCGGCGGCAATCACCGCTGGATCAGCTGCCACATCTATACAGTCAGCGCCCGCCAAAGTGTAGGCTAATGTTAAAGTTCTGACCGCAGGTAGATGTTGGAAACTGGCTCCACAGATGAGCTTGAACCAGTGACCTTTTTTGAGGGATTGTAAAGGGGCAAACAGATCAGTCACATTTCTATTATGCTTTTATACGACTGAAAAATGTAGTACCTTATAGATAAAAAGTCGCGATTTCTTTGTTTTTACTTCTGAGGGGTATAACCCACCAATTGCATATTGGTTGTCAGCCCTTGCTACAAAAAGATTTCACTGCTAATTCAGTATGTTATGTATAATTTAGTTGTGTTTACGAAACATCATAAAATGTCTAAGCAAATCAACATTTAAATACCTAACTGTACTTAGTATTCCGGTTGTTCCAGAGGAATTTCGATCACAAACTCTGCACCTTCTCTTGGCGAGGATAAACAAGCAATCTTTCCTTGATGCTTTTGCACGACAATTTGGTAACTAATTGACAACCCTAATCCACTGCCTTGACCTACAGGTTTTGTGGTAAAAAATGGATTAAATAAACTCGATTGCAAAGACTGCTCTATACCAGAACCATTATCAGCGATCGCAATCTTTACTGTATTCAGATGTGTTAACTCTGTACGAATGTGAATTTGTGGATTTTGAGTTAGTAATGAGACATTACGAAAATGCTCATCTTCTTGATTATCAGTTCTTTGACTCTTAATAGCTGATTTATCTAATGCATCGATTGCATTATTTAACAAATGCATAAATACTTGATTTAGTTCACTGGCATAACAAGTAACTAAAGGCAGACTTCCATACTCTTTAAGTATAGCAATAGCAGGACGATGTGGTGTTTCCCGGAGTCGATGTTGTAGCATAACTAAAGTGCTGTTGATGCCTTCATGAATATTGACCTGCTTCATCAGCGCTTCGTCATGCCTAGAGAAGTTTTGTAGTGCTAGCACAATTTCTCGGATACGATCTGCACCTCTATACATAGCACCCATCAAAGTTTGCAGATCCTTAGTGACAAAATTTAAATCTACTTCTTTAACTAGTTTCTCAATTTTAGCTGTGGGCTGAGGATATTCTTGTTGATATGCTGCAATTATATTAACTAATTCTTGTACATATTCACCAGCATATTGGAGATTACCATAGATAAAACTAATAGGATTATTAACTTCATGGGCAATGCCAGCTACTAATTGTCCTAGGGCTACCATCTTTTCATTTTGAATTTGTTGGACTTGAGCAGCTTGTAAACTATCAAGAGCATCTTGGAGTAAATTATTTTTTTCTTGAATTTGAATTTGAAACAATCGCAAATTAATTTGATTTTCAATTCTGGATATAACTTCTGCACCATGAAATGGTTTAGTAATGTAATCAACACCTCCTACATCAAAGGCTTTGACTTTATCTAAAACATCATCTAAAGCGCTAATAAAAATCACCGGAACTTCAGCAGTCACTCGATCACTTTTCAGTTCTTCACAAACTTGATACCCATCCATTTCAGGCATATTAATATCAAGTAGAATCACATCTGGTAAAACGACTCGACAGGCAGTCAGTGCCATCTTTCCATTTAAAGCTTTGCGGACTTCATAACCTTGTGCTGTTAACATCGCCGACAAGAGCCGCAAGTTATTTGGGGTATCATCAACCACCAAAATATTGCCTTTATGATTGTTTTTGTTATTTAAATTCATTTTGAACTAAACTCTAACTTGAAAATAGAGACTAGGAACTAGGGGACTAGAGAAGAGAGATTTTTCATACTTGGTTGTGGGCGATGCCTTCTGGTGCGTCTGCTAGGCGTAGCTTGCTGCTCTAGTAGGGTTACTGCGGGCTTTCTTGCGAAACGCCACGCGATCGCCTACGCCTATGAATGGCTAGGTTGAAAATCAAGGATAAAAATAGTAAATACTAAATTGGGCAGTTAGCAGCAGGCGTTTAGGAGGTGAGTTAAATCTCTTCTCAAGAAAGTCCAGAAAATTAAACATTTGGCGGGGGTCTTAAACCCAATGAATTGGGTTATTCTGGGCATAATATTATCCACAAATCTTTTTCTTTAGTATACGTTGAGTTAGTTTGCAACTATCTTGAGATAGATAATTATAAATAGATAGTAATTTTTAAGCTCATTACAGGGCTGAAGAGACGGAGATGTCATGTTACGCTGCCAATGTCGCTTAATCCTGGGTGCGCTCCATTGAAAATAGGACTGAAAACCGGGAACCAGAGATTTTTATGCTCTCGTTGCAACAAAACGTAATCTCTTCTTGCATTAGGGACATGCCAAAAATTAAATTACTCAATTCCTGCATCCAATAAGGCTATCAGATTTTCTCTACCCGTGCTTCAGGAGCTTCAAAAGTTCCCCCTGCTCACTAAAGCGATGATTATTTTTTATTTGGAAGTCCCTTATGCTTTGACCCTATTTAGCCTAAATAAAATTTCCATTTAATGGCAGCTTTGAAGATAATAGATCAAGATAGTACCCTGATGGGTACTAGGAAATTTTCAGTGGAATTTTCAAAATGATGTCTTATATCTTGCCTTTAGCCAAAACAAGGTGGCAAAAATGTTGACGGGAATTTAAAAATGCTTATATTCCCACAGAGCAACTCCAGAGCAGCGAAACTTATACTAATAAAACTACGTCTGGATAGAGGTAAATTATTTTCGCTCCTCTTATCAGGTGCAAAATGCCCGCTTTTTTCAACTCCTACACAGCAAGAGTGTATTCCATTTTACTCACGCTGGGCAGGTTGCTTTTTTAGGTCGTCAAGACATCGCTTTACAAAAATTTAAATATTCCTGATTTGAGACGAATGCCTTAGATAATGGGGTTTCTAGTAGTTGGAGATTAAAACTTTAGACTAGCACCGGATAATTTTTGCATAACTTGAGTCCTTCCAGACGTAATAAAAATGGAAACACTAAAATTTTTCATCACGAAGATGAAATCTGGGGCATCTGCCAGTTAATTAAGTTAAGTGCGAAAAATGGGGGTTGTGATGCAAACTTTAAAACAGGGTTTCGAGGAGCGCAATCTCGCTATGGTAACGGAAGCAGAAAAACTGGCGCAATATTGGCGAACTCGTCTATTGGCGGAGTGTCCAGCACAAAGCGCAGCAGCCAGAGAAAGTATCATTCTTTGGTTGTTGGGACGTGATTCCCAACGGTTGAATCTGCTAAACCCAAAGGAACTTGAGATTGCCAAGCAAGCAATGGAATATCGTTATCGAATTTTGCTCCAACGTTACTTGGGCGTAGCACGAGAACGTGCTTATCGCAACCTAACAACTCGGTTGGCTAGTTTGATGACATTAAGGAACAAAATTCAGACCTGGGTATCTCTGAGCCGCGATCGCCAACGTAGTGTCATTGATGTATTACAAGAAGTACTTCAAGAATTACTACAAAGCGATAGTTATATCCAGGAGCAAATGGCTAGTATTGCAGAAATTACTGCTGATCGGCGACTGCGAGATACGCTACTGTTTGCCAGCATCGAAGAATATTGTTTGCGACCTGTACGCAATCAACCTTTACTCGTCTATCGTTTTGTGAACTATCTGCGGCGTACTCAACGTGGTGGCTTAACTCAAGTGCCAAGCAGTGACTTGATTAGGCTAGTTTCAGAAGAAATTCTCACAGATGACAATGATAACCGGGTTAACTTGGTTGATAGTCAGGCGATCGCAGAATATCAAGAGGCACAAGAATTAGAAGAACAACAGGTGTTACGCCAGACAGTACAACAAGAATTTGAAGCTTATTTACAAGAAAATTTGGGGACAGAAGCAGTAGAGTGGCTGCGGCTGTATTTGCAAGGTAAGCCCCAAGACGAAATCGCCAAGAAACTCAACAAGCAGATTAAGGAAGTATACCGACTGCGAGAAAAAATCAGCTATCATGCTGTACGCGTTTTTGCCCTCAAAGGGAAACCGGAACTTGTGGATAACTGGTTGGCAATTTCCTTGCAGGAACACAACTTGGGGCTAACACAAAACCAATGGCAGCAACTCCATGAACAATTGACTGAAGTTGGGAGGCATATTTTAGATTTACGCAAAGCTGGCAACTCTATCGAGACCATAGCTAAACAATTAAAACTCAAAACCCATCAAGTGATGGGTGAGTGGAGCAAAGTTTATCTTGTCGCCCAAACTTTAAGAACTCCAGAGTAACAAATTTTAGACATGAGCCTAGTATATACTCTGCTGTTATAAGAGAAGTCCCTCATCAGCAGCATCTCTATATATACATATAAACGTCCTGATATTCAGTATTATCACAGTCAGCACGTTGGATTTTCAGATTTTGGATTTGGGATTTATCCCCAATCCACAATCCCAGATATATCTTTAAATATCTTAGTATTTAATTTAGCTTTCAATAAACTAAGAAAGTATCGTTAGTTACTGCTAACTTAGAGGCACAATAATATTAGTAATCCACCAATTCCACTTTGAAGATTTGTAGTAATGTCTTTAGCACTCTCCAAAGCGCCTAAGTAGTTATATCATGTCCGCCTAATTATATCATGTCCGGGTAATTAGTTATGATTTCCATAGTCACTGCACCCCACCCCTTAATCCCCTCCCCGCAAGCGGGGAGGGGACACAAAGCGTCGCTTTGTTGGGGTGGGGTTCTTGAGATTTAGTAAGTAATCAAGCGGACATGATATTAGTGATCATTCCCGCATCTGTGCAAAAACTGGAAAAATCTTTTTTCCCCTGGCTCCTCTGCTGCTTTAATGATCAGTCTTTAACCAGACACAATATTACTTGGTCACTGTCAAAGTTTCTTTGGTGGAATACTAAAAGCAAATACGAAGTAATTAAATGAGTAACTAAATATATGTTGTCTTCAGAAGGCAAACTAACTGATAACGAAGAAGTTGATGTGCATATGCCAGTTGCAAGTCCACTTCCGGGGGAGCCAGAATATGATACTTCGAGGGAGCCGCCTAGCTCCCGTGAGCAAATATTCTCGCTAATTGATCGTTTTTTGTCGTTAGAAGCTTGCCTTCACCACCAAATTGTGCCGTTAGGTTTAAAAGACAATAAGCTTTTACTGGGTGTTGTAAATCCCCATGACAAAGAAGCTTTAGATTACGTTAGTCGGATTCTATCTTATATTAATTGCACAATGGTAACTAAGCCAATTGCAAATAATATTCACCGTACTATCCTCTCAGCTTACCTCCGCAACAAGAATATATCCCACTCAGATAGCAAACAAAAGCAGCAGCCAAAAGTAGAATCTAAATCGAAAAATCAGGCAATTTCGATGATTGATGATGAGAATACTTCTGCAACGACCTACAGTGAATTAGAGCAGGAATTAACATTTGTTGAAGAGCAAACAGAAATTTCACTATCTTTTGATTCACAAGCAGATTTGTCCCCAATCCTCAATCCAAATAACATATCTGTCACTACTAATACTGCCTCTATTCCCGAGAGAAAAGTCAAGGATACACCTAAGGTAAGACTCCCAAGCAATTTAAATACTGTGTCAGTAGAAATTCCCGATATATTAACTCCCATTGAGGTGTTGGCAACACTAACACCAAGGAAATTATTAGAAGAGTTATTAGCGAGAGTCTTGCTTGGGGGAATTGGTCGCTTGTATTTGGAAAGACAGCATGACCAAGGCAGAATACTCTGGAGTGACAATGGAGTCTTACAATCTGTAATAGAAAATCTGCCCATCTCCATTTTCCAAGAGGTAATCAATGAATTAAAGCAATTTGCTGGTTTAACTGTCGCCACGGTTGCAGAATCAAAACAGGTTGAGAAAGAATTGCTATATCAACACAATAGTTTGTTGTTACGCTTGCGGGTGATGCCAGGAATTTATGGTGAAGAGGCAACACTACAAGTCCTACGGGGAGCAGCATTAAGGTTCTATCAACAACAACAGTTGAGTTATCTTAGCCACGATACCTTAGTAATGACTCAACAACTAAAGTTGAAGTTGCGTGAACTAGAACAACGATTGCTCCTCAACCCTAACCTGCAATCTGAGCAGTTACAGGCTGTTGTGGCGCTGAGTCACCTAGTGGAAAATTTAGACAAACAGATCAATCTCTTGAATGGGGATAGCCAGCTACCAAAAAGTCATAAGTAGTCAATCTGTCAGTAAAACTGCTGATTGCGATCGCACACATAATTGTTATGTTGTACTAGAATATCAGACCTAAAAATATGACAATTCTCCATTAAATTTGTAAATATTTTGCTACCGTATTCCATAAATGATTACGGTTTTAAAACTTAATAATAGCCGAGCTAATTTTCTACTCTTGAATTAATTTTTTACAGATATTTCATGCAGATTGAGGTTTTTAGTGAACTTTTTCCCTTACTAAGTACAGCCAACCCCCAAACTTTGGAGTGGCTGCTGAATGTTGCAATTGAACATGAATATCCGGCCGAACGAGCAGTGGTAATGGAAGATGCTTGGGGTAACGCAGTTTACTTCGTAGTTTCTGGATGGGTTAAAGTCCGTCGGACTTCTGGACAAGATTTTTTCGCGCTAGCAATTTTAGGACGAGGTGATTTTTTTGGAGAAATGGCCGTTTTAGACGAATCTCCAAGGTCAACTGATGTCATTGCGCTGTCGCCTGTAAAATTGCTGAGTGTTTCTCGAGAACGCTTTATTCAAATTTTATTTAAAGACCCGCATTTGCATCACCGAATGCTTCAACTGATGGTAAGGCGATTGCGACAAATCAACCTGCGCCTGCAAATGCGGTCTTCACCGCCAGCTGTCAAACTAGCTCAAACCTTAGTTAGCTTGGGTGAAAGCTATGGGCAAAAATCAGACAAGGGGAGAGAAATATTTAACATTCCCGTTAAAGATTTGGCTGAGGTGACAGAAATCAGTGTTGACGAAACTAGCAAAATCATGGAAAAGCTACATGAGAAAGGCTGGATCGAAATTGATACCACAAATAACATTATTGATTTGGTCAACTTCAAACAGTTGGTCAATTTAGCAAACAAAGCCTAATACCAATTTTGGATTTTGGATTTTGCGTACTCCTGCGTCCAAGCAAGCTACGCAAAGAGGGAGGGGAAAAGGAAGAACCTTTAACCCTTCCCACTAAAAAACTTGACATAGTTCGGTTTAATCGCGCCTACTTATTTATAATCATCAGTTTGGAAAAATCAGATTCCCGGTTTCCTGAGAGAAAGCGGGAATTTTGGCCTTTCAATTTTTCTTTATAAAGATTAAATTCAAGTAGGGTGTGTTAGCTGCGTCAGTGGGGTTTGTGACCATTTCACGAAGTTTAGCGCCCAATGCACTGCCATCAATGGTGCGTTACACTAAGTTTTCACCAAGTGTAGCGCTGAATAACATACCCTACAGATTTAAGATTTACTTTATAAATCAATTCTCAGAATTTAGGATTTAAGATGACTGAAGTCACAGCGCCTCGTCCAGACACCCGCGTTCAGGAACGCTTACCGACTATACATTATCGAGTGGCAATGCCTCAACCAGAAACACATCTGTTTGAGGTTACTTTGCACCTTGTAAACTACACATCACCAATCCTCGATTTAAAACTACCAGTATGGACACCAGGTTCCTATTTGGTGCGAGAATACGCTAAAAATTTACAAGATTTTGCTGCTTTTGCTGATGATAAACCTTTAGGTTGGTGGAAAAAAAGTAAAAATCATTGGCAGGTAGATAAAAGTAATGTTTCAGAATTAACTATTCGTTACCGTATTTTTGCAAATGAGCTATCAGTACGAACAAATCACTTAGATGTGACTCACGGCTATTTTAATGGTGCAGCGCTATTTTTTAGATTACCAGGTTGGGAGAAGCAATCAATTCGCGTCACCATTGTACCGCCGTACCCAGAATGGCAAGTAACTACTCCTCTAAGTACGGATGCTGAAGCCAGCAATACTTTTTATGCTGCCGATTTTGATACCCTTGTCGATAGTCCTTTTGAAATTGGTAGTCACCAGTTATACCAATTTGAAGCGTTGGGAAAACCTCATGAACTAGCTATCTGGGGGCAGGGAAACTTTCAACCACAGCCAGTCATTTCTGATATTCAAAAAATCATCCAAATAGAAGCACAAATGTTTGGTGGTTTACCCTATCAAAGATATGTGTTTCTGTTACATTTATTTCACCAAGCTTATGGTGGTTTAGAGCATAAAAACAGTTGCTCTTTAATATATCAACGTTTTGGATTTCGCGCTCAAGACAAATATGAGCGCTTTATGCAATTGGTAGCACATGAGTTCTTTCATTTGTGGAATGTGAAGCGGATTCGCCCCAAAGCCTTAGAAGTTTTTGATTATGACCAAGAAAACTATACATCCTCACTGTGGTTCTGTGAGGGAACTACGAGCCACTATGATTTGCTGATTCCTTTGTGGGCAGGAATTTATGATACCAAATCATATTTAAATCATTTGAGTAAGGAAATCACCCGTTTTCTTACGACTCCAGGACGGAAAGTACAACCGCTTTCTGAGTCAAGTTTTGATGCTTGGATTAAACTTTATCGTCCAGATGCTAACAGTGGCAATTCCCAAATTTCTTATTATTTAAAAGGGGCGATGGTATCTCTTTTATTAGATTTGCTAATTCGTGCCAAGCATCGTAATCAACGTTCCCTTGATGATGTGATGCGGCAAATGTGGCAGCAATTTGGACAAGCCGAAATTGGCTTTACTCCAGAGCAGTTACAAACAGTAATTGAATCGGTAGCCGGAATAAATTTAGGGGATTTCTTTAAACAGTATCTTGATGGTACAGAAGACCTACCTTTTAATGAGTATTTGGCACCTTTTGGTTTACAATTGGCTGCTGAGCAAGAAGAAGAACCTTATTTAGGTGTGAAGGTCAATACTGAGAATGGACGAGAGATAATTAAGCTTGTTGAGGCGGGTTCCCCTGCACAACAAGCAGGAATCGATTCAGGTGATGAGTTACTAGCCATTAATGGCATTAAAGTAACAGCAAATAATTTAAGCGATCGCCTGAAAGATTTCCAACCAAAGGATAACATCCAAGTAACAGTTTTTCACCAAGACTTACTCCGTTCTGTAACTGTGACTTTAGCCGATCCACGTGCTATCCGGTATCAAGTGATTTCCTTACATAATCCTGATTCCGTTCAGCAAGAGAACTTGGCTGGATGGTTAGGGTTTAGGGGTTAGGGACTGGGGATTGGGGACTGGGAGGGAGATAAGAGGGACAACGAGGATAAATGACTCTGGATTTTTGACTTTTGACTTCCGCGCAACGGTTTGATACTGGTGGATTACAACTTTTACCGAGCAAATAGGGAACTCTAAGAAAAATCGTCTTTGAAAGATTTCTATGAGTTTGCAGATTAACGGTTCAGATGTACCACCAGTTCTAAATGATACTGCCGTCATACAGTCAAGCCCAAGACAGATTTTGTTGGGGATGATCAATGGTCTGAGTATTGGCAACAAAATTAAATTTGGGTATGCTCTTGCCCTTGGTGTAGGAATTTTAGGAATCACAATTGGGTTATTCCTGGGAGATCGCTATCAGCAGCAAGCGTTGAAACAGGAAGAGAATGCCTTTAAGGAACTCAATTTACTACATCGCCTCCAGACAGGTATTCTCCAGACTCGCACACACCAACAACAACTCATTCCATTAGCAGGAAGCCCAGAACTGTACAAAGAAGAATATGCCCATATTACTAAGCATCATGCACCTGAAATTGAGCAGGTCTGGTCACAACTTCAAACTTATATAAAAACTGCTGATTATGTGAAAGAACAGCATAATGATGGTGTTCCTCAGCTTTTACAAATCTATGATGGTGCCACCCAAACTTATCTTCAGCAACTGGGAGAACTACTCAAGCAACTTGATCTCTCTCCACTAACTGACAAGAAAATTGCGATAGCACAACAGCGGCTATTAAAGTTTACTAATAGTGAATTAGCACTCAAATTTGACGCTATTTCCGATGATCTAGTAGAAGTTATTGATGCTTCTGATGAAGAGTTAAAAGCAGCAACAAGTGAGTTAAAGACAGCAGAACAACTAAGGATGCAAATAATAGCCAGTAGCATCCTATTATCAGCAGCGATCGCTATCTTTTTAGCCCTGTTTACTAGCCATACAATCACCCGCCCTGTCCAAGAACTAACGAATATGGCGCAACGGGTGATCAAAGAATCTAACTTTGACTTGCAAACGTCTGTCACGACAACAGATGAAATCGGAATACTTGGGACTGCCTTTAACCAAGTTTTACAACGAGTCAAAAGCCTATTAGAAGAACAAAAAGCCGCTGCTTTGCGTCAGCAGCAATTGCAAGAAGCTCAATTAGTTCAAAGTGAGAAAATGTCTAGCTTAGGACGAATGGTAGCTGGTGTTGCTCACGAAATTAACAATCCGGTAAATTTTATCTACGGTAATTTAGAGCCGGCTATTAACCATGTAGACGATTTATTAGAATTACTCAGAATTTATTCCCAAGAATTGCCTAATCCACCTCTAGCAGTGCAAGAATATGCTTCCGAAATTGATGTGGAATTCGTAGAAGAAGATTTACCCAAAGTTTTGCAGTCGATGAAGTTTGGTGCCGATCGCGTGCGCCAAATTGTCTTAAGCTTGAAAAACTTCTCGCGTCTGGAAGAAGCCGAAGCCCATGCAGTAAATCTGCACGAATGCATTGATAGTACACTACTCATTCTTAATAACCGCATCAAAAAAGGTATTACGGTTGAGCGTAACTATGGTGATATTCCCAATATTGAAGGTTTTGCAGGTTCACTCTATCAAGTGTTCATGAACATTATCAACAATGCGCTTGATGCATTGGAAGGAAAGCAAAATACTCAAGAAGCAGCAAAAATTGCGATCGCCACTAAACGTCAAGACAACAACTGGGTGGTTGTCCACATAGCAGATAATGGTTCTGGTATCGCCCCGGAAAATCAAGCAAAAATTTTTGAAACTTTCTTCACCACAAAACCTCGGGGTGTTGGTACTGGGATGGGACTTTCGATTAGTTATCAGATTGTAGTTGAGAAACACCGAGGACAACTAACCTGTAGATCTGAGGTAGGTAGCGGTACAGAATTTATCATTTCTCTCCCCATTCGCTTACAACCTGTTGAAGCATCATCCGCTTTAGCCAGTTCCAGCCTGTAGCGAAGTTGCGAACTATATAAATGCAAAAATTGGTATCGGATAGATCCTTTTAGGTTGTAGTTACTCGGTTTTATTTATGTTCTCTACAATTTTTCTTCTACTTGAAATATAGCAATCCTATGTCTCTTTTAATTTTGCCTACGCAGATGCGGTTTCTAATCACCTGCGTTTGTGGATAATCACCTCAATTAAATCTAAATATGAAAAACTCCACCTACTCTTGGGTTGGAGTTTCCCGTCGCTTTCAATGAATTTTAGGAATTAGTCAAAACTCACTGTATCTATATGCAATTTGCTGTATATACAGCCAAAGAATCGATATAAATATTGTGAGTGAATATGCATACTATAAGTCCCTATGTAGTGCTTATTGGTTGGGTAATAACTATAGTTGCTCAACTATACATTGTAGTTAAAGCATTTCGTGTTTCTCCTATAAAAGGAGTTTTGTGTCTGCTGATGCCTGGATATATACTGTTTTTTGTAACAACAAGAAGAACACGGCAAACCAAGGCGCTGATGTTTTGGGTAGTAGGGTTACTGTTATTTATTGTCGGCTTAGTAACTTCATAACTAGCTATGCGATCGCTTGTTGTGTTGGAAAGAAAAGGCGATCGCTCAACCTGTTCGCTTCTCTTCCAATTTCTGAACGTGTTCTTGGATCGCTGCTTCCATGATGGCAATGTTTTCAGGTGTATCTGGAATCGGGTATAAGTCAGTATCGTTAGAACTCGCTTCCAGACGATCGGCAAGTTTGTAAAACGCCTTATCGTCATTTCGATGTGAAAGTAGATAAGCTCGCAGTTCAGCAATGCTCATACTGTCAAAGTCTGGTTTCATCTAAACCTCCATTTGCAATCGCAGTAAATTACAACTTGCATCACTCGAGTAACCAAGCAAACAAATCCTTAACTGTAAGCTGTAACTCACTAGCAAATAATGGCGTAGGTAAGAGTGCATCTGGCTCTTCAAACACTTCAGTTTCTTGTTTAGGGCGATAAACAAACACCGTTTGCTCATTCGGATCAATCAACCAACCCATTTGAGTTCCATGCTTAAGGCAATGGAGAATATTTTTGATCACCTTAGTTTGGCTTTGATCAGGAGACAAAATTTCAATTGTCCAATCGGGAGCCAGAGAAAATGTGTTTGCAACTTCCCCATTCTCATCGCGTGGAATCCTACTCCAGACGAAAACTGCGATGTCGGGTACTGTTGAACGAGCGCCAAATGTACAACGTAATTCAGGAAATGCACGAGCAACACGCTTCGGCTTGACTACAAAATTGATCGCAGGTACAAGTTCTCCTTGAACCGTGCTATGTTTCCCTTGTGGCATCGGTTTGGGGATAATTTGACCATCAATGTACTCACTGGCGGGTTTGGTTTCTGGTAGTTGCAGAAACTCTTCCAGTGTCAGAGTTTTGCTTGCTGCTTGTAGCATTTAGGGATTGCCTCTAGAACTGCCAGACTAACTTCAATTCCTATTTTATCTGTTGGTGATTTTAGTATATGGCGATCGCTTTAATTAATTCCATAACCACAAACCCAGGTACACTAGGTAACTCTGATAGGCTAGCAAACCAAGTTATTGCTGGAGCATGACCTCGTTGAATATCAATCAAAATGTCAGTATCTAGCAAATACATGAACTTAACCTATGCTCGTTCACGAGTTTCAGCCTCGTGACGTAACTGATGAGCATAGGCTTGAG
Organism: Aulosira sp. DedQUE10; assembly: GCA_034530935.1. Classification (GTDB taxonomy): domain Bacteria; phylum Cyanobacteriota; class Cyanobacteriia; order Cyanobacteriales; family Nostocaceae; genus Aulosira. Next base: position 66,054 of record JAVRCF010000006.1, on the reverse strand, counting down.
TATCTGTAATATCAGGTCGTGAACCGATGACACCTTCACTCTGCCAATAAGCCACAAGTTCAGATCCTGTCTTAGGTGGGTTTGCCATAACTTGCCTGACAGTGAGAATCTGAAGAATATATTCAGAAAGAGTTAAGTTAAGCTGAGAAGCTTCATAACTAAGCTCATTTTCTAGCTCTGGCGGCAAATTAAGATTAATACTCACCTTGGTTCTCCTGTTGAGCTTTGGTTCTATTGTGATTATCTTCTTTTTTGTTGAAGTCCCGAACGAATTATTGTCTGCGATCGCATCTTCAGAATGTGGATAAAAATGTTACCTACTATTCTCAAGGCAGCATTGAAAACCCATCTACGGGGCGTTAAGCTATGAAAGCTTAATGCCTAACATAGTTATTGGTGTTCTTTTACATTATCGGGTGTTATGAATAATCCTCTTCAAGACTACAACCCCAGCGGCGTAGGTGAAATCAATGGCAATCTCTTAGGCTTACCCTTCGATTACGAGTCTGCAAACCTGATTGTGTTTGGCGTACCTTGGGAAGTCACGGTTTCCTATGGTGCTGGAACCGCTAACGGCCCTCAGCAGATTTTGGATGCATCCACTCAACTAGATTTATTTGATTTCGATCATCCTGAGGGTTGGAAACAAGGAATTTTCATGATGGAAATTCCCCAAGATCTTTTAGAAAAGAGTGAATACTATCGCGCTTTAGCTGGCAAAATTATTGAGCGACTCGCTCAAGGGAAACCACTGGCAAATACGCCAGATTTAACACTTGTACTTACGGAGATTAATCAGGCTTCTCAACAGGTGAATCAATGGCTGTTTGAGAATTGTCACAAAGCAATCAATGATGGAAAGCGAGTTGCAGTCATTGGTGGCGATCATAGTTCACCGTTAGGTTATTTTCAAGCGTTAGCAGCTAAGTACCCCGATTATGGCATTTTACACCTAGATGCTCACGCAGATTTACGCGATGCATACGAGGGGTTTGAGTTTTCTCATGCGTCGATTATGTTCAATGCCATGAAAATACCACAAATTTCTAAGTTGGTGCAGGTAGGCTTGCGTGATATTAGTCATGATGAAGTACAAATCATTGATGAATCGAGCGATCGCATTATCGCTTATTACGACCCAGCGATTAAACAAAAGCTCTATTCGGGAACAACTTGGATTGATTTGTGTCAAGAAATTATCAGCCATTTGCCGGAATTTGTTCACATCAGCTTTGATGTCGATGGTTTAGACCCCAAACTCTGTCCGAGTACAGGTACGCCTGTTCCTGGGGGCTTGGAATTAGAACAAGCGTTTTGTCTGTTCCGAGAATTGGTGAAAAGTGGCAGAAAAATTATTGGCTTTGATGTCTGCGAAGTCGGTGATGCTGAGTGGGACGGTAATGTTGGGGCGCGGATAGTTTACAAACTGGCGAATTTCATGGATTTATCGCAACGATAAATCAAGCGAGCACGGACATAAAATCCCTGCCCTCATAACACTTAAAACATAAGTAAACAACTTCCTTTAGACAGATGCGATAATATCCATCAGTCTGTCAGATTAAAAACGTGAACTCAATTTACACTCACTGGAGATGAGTTTTTCGGTTCTATTCACCCAGTTTGCTCAGTTAGCGGCAACCGAGGTGAAAGTCAATTGCAGATATCAAGGAAAAATTGTTTCTTGAATCTGAAATGAAGTCCAAGTGACAAGGACTTTTGACTCCTGAACCCCATACAACTATGAAAATCGCACAAATCGCACCTTTATGGGAACAAGTTCCTCCTGTAACCTACGGTGGAACTGAGCTAGTAGTGAGCCGTTTGACCGATGAACTAGTACGCAGAGGTCACGAAGTGACTCTATTTGCTTCTGGTGATTCCCAAACTCTAGCTCGTTTAGAAGCTGGTAGTCCGCGTGCATTGCGTTTAGATACTAGCATTAAAGAACCCATAATGTACGAACTCATGCACGTTGGTGAGGTTTTTCAACGCGCTGCTGAATTCGATATTATCCACTCCCATATGGGAGTGTGGTCGTTACCTTTAGCTAGTGTGGTTTCAACACCAACAGTGCATACCTTACATGGTATCTTTACCAACGACAATACCAAAGTATTTCGACAGTACAAAACGCAACCATTCATCAGCATTAGTGATGCTCAACGGTTGTTAAACCTTAATTATGCTGCCACAGTTTATAACGGCATCAGTGTCGAAAAGTTTCCGTTTTTTGCTGAAGCTCAAGATCCACCATATCTAGCGTTTCTCGGACGTTTATCGCCGGAAAAAGGGCCGCAACACGCTATAGCTATTGCCAAAAAGACTGGTTGGCGCTTGAGAATGGCTGGTAAAGTTGATGTCGTAGATAAAAAGTTTTTTGAAGAAGAAATTGCTCCCCATATCGATGGTAAGCAAATAGAGTTTTTAGGCGAAGTTAATCACGGACAAAAAGCTGAACTGTTGGGTAATGCGGCGATTACTCTGTTCCCTATCACCTGGTGCGAACCCTTTGGGTTGGTGATGGCTGAATCTATGGCGACTGGTACACCTGTGATCGCCATGAATATGGGTTCTGTATCAGAAGTAATTGCTCATGGCGAGACAGGTTATGTCTGCCAAAGTTACGAAGAAATGGCGGATATGATCCCCAAAGCTTTGAAACTCAATCGCCAAAAATGCCGCGAACACGTAGAGACTAAATTTAGCGTTACCCAAATGGTTGACGGCTATGAAGCAGTCTACGAAAAAATCGTTGGCGATCGCAACTTCAGGCATTGGTTCAATTCTGCTTTGAGAAACTCGTTGGAATCAATTACATCTTTAACACGCTAGCCAATAACTTTTTTAGCAAATATTGCTTGGTGTTAAATCTTGTACAAACTAAATAGTAAATAATCTGTATCTGCTCCCTTGACACGGGAGCTTTTATTTTTTGCCTGTTCGTAGCAAGCACTTTAGTACTTACTATTACCCTACACCCCCATAGGTAATACCAATTCCAGAAAAAAATGAAACAGATGCGTAGGTTGGGTTGTAGCTTGCTTCCCCGTAGGGGTACGGAGTGAAACCCAACAATTACAAGGCTTTAAGGTGTTGGGTTTCGTCCCTCAAACCAACCTACATTCTTATCATATTTTTTGTGAAATGGTATAAGACTATAGTTAAGCTAGATGAAGTCCTGTTAAGTCTTGATAATGTCTAGTATTAAACAGCACGTAGGCACTCTCGCTAGAAAATTTGTACCATCCCACCGATTTCTGCGTACACAAGAATCTACGATTGACAGCAGCCATGTAACTCAAACAGCAATAAATATTAAATCGATTAAAGTCCTGAACTGGAATATAGCTAAGAAAAATTCTGACAAAACTTGGTTGCAGGATTTTTTCAATATTCTAGAAGAATACCAACCAGACCTAATTTTTTTACAAGAATTCCGCCTAGATATAGATGCACAGAAGGTGGCAGAACTGATAAATATGAGTTGGAATTTTGCGCCTAACTTTATTGATGCTCATCATCAGACTTACGCGGGAATTCTGACGGCAGCTAAAATCAGTCCTGTGAATAAGAGAGCCATGATTACGAAACATTATGAACCTATTATTAAAACTCCTAAAGTTTCCCTAATGACTGAATATCCTTTATCTAACAACAAAGATAGCCTCTTAACTATCAATAGTCATTTAATCAATTTTGTAAATATCAGTAAATTTAAAACTCAACTACAGGAATTAGAACTAGCGCTATCAGCCCATCATGGCCCGATAATATTTGCTGGAGATTTCAACACGTGGAGCCGAAAACGAGCATTACTTTTATATAAAGCCGCTACTAGCTTGGGGTTAATCCCAGTAGCTTTTGCACCTCACCAAAGTAAGAAAATTAAACGCTTTTTGTTATCACCACCTTTAGATTATATATTTTACCGAGGACTCAATGAACAAAAAGCCAGTGCAAAAGTCCTAGAACACATTTGTTCATCCGATCACAAGCCATTATTGGCAGAATTTAGTTATATAAATACTTAATAAAATACTTAATAAAATTTCGGATGCTTATAGATAGTAGTGTCATAACTCTTTTTAGTGCAGCTACGGTGGTGGTTCACGCTTTAGGAATCGCCCACGCAGCCCATGCAGTCATGAATGTGCGTTCTTCTCAAGGAGCGATCGCCTGGGGAATTTCTTTAGTCACCTTTCCTTGGCTAGCTATTCCATTATATTGGATTTTGGGTAGAACTAAATTTCATGGATATGGAGAAGCCTTGCGCTTAGTTTATGCACAGCACTACAAGCTAGCTCATCAAGCCTATAATGATATTGCTAAATTTCAAGTCCCGCTATCAGACAAAATAGCGACTTTACAGCCATTAGCCGAGACATTTACAGGAGTTCCTTTTACATCAGGTAATGCAGCCGAATTGCTCATTGATGGTAAAAAAACTTATGAAGCGATGTTGAGTGCGATCGCATTCGCCACAAATTATATTTTGCTGCAATCATACATAGTTAATGATGACCAAGCAGGTAACGAGTTTAAGGAAGCATTAATTGAGAAAGCAAACCAAGGAGTTAACATCTACTTTCTCTACGATGAAATCGGTTCTAACAAACTATCTCGAGATTATATCCAATCTCTACGCAAACATGGTATTCAAGTTAGCGCCTTCCACACCACTAGAGGTAAAGGTAATCGCTTCCAACTCAACTTTCGTAATCATCGCAAAATTGTAGTAGTTGATGGTGAAATAGGATTTCTCGGAGGTTTAAATATTGGTGACGAATATTTAGGAAAAAATCCCCGCCTGAGTCCTTGGCGTGATACCCACATGAAACTGCAAGGCCCGACTGTTCAAAGCCTGCAAGCATCATTTCTGCAAGATTGGTATTGGGCGACTCGCAAACTACTTGACGTAAATTGGGAGATTAAACCTAATCGGGAACTTAACCAAAGTGCATTTGTACTTCCCACAGGCCCCGCAGATCGTTTAAAAGCCTGTAACCTTTTCTTTGTCAATGCAATCAATGAAGCTCAAACTCGCCTGTGGATTGCTACTCCTTATTTTGTACCAGATGAGGCAACTTTGACAGCCTTAAAACTGGCTGCAATGCGCGGTGTAGATGTGCGAATTCTCTTACCAAATCGCCCCGATCACTTATTTGTTTATCTCTGTTCTTTTTCCTACTATAGCGAAATGGAAGCTTTCGGAATCAAACTTTATCGCTACAAACAGGGATTCATGCACCAGAAAATCATCCTCATCGATGAAGATATGGCAGGAGTAGGAACAGTCAACTTAGATAATCGCTCATTCTTCCTCAATTTTGAAGTCATGGGTTTTGTAGCAGCACTCCAATTTGTAGAAAGTGTAGAGAAAATGTTAAAGGATGATTTGGCTGTTTCTGTTGCTGTTGATTTTTCTGAATATAAAAGAAAACCTCTGTGGTTTAAGCTAGCTGTAAGAATTTCTCGGTTACTGATGCCATTACTGTGAAAGGTAAAAGGAACCCGGAATTAAAATAGTATAATTAAGCTATAACAAGGTGAGAAAGTTCTCCATAGCCTTTTTCAAAATAACTCTGTCAGCTGTTGTATGAAAGAGTATCAAGGCTAGCAATGATGTACCAGGCTGAAGGAGGTGAATGCAGTGTTGTCATGTTTTAAAGTAGCAGATTATTTTATCTGGTTGGCAAATGAAACAGGCTCTTTCATCAGTAATCTCAAGCTGCAAAAGCTTGTTTATTATGCTCAGGCTTGGCATCTTGCACTCTATGACACTCCTCTGTTCCCAGAAGATTTTCAAGCATGGGTACATGGGCCTGTGATTCCTTCTTTGTACCAGAAGTATAAGAATTTTGGATGGCAACCAATTATAGAAGATGCTAATCCAAAGTTACCTAACGAAGTTCAAGATTTTCTCAATGAGGTTGCAGAAGAATACTTTACCTGTGATGGTTATGAACTTGAACAGATGACTCATGTTGAAGCACCCTGGAATTTGGCTAGGGGAGAGTTGCCACCTGATGTACCTTCTAATGCAATTATTCAGAAGGAGTGGATAAAGGAGTATTACGGATCTCGTGTCGAAGAAGAGAATTAAGAAGACTGATATTGCCAAAGACAGCACATCAGGTATTAAATCAACAAAGCTGAAGCCACCTCAAAGCATCAGCTTTTCGTTTAAATACTATCAGGAAGGTAACAGCAAGTTTTCTTGTAGCGAAAAAGAAGTGATCTACTGGTTGACCCTGCTTGAGCGATTAAAAGCTTTATCCAGCTTAACGGCTCAAGAGTTGTTAGTGAATCGTAGCAGCACCCTTAGATGTCATCCCATCAAGTGGGATGATACCAGCGAGAGAGGATTTGGTTTGCCCAACGAAGAACAATTAGTTGATACACCGTATCAGTTTTCCCTCTCCTCAAATGAGCATGGTAGAGTTCATGGGTTGTTTATTAATGAGATTTTCTACATTGTTTGGCTAGATCCAGATCATGTGCTTTACCCTGGAAAGTAGAATCGAGTAGGCTAACACTACACCAATTATTGTTGACAAAATAAAGCTTGCATTCGTAGCGTGCTTTAAATATTGTGCCAAAAAGAGCTACTCAAGAAGCGATCGCCTTAACTATTCACAATATCGGTGAGTGCTTCATTAATTACATCATCGCTGACACCACGCCGTTTTAAACTCGCAATTAAAGCATTAACTATATTGTTATCTAGTCTTTCTAAGTCTGCACGGAGTCCCTGCCCAATATACGCACGGATTAATGGCTGATAACCAGAAAAACCTAGTATTGGTGCAATTCTCTTCAGGTCTTCTACTACGTCTTCTGGCATCCGAAGTGTTACCGCAGTCATGGGACGATTTTTGTCCAAGCGTTGTTTTAATGTTTCAATTTTCATAGTAATCTCGCTCCTGTCGTGTAGCTTTACGGGCTGAAATAATTCGGATTACCTCGTCTTCAAATTCAATGTGAACCACAAATAAAAGATTCCATCGCGTATCTAAGCCGATAATTGCATCACGTGCTTCATTGTTTTGACTGGCATCAACTATTCAAAAATGGGTCGAAAAATGCTTCTGCAGCCTCTCGGAATGTTATCCCATTGTGTTTGCCAGGATTGTTTCGAGCTTTCTCCTCGTTCCACACGAAAGTGATGCCATTCAGTACGTAGTAGACATCCATAAGTTAAAGAATAAGCAAATGTATTTACATTGTCAATACGCTTAGTAATTAACTTGACGACAAGCTAGCAATAGTTTGTGAATGCTAGGAATTAGTATAGAGAGCGATCGCTTTCCCGGTTGTATGCAAGCTACGCTACCTTTTGAAGATATTGTGACAGTTGACCAAGCTTTAATACCATTTCTCTAAATCCTTGCTACAGATAATTCTCCCCCTGCTGCCTGCCCCCTCCTCCCCTGCTGTCCATGTGTAGCTTTATTTTGAAGAATTGGTATAACATACATACCTCTCTCAATGCTGTTTTCTCTCAACAGTTAGATGCACACCGTTTTGCCGCGTGTGACTCTATGAAAGGGAGTTTTGAGAAAAGTAAAATTTGTGGATATCAGCAGACGAGATTTATTTAAAGTAGTTTCTACTTCCGGTTTGGTTGCAGCTGGGTTAGCAGGTGCAGAAGGGTTAGTCTCTCGACTCTCAGCCCAAAATACTACCGCTCCCACGCAGACAAAAAGCGGCGAAATGCTCTACAGAACCTTGGGCCGCACTAAAGAAAAAGTATCTGTGATTGGTTTAGGCGGTCACCATATTGGACGACCTAAAGATGAGCAAGAAGGTATCCGTCTCATCCGCACTGCCCTTGATCGTGGCATCAATTTCATGGATAACAGCTGGGACTATCATAACGGAGGTAGCGAAGTTCGTATGGGTAAAGCCCTCCAAGACGGTTACCGTCAAAAGGCTTTTCTCATGACTAAAATCGACGGACGCACGAAAGATGCAGCTACTAAGCAAATCAATGATTCCCTAAAACGGTTGCAGACAGATCGGATTGATTTGCTACAACATCATGAAATCATCCGTATGGAAGATCCCGATCGCATCTTCGCTCCTGGGGGCGCAATGGAGGCGGTGGTAGAGGCACAAAAAGCCGGAAAAATTCGCTACATCGGCTTTACCGGACACAAAGATCCTCTAGTTCACTTAAGAATGCTGGAAGTTGCTGCTCAAAATAACTTCCGTTTCGACACAGTGCAGATGCCATTAAACGTCATGGATGCCCATTTCCGGAGTTTTGAACGTCAAGTTTTACCCAGACTAGTAAAAGCTGGAATCGGTGTGTTGGGGATGAAATCAATGGGCGACCAAATAATTCTCAAGAGCAACACGGTTAAACCCATCGAATGCCTTCACTACGCTATGAATTTGCCAACATCAACTGTGATTACAGGCATTGAGAGCATGGAAATTCTTAACCAAGCATTTGAGGCAGTACGAACTTTTCAACCCATGAGCCAAGAACAAGTCAGAGAATTACTGAATCGCACTCGTGAGGTGGCAGCAAAAGGTCAGTATGAACTATTTAAAACTAGTAGTCAGTTTGATAGTACAGCTAAAAATCCGGAGTGGTTAGGATAACGATAAAATTGAAGAAGGCAGATTTAGCCGTGAAATAAATTTAAAATCCGTCTTGGAAAGTTTGACGGCAGTTGCTACAAGTCTCTTAACCGCAAAGGCGCACTGCCTCCTCAAGTCGGGGAACCCCTACCCTACCCTGCGGGAACGGCTTCGCCGAACGGGAACGCTTTGAGCGAACGGGTGACGCTCCTACGGACGCTCGATGACTCGCTACCGCTTCGCTAACGGCAGTCCACAAGGGCGGCATAGCCGCACATGTGGCTGCACTCACCGCCCACGCAACTTTCCGCAAAATCCAAAATTGTTTAACCCCCATTTCTCTCTGAGATTATTAGAGAGGATGGAGGTTAATTAATGTATTTGATAATGTCCAAGATGCGACTTTAATAGAGATATAACTAATTGTTTGAAAACAACATACGAGATAGCTGATAATCTGAAAATTCCGACTTGCAATTTTCCCGAACACTTACTTAATAAATGACAGGTAAAATCAAAATAGCATTGAGAATCTATAAAAAGCCTACAATTTGGAAATCGTAATTCATTTTTTAGTTTTCATAATCCAGCCTTTTTCTACTATTTTGTTGATTTTGAATTATGGATTTTAAAGTTGAAATCTTGCGCCTCATCAGCCTGTTTGAACTTCCATGTTACCGTTACGGATAGCCCATGCCAGATCTAACAGTTGAGTCCAACGCTTTTGCAGTTGCTTGGGGGTGCATTTCAGGGTTTTGGCGATCGCTTGGTCGCTATGTCTAGCGGTTTTTAACTGCAAAATTTGCTGTTGCTGTTCTGAAAGTAGGCCTAAAAATGTTTGCCACTGTTGAGCAGATAGACCCAATCTATGCTCTAAACCAGCACCTAACCATTGATGTACCAATTGCCAATGGTGCTGCTTGGCAAATTTTTCCACATGATATTTAAAGCGTTGTTGCAGATAATCGCGCTGACGGCTAGTAAGACCGAGAATTTGGTCAATTTCTGGTGCGGAAAGGTCTTGTAGTTTCAGGGTGAGGTAATCTACACAGTCAGATTGACCTTGAGATTCGAGATAACTCACTAACTCAGTAATGACGCGATCGCGTTCTGATTCTTCTGATGGATCGAAGTTAGTTTGGGCGATCATCTGCGATCTGAGCTGTTGTACCGCCGAGTTACGCTGGTAAGCTTCTCCTTCTTCACTCTTTGCTGACTCTACCGCCATTTCAATATCTACGGTAGTTTCTTGAGGCTGGCGACGAGCAAAGCCTTGGGCGCGCAAGATAATTAACTGCTGACTAGCACTACCAGGTAAATTAATGCGGCGCTTGGCATATTGTTCTGTAAACGCCATGTATTCCGCTAATTGTAACTGAGTGCGCGGTGTGTAATCTTCAGCTAGTTCATTTTCCCGCCGGAAAGCTTTGATAGCTTCGATATAAAATGCTTGCAGGAAATCTTCAATCAGGTTGTAACGACCCTGAAATCCCATATCTGAGCCGGAAATAGTCACATGACGGTAAACCATAGCACCGAGGCTGCTATGTAATTCTACCCGTCCTCTGCGCGATCCCAGTTGGTAGTAACGCAGACACTTTTGCAGGCGATGTCTGGCTAAGGTTAGCTGCCAAGATTGGATTTCTCCGGATGTTTGGATGCGGGCGCTTTTATCACAAATGCGTTCCACTTCCTTGGCTATGCGTTGTGCTACCGCTTGCACACACCCAGGTGCAGCTTTTACTTGAGCTTGGATTTCTTCAACTAGCAGTTGCATCAAAGTATTAATGTTACTGGCTGTTACTTCATCGGTCGCAGCGTGGAAGTCAAAAGCAGATGTAGCGGTTGGTAGATTAGCAAGATTAGCTTTCATAACTTTTTCCAGGAAATGGTATTGCACCTTTATAACAATGTCGATTCAGCACCTGAGTCAAGTCTTGGTTTGTTGAATATTTTGGTATTCATCATCAAGACTCCCTGTGAGCAGTGCTCACATATATGACTGTAAGTAATCCGAAAAAGTTACAGGGAAGGTATTGTGTCGGTTTTTTCAAAAGCAACCTCATCACGGTGGCACAGTGGCATTTACCAGGTTCTAAAATCAGCCAAAACTATTGCTGTGCCGAAGTTTGTCGTCAGCTGCTTCTACCCATTCCTCGCCCTGTAATTAGGACAATTGTTAAACTGGAGCTTTTTTAATTAGATTTTCCGAAATTGACGAATTAGGCTGTGAATATATTCTCTAAACCCATGCTGCTGCGGCTTCCCAACCTAAACCTTCTCGTGTAATCATTGGTTGATCTCCAGTTAAATCCAAAATTGTAGACACTTCATATGTGGGTTCCTCGCCAGTGTCTACAATCACATCTACCAGGTTATCTAAACGGTCAAACAGTTCTACCTGGGACAGATTAGAGTTGACGTTAGCTCCAACTATGCCATCATCTTCCTCATCTGGCGGCAGATGAGCGGAAGTAGAAATAATTGGATTGCCCAGCGCTGTCAGTAATGCTAAGCATACAGTATGGTTTGGTACGCGAATGCCAGTAGTTTTTCGCTTGGGATTCTGCGCTAGTCGTGGTACCAACTTTGTTGCAGGTAACAAAAATGTGTAGGGTCCTGGAATCAGGCGCTTCATAACTCGATAGCCTGTATCACTTACGAACGCATAAGTCGCCACATCTGACAGTGAAGGACATAAAAATGTCAGTGGTTTGTCATTCGCTAGCTGCTTAATTTGCCGTACTCGTTCCACCGCCGACTTAGCATTCAAGTCACAACCAATTGCATAAACTGTATCAGTAGGGTAGAGCATTACTGCGCCGCTAGAGAGTGCCGATTTTATTTCCTCTATTCGGCGGATTTGAGGATTATCAGGATGGACTGTGAAAATTTTTGCCATAAAAAATTTAGGAAGGAAATTTGGGGGTTGTGCATTGCCAGGAAAATATAAAATTGACTACTAGGGTTGGCAGTAAAAATAACTATATTTCAGACTGCTAAAAGATAATTTAGGGTGATTCAGTTGTCAGTTATCAGCTTGTGTACTGTGTACTGTTAACGGATTACTATGTACTGATTAGTAATTTTATATATGACTACACTTGTTTATCTTCAATGTCCATCGGGAATTTCCGGTGATATGTGTCTGGGGGCCTTGGTAAGTCTGGGTGTTCCCTTAGATTATTTAAGTGAAAAACTCAATAAATTGGGAATTGCACAGGAGTACCAATTAAGAGCAGAACTAGTTCAGCGTCATGGCCAGCAAGCAACTAAAGTCCATGTGGATTTAGTACACACTCACGAACACCACAACCACGAACACAGTCATCATCATGGACGACATCTGCCAGAGATAGAAAGCATGATTCTACAAGCAGGATTGCCACAAAGAGCAGAAGCTTGGAGTTTAGCTGTATTTCGCCAACTGGCAGTAGCAGAAGGGGCTGTACACGGCATCGCCCCAGAAAAAGTTCACTTTCATGAGGTGGGTGCCGTGGATGCAATTGTGGATATTGTTGGCACTTGTTTGGGGTTAGATTGGTTAGGTGTTGCCAGCGATCGCGAAGGATGGCCTCTACTATACTGTTCAGCGTTTCCCACAGGCGGAGGAACAGTGCGTGCAGCACATGGACAAATGGCAGTACCTGTACCCGCAGTCTTGAAGTTGTGGGAGATGCGAGGTTGTCCCGTTTATAGCAATGGTATTGAAAGAGAATTAGTAACACCTACAGGAGCCGCGATCGCCACTACTTTGGCAAGAGACTTCGGTTCACCACCACCAATCACCATCAAGCAGGTAGGATTGGGAGCAGGTTCGATAAATTTGCCCATCCCCAATATACTACGCCTGTGGCTGGGTGAAAGCAGCAGTTTACAGTCAGATATTAGCAATTATGGCGATACTAGCCCTACTCTCGAAACCATTTCGGTACTAGAAACCCAAATTGATGACTTAAACCCCCAAGCAATTGGCTATGTATTTGAAACATTATTTGCTGTGGGTGCGGTGGATGTCTTTACTGTGCCTATAGGCATGAAAAAATCTCGTCCTGGGATATTGCTAACTGTAATTTGTCATCCAGAAAATTTACTGAGTTGTGAAGCAGTTTTATTTCGTGAAACTACTACTTTAGGAATTCGCCGTACAACTCAGCAACGCGCCATTTTACAACGGGAAATTCAACAAGTAGAAACTGAGTATGGTCAAGTACGCGTCAAGGTAGCTTGGCAAACTAAAGGAGTTTTAGCTAACATCCAGCCAGAATACGAAGATTGTGCAGCATTAGCACGCAAATATAATATTCCTTGGCGGGAAATTCAACGTCAGGCGCTCCAAAGTTGGTATTTACAAACCACCAGTTAAGTAGTCCAAGCAAAATAAAAAAGCTCTTGAGCAGGGAGCAAGGGAGCAGGGGGAAAAATCACGCCACTTGCGGGTGAGGTTTCAACCAACTCTTAAAAGGAGCAAGGGAGCTTTCACGCCACAAGGGGTGAGGTTTGTACCTTTAGTTCCCCCTGCCCCCTGCCTCTTATCAATTAATAAGGGTAAAGGGAAAGAGGAAAAGGAGAAAACCTTTACCCATTAACCTTTCGCCTTTTCCCGTCCAAAACTTGACATAGTTCTGTTTAATCGCGCCTACTTATACCAATTCTCTAAAATTAGGCAACAGATGCAAACCTAGAAACCTAGATGCTGTCGCAATTTCATAATTACGAATTGGTACTACTTATTGCAAACATAAAAATAGGGCAAGCATTTTGCCTACCCTTAACTGACAGGTAAAGTGCCTGTCATTTAACCGATGAGTAATTGTGATAGCTTATCTCAATGTCCTAGTTACAGCATCGGCTGCATCTTCAGCTTTGCGTTGAACATTGGTTTTAGCATCTTCACCGACACGTTGGGCATTTCTTGCCAAACCTTCGCCAGCATTCTGGCTATTTTCTTTGATATTTTCAATACCGCGCTTCGCTCCTTTAGCAACACCTTCGCCTACTTCTGCGGCAGAACTACCGATATCTTCGCCCAGGTTCTTCACTCTTTGACCAAGGGGTGTACCTTGACGAAAGTTTTCCACATATTGTCCTGGGCTATCAATGCTCTTTTCATCTACGTTTCTTTGAGCATTATCCCGCAGAGCTTTTGCTTTTGCTTCTGCTGCCTTTTCATCTCCTTTCGCACGGGGATCTACATCACTAAAGTTGTTTATCCCACCTTTAGGAGAGTTGAGATTGTAATTTTTTGTGGTATCGTATCGTTCAGCATTAGGTGGTTGTGAACCTGGTTGCGAAGGCTGTGCAGCTATTCCCGGATTGCAGGCTTGTGTCAGCAATAAGAACATTCCTGCTAAGAAAACTCCTAACATTTTAACTGGACGAAAGTTTTGTAACCAAGCTGTGACTTTTTTCATTATGTTACTCCTTGAATTTTATTGACTAAATTATTGGACTGTAATTCCAATACTCAACCCCAGTAGCAAAATAAAATTCCGATCTGCCTACTGCTGGATATTTTTGTAATTCACGTCTCGAACAATTATCAACAATAGTAACTTTTAAAAAGCTTTTCCTCTAGCGTAGGCCACATTTTTGTGGCGACGAATACACTATTTTTATCTAACTATAGAGAGATATTATCTAAGATAATTAGCTTGTGATGCTGATGGCACCTATTATTAAGCTATTCACAACACTGTATGCTTTGGCTTGTAAATTTGATTTTAAATTTATACTTAACTAATAAAACCTTGTTAAAGAATATTAAATATATCTATACTTGCTTGAAATAATGAGTAAAATAATCCTTATTTTACCTGGCGTACTTGCTGTACTTGGCGGTTAGTGAACTGAGTTGAACGAAGTTAAACACAAACATTGAGGTTGATGTTAGGTTTCTTTCCTCAACCCAAGTTACGCAGTTTCTAGTTTTTGATAATAACTAAACATAATGTTAATTAGCTGAGGTAACATAAAATTTAAGATGTTCAGCCTAAGGATATTTAACCGTTAAATTGCTGAAATGCTGAAGAAAATTTTACGTTGGATAATTTTAGGCGGAACACTGGTTTTTTTAGTAAAAGCCTTAAAAGATCACTGGCTAGAAGTAACGAATATCCAGATTGATGCAGCCGGATGGGCAATTTTAGCGATCGCCACTGGTGTAACTTTACTTGCACATACTTGGGCTGGCTGGATATGGACTTGGATTCTCAAAGAGTTAAATCAACCTGTAGAATCTTCCGAGTTCATCCAGGTCTATCTTAAAACAAACATAGCTAAGTATTTACCAGGCAATATCTGGCATCATTACGGACGAATTGTTGCAGCAAAAAATGCTACAGGTTCTACTAGTGCAGCGACTTTAAGTGTCGTGCTAGAACCGCTTCTCATGGCGGCGGCGGCTTTAATTATCGTACTGCTATTTGGTACACAATTTACGGCTGCCAATACAAATATTGTGTTGCTAATATTACAATTACTGTGTTTGGTTGTGGTGCTTTGTGCGCTTCATCCCTGGTTTTTGAACCCAGCCATTCACTTTGTACACAAATTGAAAGCAAAAAAGCTTGATCGGTATACCACCAACTCAAGCGTTAATTTCCATATTGAACGCTATCCTGTGCGCCCTTTGTTAGGAGAGTTGGGCTTTTTAGGGTTGCGTGGGACTGGGTTTATCTTAACTCTATTTGCTTTGGGCCCTTTGAATGCCAGCCAAATTCCTTTATTACTAGGGGCTTTTAGTTTTGCTTGGTTGTTGGGGTTTGTGGTTCCTGGCGCACCTGGGGGATTGGGTGTGTTTGAAGCAACCGCGATCGCACTTTTGCAAAATCATTTTCCTGCTGCTGTCGTCATTAGTGCGATCGCCCTCTATCGTCTAATTAGTATAATCGCTGAAACTGCTGGTGCTGCCTTAGCTTGGCTTGATGAACACCTTGCTAAATCCTAATTCTTGAATTGTCTGCATTAAGAATTTAGTAATTTTTATCCATCACTCTTCGATTGTGAAAATACACGATAATCATCTAGATTGTCTGGATTACAGGTTTGCGTATTTTCTTTTATATTGATCAAGTTGTATTCCACATTCTCTGCATAAATGGCAAATGTAATATTAAAAAATTCTAGAAAATTAATAAACCACTTGCAGTCCTCTTCGGGAAGATTTTCGTAGTAACTAATTAAGTTAGCAATCCTAATTTCTAAATGGCTGCGCGCGTTTTCACAAATTAAAATAATTTTTAATAGTATAATCACTAATGTAAGAGGATGACCTTGAGAAAGCAATAAAATAAATAATTGTGCTGGTTCCTTACTATTTTCTATGGTCAGACAATCAATTAATCGTGTACAAATTCTTAATAATAATTTATTGTTGATAGACTTTTCATCAGACTCCTCTTTCCAAGAAAATAGCTTTTCTGATAGCTGCTGCATCAAAGTGCTTACTAATTCTTGGTTCTCTACAGTAAAAAATAAATATTTTTGAATACTTTTTTTAAAGTCTTTCAATTTCTGAGTTTCAGTTTGCTTGATAAATATATGAGCAACATTTTCATAACTAAAGCTCCCTTTTTTAACTACAATCATTTTGATAATACGCAAAACATTATCTCCCAAAGTACTGGGATTTTGGTAGCGCGATATGCTTGAAGCAGTAGATTGAGAACGTGCAATGTACATTGCTAGTTCAAACTTAAATTTGTCTTTCATTTGCTTGGAGAGCTTTCTAGCTACTTCTTGTTGCTCTTTTGGCTTATTGTCATCAAAAGATTGAGCAACTAATAAATAAGAAGTGTAGCGATTAGCCCAAGAGCTTTTATCTGCTTGCTTATATGCTTCTTTTTTATATTTAGAAACTAATAATTTTATATTTTTATATTCTTGACTATTAACAAAATTTTTTAACCAAGTTTTGTGTATTATATCTTCGCTATTATTAGTTTCAGATAAACGTTTATAATTATCAAATAATTTAATTAATTCTTGAATATATTTGTATTGCCTTTGCGCTTCCCAATTATTAACTAATATATAAAAACATCGTTTGATAGTATAATAAAAATCTTCCTCTTTTTTCATAAAAGAAATTCGGTATAATCCTGTGGCTTGAGCCAAGTTAGCCGAATCACTAAAATCTATAAATAAACTTTTATACTCATGTATAACTTCATCCGGTTGCCATTTTTGTACGATTGCTACCAAAAAGCTGTATAGCCTTTCCTGTGCAATTTGCAGATTCATGGGCTGAGGCTTGTGTTTAACAATAACCTGCTCTCCCTGACTAATATGTAAACTATTAGTTGTCATGCCAGTTTTGAATAACCAAATGCTTGCTGATAATCTTGTTATCAGCTTAACCTTGGTCAACAAGAGTATCAATCAATAATTCAAAAATTAAGTAATTTTTTACCTAAAATTCGGTAAACATACTAATAAATTTATGCGGTTTAATATGAAAAATTAACTTTCAACTAAGTAGTTCGGCAGAAAGAAACATAACTATATTAAGAAGAGTAAATATAAAGGGGTAAAGGTAAAGTCTTTACCCTTTACCCGTAGTAAGCTTTACATAGTTCGGCTTAATAGCGCTATTTACTTAAGTAGATAGCGGTGTGTCGCGATACAGCAGATTGCCACGTCTCTAGGAGAGGCTACGTCAAAGTTAGGTGCAGATTATTGTAACGGTACAACAATATTTTGCAACACCACATCTTTTAAGTCCAGCGACCGAACGGAGTAGCTCCCCTACCTGTGTAATTCATTTACCTGAAAAACACTATATTGTAGAGTTAACACCAAAAATCAACTAAATGACTGTCAGAAGTGACAATCATTTAGCCACTTAACCAAGATAATGCTTTTTAAGTTGATTTAAGGGTTAAATTTTTTCATGGGGGTGGAGGGACTTGAACCCACACGACCTTTTACGATCAACGGATTTTCATTCTCCCGCAGCTTTCGCTACTGCCTATTAGTTTTCATAACTTTAGGCTTTAAGAATTGGACTCTCCCTTTACCCTCGACTTAACGTTAGGGTAGCTCCCGTCGAGTCTCTGCACCTTCCCGCCATTTTGGATTTTGAATTTGGGATTTTAGATTTAAGCTAAATCTAAAACCTCAATTTGAATATCTCAATTTTTTGGGCTTGGCTCAGGATTGCCATGTCTGTTAACAGATGTAGGTTTCCCTGAGTTTGAGAGCTGTCACTTGAAAGATTTCTCTATCAAGGCTCAGTTAGCTAAGTCCGTAGCGTCTACCATTCCGCCACACCCCCTAATTTTACTTAGGAGCTAGTTGTCTTTTGGAGGCTGCAAAAACCTCCTCATACATTCCAGCATTAATTGCGTCTTGGTGCAACTAGATTTAAGAAATTTAGTTCACAAGCAGCAATTTTACCAGCTTGGTGGCTACGCAAAACATTTATTGCATTAACATCAATAAAATTTAGCGATCGCTCTTCAGCTTTAGAAGTACCTTTGTTACTTCCACTTCAACTAGGCATCGCCTATTAATTTGGGTTTAAAAAGGCATTCTTTTGCCACAAGCCTTTCCTAGTTTACCATGCTCTCATAGAGAATAGCAAGCAAAAATTCTAAATTTGTCGTTTGGCGTTTGTTATTTCTCCCGTGCTTCCCCTTGTCCCCCATTACCGATTACCGATTACCGATTACCAATTACCAATCCCACTTCCCTGAGTCCAGGCATTCAGCCTATGATGAGAAATAGATGTCCTGAACGTTCTTGTCTATCTTAGAGAAAGAATTATGATTGTAGCCCTGCTGTATCTGATTTTGGCTGGAGCTTACTTGTTAGTCATACCTGTGGCTGTTTTATTTTACTTAAAGCAGCGCTGGTACGTGGCTAGTTCTGTAGAGCGCACCTTTATGTACTTTTTGGTGTTCTTTTTCTTTCCAGGGTTGTTGGTTCTATCGCCATTTGTAAATATTCGACCCCAGCCCCGAAAAATTGCAGTTTAACAAGATTGGTAGGTCATAAATCTCATGCGACGCATTGATGCTATAGGAATTGGCTTTGGCTTTTTTGTTGCTGGAGGCGCATTATACGCAGGCTTGCAGCTAGTAGGTTTAGATAGTCAACAAGCGGGTATATGGAGCCAAGTCTTGCTCATCAGTGGATTGCTGGGCTGGTTAGCCACCTATGTTTTCCGTGCGGTGGGGAAAAAAATGACCTACCATCAACAACGGGATGATTACGAACAAGCCTATTTTCAAAAGCGGTTGGATGAACTAACTCCCGAAGAACTAGCAAAAATTCAAGCTGAGATTGAACAAGAAAAACACTCTTCAGGTGTAAGTAAGCGAGATTAACCCGAACTATGTAAAGTTTTGTAAGGGAAAGGGAGAAATCTGTTACCTTTTCCCTTTCTTAATATAGTTATGTTGATTTCTGCCGATCTATTGAGAGTTATCATTGGTCGTTTGTTCGTTGTCCGTTGTTTGATACGATATGACAACTGACTCTTGAATCTTGACTAATGACTGCCATTTCCCACTGCTTTGAAACTCTAGGACGCAATAAAGAATGTGCTTTGATTCCGTTTATCACGGCTGGCGATCCAGATTTAGAAACAACAGCAGCAGCATTGCGAACTCTTGATCGCAGTGGGGCAGACATCATTGAACTAGGGGTTCCCTACTCTGATCCATTAGCAGATGGGCCTGTGATTCAAGCAGCTGCTACTCGCGCCCTAGAACGAGGAACCACATTAGATCGGGTTCTGGAAATGTTGCAAGCAACTACTCCCGATTTAAAAGCCCCGATCAGTCTGTTTACTTACTACAACCCGATTTTGCACCGGGGGATTGACAAGTTTCTCTCTTCAATTGCGGCGGCTGGGGTAGCAGGTTTGGTGGTACCTGATTTACCTCTGGAAGAAGCTTCCGGTTTACTCCAACCAGCAAGTGAAATCGGAATTGACTTAACTTTGTTAGTAGCACCAACAAGTTCTGCCGAACGCATAGAAGCGATCGCACATTCTTCTCAAGGATTTATCTATTTGGTAAGTGTGACTGGTGTCACAGGCATACGCTCGCAGATGGAAACACGCGTGTCTGATTTGCTAAAACAAATTCGTAGTGTTACGGATAAGCCTATTGGTGTAGGCTTTGGTATTTCCCAAGTAGAACAAGCGCGTCAGGTAAAAGATTGGGGAGCCGATGCCGTAATCGTGGGTAGTGCTTTTGTAAAACGCTTGGCAGAAGGTACACCAGAGCAAGGATTGAGTGCGATCGCTGAATTTTGTCAAAATTTGAAAGCAGCTATCAAGACAAATTACAAGTAGTATAAATACTCATCTTGCTCAGACGGGAAAAGTAGATTAAAAATATATAACAGTGTACTTTTTTGTGCCCTTAGCTGGTAGACAATTTAACAGGTATAATCTTGAATATTATCAGTAGATATCATGCTGTCAAAAAACAGCTAAGATGATCGCTGTAAGTTTGATTATTATGTGAAGTAAAGTACAAGAGCAAGTATGAGTGTGAGAGTGAGTAAGTTAAAAATGGTTATAGTTCCGTCGCAGTTAAGGGGCAGAGGCGATGAGTGAGAGTATGGCATTTATCGGCGGAGTGGCTGTAGCTGGGCTGGCAGCTCTCGTCTTGCTCAAAGGGGCAGGCGGTAATTCGCTACAACAACCTAACTTTGCGATGTCTCCGCAAATACCTGCAACTGTGGTACCCCAAATGCAGTCGCCCCAGTATCCATATGGGCAACCAATGTATCCCAATCAACCGCCTCCTGGGACTAATTCCGATCAGCGAGCAGATTTTGAATCTCTAAAGTCAGAGATGGCGAAGTTGAAAACCGATAACGATCAGTTGAAAGCGCAAAATTTACAACTCCAGTGGCAATTTCAAAGTTACAACCAACAGGAACAGCAGCGGCAATTTGCTCAACAAAATAATCAGAAAGCAGCTTTACAACCCCAAAATCCTTGGTGGTCTTCTCCTATAGTATGGGCAGTGGGAGGCATGACTCTCACCATTGGCGGCGGTGTTGTCGTAGCTGGGGTATTGGCTTTATTTTCACCAAAACAGCGTCCAGCCCGTACTGTACAAGTAATTCATCCCTACCAAGGCCCTACACCGCCTTTAGTTCCTGTGCGTCGTGCGGAGTTTTTGCCTCCCCGTTCAGAAGCCAGAAGAGTGGTGGAAGCACCAGAATACGACGAAATGCGTTAGTAGCCAACTAAAGTGGTTAGCAGGGTTAGCAACTACCTCTATATTTGTTGGTATTGACTAGGAAATAACTGCAAATACTAAAATTCCAATTAAAGCAACTCACATCTGATTCCTCTGAGGAATAACAGCAGAAGTGAGTATATTTGCTTGATCGTTAATACCCTGGGGAAGGCGCTACGCGTCTACGTAATTAAGAAAATCAGATTTTATTGGGGTGTGGGTTTAAATTGGTTGCCGAATTTTAGAGAATTGGTCTTATTCAAGAAATTCTAAGGATTTGCGGCTGTAAAAGTATTACATTGTTCCGGATTACCTGTTTGAATGCCCCGTTTGAACCAGCGGACTCTTTGGGCTGAACTACCATGCGTGAAAGATTCAGGGATTACATATCCTCTTGCTTGACTTTGCAAGCGATCGTCTCCAATGCTGCTAGCAGCATTGAGCGCCTCTTCAATATCGCCTGTTTCTAGAATTTGCCGTGAGCGATCGCTATGATATGCCCAAACACCAGCAAAACAATCAGCCTGTAATTCTTGGCGGACTGAAAGTTGATTAGCTTCTGCTTGATCGGTTTGACGCTGCAATGTTCGCACCTGTTGGGAAATGCCCATAAGATTTTGGACATGGTGCCCAACTTCATGAGCAATTACATAAGCTTGAGCAAAATCTCCTGGTGCTTGGTAGCGATTTTTCAGATCCTCATAAAAGCTTAAATCGATATAGAGCTTTTGATCGCTGGGACAATAAAAAGGCCCAACAGCCGATCGCGTAAAACCACAAGCCGATTCCACCGCATCCGAATATAGAACTAAGGTAGGTTCCCGATAAGTTTTTCCTTGTTGCTGAAACAGGCTGCGCCACGTATCTTCTGTATCTGCTAGGACAACGGAAACAAAATCAGCCATGCGATCGCTATTTGCGGAACTTTGGGTTTGCGGAGATTGTGAGGAAGGGCGATCGCTCGGTTGTTGTCTTTGCTCCCAAATCACACTGGGATCTCCACCTAAAAAGGCAACTATCAACGACAGAATAACTGCTCCAATACCACCTCCTACCACAGGAGCTGAAACCCTAGTTCCCCGCCTGTCTTCAACATTGGTGCTTCTACGTCCAAATTCCCAACGCATAACTTAAAGTCTCCAAATACTTAACCTGGCAGAAGTGAGAAAAGTGCATATTTCCATAGCGACAAATCAAGAACATCGCATACAGAAAACGCCATAATCAAGCAAAGATATTACTGGTTCTATAACCCAAAATCTTCTGCCCACGGGAAAGCAATGATGTACCCCCGCAGAGGGAATTGAAAATTCAAAATTAATAATCTCAAGAATAAATTTGGAGGTTTTAATTAAAATCGTTACTTTTTTTTGATTCTTATAAAAAAATAATGGTGTTTATGATGATGTTTTACTAACAACTTTCCAAGCCAAATGTTGAATCATTGTAATATCTGTCTGGTTTAAATTTTCTAATTTTATCTTGCTAGTTTCTGTTGTAGTACTCGATTGAGTGTTGTTATTCGGATAGCTTAAGCCTTCGGGACTTTTACTATAAAATGTTGCGTAAAATACGCACGCTGCTACATATGAACCAATAGGGCTGGGGTGGCTTTTATCCGGCTCGTAAAGAGTTAAATTTTGATTTTGTTCTTGAATTTTCTGCCAAACTATTCCGACGTGAGCCACAATTGCTTTTAGTTCTTGAGCAATTGTCATATATGAATCGTTCAGTGTTTGTTGTGTTTCTGGTTGATTCTGTCTTGCCCAAGTTAAATAGAACACAGTTTGAGCATTAGCTTTCTTGATTTCTTCGTTAAATAGCCGAGCATATTCATACATCAACTGCGGATTAGTAATAGGTAAAGTACTATGTTCTTGCAGTACAACATAGTCCCATTGAGCATTCTTAATCTTCTTGAGTGCTTTACCTTGCTGCCAAAGCTGTTCTAGTGTAGCGCCACCAACTGTAACCATTTGAGTTTCTAGCTTTTTAGCTTCTTTTGCGAATATGGCTAACTTTTGCGTTAACTTAGGAAGCTCGTTGAAATAAGTATAACTATTACCAATAAATAATACTTTCAGCGATTGCTGATTAGATGCTTTCAATGGATTTTTCCTAATCTCAGCATTAAATAATCCTATGCCAGCAATCAAAAATAATATGATTATGCCAACTATATACTTCATCTTTCTTTAGAAATAGACCGGGAGATATATTTTTCGATGTTCTGCTTTAACAGACAACCTGCAAAAACTAGAATAATTTGCATTTTACTCAATACGGTTCAGTTAAGGGTTATTGGTGTAAATAATCGGTCTTTGAAGACGCGATAAATCGCGTCTCTACATTAGGGTTTTGGGCTTATCTGAACCGTATTGGTATTTTACTACCCAATATACCCTTGTATTTTTTCTGTTGTATAAGAAACTTGAGTTTGAGAAAAAGCAATGATGTGTGTGAAAATTTATATTTTGCTTGACTCAATTGCAAAGCTGATTACTTGCCATACCACAGGCTGAAATAAGTATTGCTTATTTAGAAGCAACCTATAACTTTTGTTAGAGGAATTATGATTTTTTTCCAGTTAGTCTGGAATTTGTAATCAAAACAGACAATTTACTTCAAAATAGGCAGTATTGCACCAGATTGCATTACTTAATCTCTAAACTCCATTAGTTTTAAGTTAATGACACATAGAAGCTAAGCGTGTTTTTCATGTCATTAGCTGAATTTGGAGTGAGCCAATGATATTGCGAAGGTCTGAAAAAAATTAAGAATGCACCAAGGGAGTATTGGCATGATAAATTTGATTTCTAAGGCGATCGCGCAAATCAGTTCTCTGTTTCAGGGACTTCAGGTAAAGCGCTTTTTGGCTATAGCCGTAGTTGGCTTGGTCGTACTGACAACAAATGTTGATTCTGGGCGCAGTAACAAAGAGTTACGCGAGCAAGTACGGGAACGAGTAGAACAGAATGATGCTCAAAGACCCAAAACAACAGGACAATGGAATCGGGAAGCTCGTGAAACAAAAGGCAATCCTGGTGAGCGACTTCAGCGCATAGGCCAACAATCAGCAGAAGCTGTGAAAGAATTTGGCTCAGGCTACGCAGAAGGTGCTAAGGAAACTGCTGGTGGTGTAAAAGACAGCGCAGCTGAAGCGGGTAGAAATATCTCTAACTCATTGAGACGATAAGTGCTGATGAGTGCTGAGTGATGTTAGCGGTAGCGGGGCGTTTAGCCCGTGCTGAGTGATGAGTGCTGAGTGAGGATTCCCACTCAGCACTCATTATTTGGAGATTGGAACGTGGAATGTCGAGCTTGGGACTTGGAATGTCGAGCTTGGAACGTGGAATGTCGAGATTGGGACTCGGAATGTCGAGCTTGGAACCTGGAATGTCGAGCTTGGAACTCGGAATGTTGAGCTTGAAACTGCAAAATTGAAGCTTTGAACTCGGAATGCCAACTTATATGGTTCAACATCCAAGTTCAAAGCTTTAACTGTCAAGCTCTCAAGGCGAGTTGCCGAGATATTTTCTCAAATTATGATGTTTGCAAGTGCAATATTGGAGATTTGCAGACAAACTGCCCGAAAAAATAGCGCTTAACCCTTACTTTTAAAAGAGTCTAACCACTCTCTGACTTGTTCACGGGCAATATCGCGACCACCAAGGCCAAAGGCTAGGGCAATAGCCACTGCGAGCGCACCGAGTAAAAGTCCAAATGCTAAATTGACAATATCGCTAGCTACGCCAATCTGTCGCAGTGCCATTGCTGAGATTAAAGTAATGATGGCAATCCGCGCTAGTTGGCCTAAAATCCGTGCTTGGGAATTCTCGGAACTGGCAATGATGCTAAAAGCCAGATTTGCTAAGAATAAACCAATGCCAAACACCACTAATCCCGACAAAATACGGCCGAATATAATCAAAATGCCGAATACTAATGCTGTCAGCGCGGCAATCTTTAGGATATTCACAGCTGCCACCGTTGCAAACAGTATAATGCCGACAAAGACGATGATACCGACAATTTCTGATGGGGTACGGGTGGGTGTAGATACTGGTGCGCCAGTTTCGGTGTAGACGGCTGCTCGTCTTGGTGATGGTAGACCTAGAACAACAAAAATGTTGTTAAAGCCGAAACTAGTAAGGATACTTGTTACCACCTCCGAAGCAAAGCGTCCCAGGAAATAACCAATAATCAGAATGCCAAGAGCTGTAAAAATTGCAGGTAAGGTATTGAGAACCTGTTGTAACATGGCGATCGCGGGGACTGAAATCGCTTCAATTTTCAAAGCATTCAGTGCTGCGATCGCAACTGGAATCAAAATCAAAATGTAGACCAGCGTGCCGAGAATATTCGACAGTGGTTGCGCCCCCGCAGTCGGGGAAAGTCCAAAACGACTGCCTAAATGGTCGATGCCGGTCGTAATCAACAAATTGGTGACAATACGGCGGACGAGACTAGCCAGAAACCAGCCAACAGCCGCAATTAGTGTTGCAGCTAAAATATTTGGCAGAATCGACAGAATCTCTGTAATCAGACCTTTGACTGGTTGTAGTGCCTCTCTTAGCCCCAGAGTATCTAAAACCGGGACAAGAAATAGTAAAAATATGAACCAGTAAAGGGCATTGCCAATTGTTTCCGTGACAGATACCTGATTCAGTCCTGGTGTAGCGTTTTCTGCTTGTTGACTCAAACGCTCATCAAACCTCAACATTTGGAGTCCTCGGATTGTCAAAATCTTGACAACGGTAGCTAAAAACCAAGCAACACCCAGAAGAATTGCGGCACCCACCAACTTCGGCAAAAAGCCCACAAGTTGATCGAGAAAATTATTCAGTGGTCTAGAGGCTACCTCCAGCCCTAAAGTCTGCAAGACAGCCACTGTCGTCAACAGGATGATACTCCAAAAAACTAAGCCGGAGATTAATTGTTCCACTCGCGGAACATCTTCCCGGCCTGTTACTCCTGAAGCGATGCGGTTATCTATGTCGGTGCGATTGAGGATTCCCTTCGTCACTGCGGCAACAATTGCAGCAATTAGCCAACCGATTAACAAAATTGCGGCAGACCCTAGCAATCGGGGAGCGAACAGAATTATCTGGTCGAAAATTCCTTGCACATAAACAATTCCTTGGTTCACCACCGGTTGCGGTGGTGGTAAGCTTGGTGATTGTGCTAAATATGGCTGCACCCTGATTGATAAACCAATATCTATTACCTGGGTTATTCCTAGCCAAGTTGTATTCATGGTTTTCCGGAATTAAGAGTTGAATGGAAAGCCAGAACACTTGATATGCGTCTGGCGCGGATTGTTTTATCCAATCCTGATATCCCCGTAAGTTCACGAGTATTTTGCCTAACAATTTACCAGTAAAAGTATCTTTAACATTTGTATTCAGAGTAATTTTTAATTTTAGGGGTTTGTCAAGAGTCGGAGAGACGCGATTAATCGCGTCTGTACAAATGTCAAGGGTTATTAAATTATTTATTTCCTTATCCCCAGTCCCTAATCCCCAATCCCCATTTTGGGTTACTGTAAGTGCAGCAGCTGCATCAACCATATGCCCCAAGTATTGGAACAATCGATTCAAATTAATGCCCCAGCTACGGTAGTGGAGCATTGTATTACCGATCTAGCTCTTATGCACCGATGGCTTAATCCGGTTTTACGTTGCGAACCTGTGGGCAAAGTCTGGAGTACGGATGTTGGTACTCAAAGCCGCTTCGTCATCCAAATTCCAGGAATTCAACCCACGTTAAAAACGGTTGTCGCAGAACGACAACCGGGTTTAGTTGTTTGGGAATTTAAAGGATTTTTCCAAGGACGCGATCGCTGGGAATGTCAACCGATAGAAAAGGGAACCCAGCTATTAAATCGGTTTGAGTTCGATATTCCCAATCCTCTAGTGAGTTGGGGTTTCAATACTTTTGCCGCAGCATGGACAAAACAAGATATGCAAGCTCAACTGCGCCGTCTTAAACAAGTGGCTGAAAGATTGTGAATGGGGCATGGGCATTTGTCATTTGTCATTTGTCATGGGTTATTAATTCTTCTCCCTCATCTGCCTCATCTCCGCTTTCCTTCTTTAAGTTGATAGCCGTAACAGCGAACCTTGCTGGGTTTTATCAACTTCAATCCGGGCTTGAAAGGCTTCTTTGAGGTGGGGCATATGGGTGACGGTGAGGATGCAGGCAAAATCAGAGGCGATCGCATTGATCGCTGCAATTAGGCGATCGCATCCTTCGGCATCTTGGGTGCCAAATCCTTCATCGATAATTAATAACTGCAAAGCCGCCCCTGCCCGTTGCGCTAAGAGTTTCGCTAGGGCTAACCGAATGGCAAAGTTAATTCTAAAAGCTTCGCCACCAGAGTAGGTTTCATAGGCTCTTGTGCCTCTGGCATCGGCAATTAAAATATCTAAGGTGTCTATCAACTTGACGTTTTTCTTGGTTGACTTGCCGTTACGCCCTGCTTTTTGAGTAATAAATTGCACATGAAGCTGATTGGCGCTGAGTCGTGAAAGAACTTGGTTTGTCTCGGCTTCCAATTGCGGCAACACATTTTCAATCATCAGTGCTTGGATACCATTTTTACCAAATGCCTGCGCTAATTCCTGATAAACACGATGTTGCTGTTTGGTTGCTTGCAATTGCTGTTGTTGTTGTTCGTACTGAATTTGCAGTGATTCTAGTTGCACAGCCAACTGTTCTAAACGCCCTAACTTGGATATTTGTTCATCGAGTTGTCGTCTACGTAGCTGAAGTTGCTGCTCTAAGGTTTGAATTTGCGCTGTTGGGTTGGCTGTTTCTTGCAATTGCTCGCTAATACTCTCGATTTGGCTAGCCAGGGTTTGCCGTTCTGCCAATCTCGCAGTTTTGGCTGCTGCCAATTCTTGCGATCGCGTTTGGAGTTGGGGATACTGTTGCTGGGCTGACAGCATCTGTTGATAGCGTAAGTGCCAAGATTGATTTTGCTTGACAGCCATCCGCAATTGATTGTGCTGCTCGGAACTATAGCCGAGTTCTGTAATATAGCGATCGAGGGCTGCTATTTGTTGGGCACACTCAGAATCAATTTGCTCTTGCTGGACTCTTGTTTGTAATTGGGCAATAGTAGCTTCTAATTCTGGTTTACGTGCTGCTAGTTGGGTTTGGCGCTTAGTTGCGTCTTTAATCTGCTGGAGTTTAATTTCTGCCCACCGCCAGCGCTCAACTTCGCTCCGTGCTAGGGCATGGTCTTGTTCATTGTAATTGAGTTGTTGCAGATATTGGTCTAATTGGTGGAGTTCAGCTTGCTTATCGGGGGCGTAATCACCTAATTGGAGCGATCGCTCTAAATGTTGTTTTTCAGCAGCAATTTGTTGTAACTGTTGTTGCACATCGCTGGTGGCTTCCAACTGGGCGGCTAATTGTCCCCGTTGTTCGCGCAGGGTATCATAGCTTGCTAGCTGTTGGTGTATATCTCTGTATTCTTGCCTAAGGACTTGAATCTCTCTGTCTGATACAGCCATTTGTTCACGGACTACCCAAAATTGTCCCTGTGTATCTTTTAATTCCTCTTCTGTTTTTTCTACGACTCGATTCCAGTGATGTTCATCAAGAGAACGTTCACACAATGGACAAAGTGCATTCGGATTCTGGAGCATTTGCAGTTTTTGCTCTAGTTCTCCTAGCAGCTTTTCATAATCCCGTTGATGCGCTTGTAGGCGTTCAATAAAATGTCGTCTTTCCTGGCCTTTTTCCTGCACTCGTTGCAAATAAACCCGCTTTTTCTCCAACTCGTCAATTTGGATGG
Organism: Aulosira sp. DedQUE10; assembly: GCA_034530935.1. GTDB lineage: Bacteria > Cyanobacteriota > Cyanobacteriia > Cyanobacteriales > Nostocaceae > Aulosira. The sequence continues at coordinate 37,452 of JAVRCF010000006.1, read as the reverse complement.
CTACATCCATCACAGCTTGTTGCAGTTGCGGTTGGCGATGTTGCTGGCGTTGCAGTTGATTTTCTGTCGTTACTAGCTGTTCGATCCGCGCCACCAAACCAGCATGAAATCTATCCAGTTGGCTTTGTAAAATTGTCCGTTGTTGCAATAAGGGAGACACTTGCATTTGCAACTGATCCAAATGCGCCACCCGTTGACGCGCTACGGTTAGTTGCGCTAAACCAGCTTCTACGTCGCCAGATTTAGTCAGAGTTTGCTGAATTTCACGCTCTTGTTGCTGCAAAGCTTCTAATTGTGCTTGCGCTTGTTGTAGTTGTCGTTCAATGTCGTTAATTTTTTTACTAAGCTGCTGTTGCTTTTGTTGACGACTTTGCCCAGCGCGGGTAAATTCAGCAAATTTGTTAGCAAAAGCTTCTTCTTGCGATTGCAGACTTTGATATTGAAGATATCCGGCTTTAATTTCCGCTTCTTGGCTTAATATCTTTTCTAACTCTGAAATTTGGCTTTTAACAGCTAACTGCTCTTTTTGCAGGCGATCGCAATCTTGAGTCAGATTTTGGTATTGTTGTCTTACAAAACTCAGTTGTTCTACTTTTGTTTGGCGTTGGTGCTGTACAACTTGCAAACTTTGTAATTGAATCGTTTCAAAAGCTTGCACCTGTTGCAGTTGGTTATGTTCTGCTTCTAATTCGGCTCTTTGGGCTTGAGTTGTTTGGCGTTGTTGTAGTTGAGTTTTAATCGACTCTAAAGAACGCTCCAATTCCTCCGCCCGTGCTTTAAACTGACGGGATGATTCCTTGGCTCGTTCTTCCAAATCATCGTACTGATTGAGCTTTAATAACTCTGCTAAAATCTCTTTGCGTTCCGTCGGGCGCTTGAGCATGAATTCATCAGCCCGGCCTTGACGTAGGTAAGCAGAATTAATAAAAGTATCGTAATCCAGCTTGATATGTTCTAAAATCAAATCTTGGGTTGCCCTCACTCCTTTGCCAGTCAGAGGACGAAAACCCGAAGGCGTTTCGATTTGAAATTCCAAAACACTAGTTCCACTCCGCACCCGCGTGCGAATCACTCGATATTTTTGCTGGTTACTTTGGAAAGTGAAATCAACCCGAACTTCTTTAGAGCCTGTATGAATGACATCATCTTCAGCAGCGGCGCGGCTTTCACCCCAGATTGCCCAAGTGATTGCTTCTAGAAGGGAAGATTTACCCGCACCATTAGAACCACAAATACAAGCTGTATGCAAACCGCGAAAATCTAAAGTTGCATCACGGTAACTGAGAAAATTTTTGAGAATTAGTTGTACTGGGATCATTGAGGCTATTGGGCCACATTTACTTTTAATGCTTAACAGTAAAGATGCACTTCTTGTTAGTTTAGCTATCTATATATGTGTATTCTAGTCTTGAAGACTTCAATTTTACAAAAATTAACATTATCATCAACAGTTTTTTGTGGTTGGCTAAAAGATTTTTGTGAGCCTCAAAGAAAAATTAAACTCCTTTAGAGATCCGCCCATATTTACCCCCGTTGGCTAAGAAGAAAGCCAGAAAAGCAGATTTGCTAGTGTGTAAGCAGGAGATTTTTGATAGTTCACTTCTTTGACTGTCAAAGAAACCGACAGGTAACGGGTAATTTTCATCGCCTAGGTTGGCTAGGGAGAACTAGCTAAAGCATTTGACATTCACCACGAAAAATCAAATAAACCTCAGCCTGTGTCGGGTATGTATGGCTAGGAGAGGGGGAGCAACTGCAAATTCGTTTCACCTTAGCAGTATGGTGAGAGTTGGCTAAACTATTTTTCATTCCCCACAAAAAAATTAATCTCCCAGATTAAGCTGCTAGCTTTGTCACATTGTCAAGTCTAATAAAGGGGGGATATGAGGCAATTCTCTGTGCCAAGGTTTTCTAACAACAGTGAGAGCATCCGATTTTGCCATTAATCAAGTTTCTGATTCGCAAATTAAGTTTCTGACTCGCAAATTAAGTTTCTGATTCGCAAATCAAGTTTCTGACTCGCAAATTAAGTTTCTGATTCGCAAATCAAGTTTCTGACTCGC
>JAVRCF010000006.1:0-35289 GCA_034530935.1 Aulosira sp. DedQUE10 | reverse complement strand
AAGTTTCTGACTCGCAAATTAAGTTTCTGATTCGCAAATCAAGTTTCTGACTCGCAAATTAAGTTTCTGATTCGCAAATTAAGTTTCTGACTCGCAAATTAAGTTTCTGATTCGCAAATCAAGTTTCTGATTCGCAAATTAAGTTTCTGATTCGTGTATCAACATCACAACTCATAAAACAGACTTTTAGCTCAAAAACTTAAGCTAAGAGCATTTTAATCGCTGAATATGACCTATTACCCTTATTTAATAGCAGATTATTCTTCTATTACCTTGTTTCGCAAAACTCAAAATTAAATAACCCCACGGATCAATCCGGGGGCTTTCTTCCCAGTCAACAATCAACAGTCAGTATTAGATACGCTGTACCCCTGGGCGACCGTTTTCAACTATAAATGAAGCGGGCTTACTAATGGTGCCAAATTGGGTTGTCACTTCTGAAATTGCCAAATAGTCTGCCTTCCAGGTGGTAGGAGTCAGGTTACAGCGAACATATCCACGTCGATTGTTATAGAACTTAATGTGTGAGTTATCACTGCTATTTACATAGCTGGGGATAGTGTCGTTTCCATCTCCACCAGAACTAATTGACGAACAGACAAATTCACTTCCTACTATGGCAGATTCTGGTTTATTAAAGTCAGCTTTGAGATCCATTGCCCAATGGTTATGCACATCCCCTGCCAAAGATACTGGATTTGAGGGCTTTTGCTTACCTAGAAAATCCATCAGGCGATCGCGATCAGCTAAATAAGCATCCCATTTATCCATGCTAAAAGTAGCGCCTTCTCCTGCTTTCAAGTCTCTTTGAGCAATGGGAACTTGTTGAGCAAGGATGTTCCATCTCGCTTGTGAGCTACTTAAACCTTTGTATAACCAATCTTCTTGTGCTTGTCCGAGAATTGTTGCTTGGGGATCGAAAACTTCTAAGCAACGTTCTTTAGTACCATCACCACAGGGTTGATCGGTGCGATACTGGCGGGTATCTAAGACATGGAAAGTTGCCAAATTTCCAAAGGAAAGTCGGCGGAAAAGTTGCATATCAGAGCCTTTGGGTCGAGAGAAAGGACGCAATGGCATATGTTCGTAATATACCTGATAAGCGATCGCTCGCCGTTGTAAAAAAATTGCCCTGTCTTGGTCTGGTTCCGTATCGATTTCTGAGATGTCGTTAGCGTAGTTATTTTCTACTTCGTGGTCATCCCAGGTAACAATCCAAGGAAACATTGCATGGGCTTCTTGAAGATTAGCGTCTAATTTGTAGAGAGCATGACGGGTGCGGTAATCTTCCAAGGTTAAAATCTCTGAACTATTATGCTGTCTGGGGCCAGTAGTACTAATTCCTCCCTCATAGATGTAGTCACCAACATGAACTACCAAGTCTAGGTCATCCTGAGCCATGTATTTGTAAGCAGTATAGTATCCTTGCTGATAGTTCTGGCAGGAAACTAGTGCAAAGTTAAATTTGCTCAGATTACTACCTGCAACAGGCGCAGTCCGAGTCCGACCAATGCGGCTAGCTTGGTTACTAACATTAAATCGATACCAGTACCAAGTACTTGGCTGGAGTCCTTCAACGATCACACGAACTGAGTGCCCTAATTCTGGAGTTGCAAACTCCGTGCCCCTGGCAACAATCCGCCTCATTCTGGAATCAGTTGACACTTCCCAACGAACTCGCACATTCACAGGTGGCATTCCACCGCCATTTAAAGGTTCGGGTGCTAGACGAGTCCAAATAACTACGCTGTTGGGATAAGGTTCACCTGATGCGACACCAAGCTGAAAAGGATTATTAGAAAATCGGTCGCTAGCGATCGCACGTTGATGAGAAAATTGGCTAGCGATCGCTAAACCAGTAAATGCTCCTGCCCCAACGATCAGGTTGCGTCGCTTGATGGGATTGTGTAGCAACCGCTCAAAGTTCTCGTACTTGAACATCCTTCTTTTATCCCTGACTATATAGGTGAATCAAAGTAGAGAAACATCTGACACCAATTCACGAAAACCTTGATACAGATAGATTTCTCGTAGGGGCACGGCATTGCCGTGCCCTTACCAACGTATTTGTATCATGATGAAAGTGAAACGGTATGACACCCTAAAAAAGGGTAATTATAAGAAATCTTTTCAAGGATAACCTTACTAAATCAGGTTTTCAGAACCAGATTCTCTTAATTAAATGTGTCAGTTATTACTTTGATTTCCCAAAAATAGTGGGAAGATGTTAATTCTGTACAAAGGAAGAGTTAATATCAACTTAATTTTCGTATATCAAAAGATTATGCTGTATTACAAATACTAAGTTTGGTAAAAAGCAGTAAACTCTGTTGAGTAAAGACTTTATTAATTAGCTATTTAATTTGTTATGGAATCAATTAAAAACTGCTCTTACTGAAGGTATAGTCAAGAGCAGTCTTAAGTTATTATGCCTGATGATTAGAGATGCCCAACGTCCAAATCTAGGCATCTTCAACTTCTAATTGCGCCACAGTCACAGCGTTAAAAGCAAAAGCTAATACTAATGGCATCGGGCACTTCAAGAAAACGGTAGATAAGACAGCTGCAACTGTACCAATTATGGCTGACATCGACCACAACCTTTCTTCAAAAGTCTGTCCCTTTTCGGCTTTAATCAATCTCAGCACGTGACCTGGAATCGGTTCTGGCATCACACAACCAGGAGGAAAAGCCCAAAAGTTATTACGTCGCTCAACAAATAAATCTGTCCAGCCATTTTCTAGGCACCATGTCTCGATCCATTCAATAGCGTAATGATTCATCATCGGGGTTGCTAGTAAGATTTGTGGAATTTGTGTAGTTCTGCGAATAAAAATACTTAGTAACTTCGATATCAGCTATCTAATTGCAATTAACTTAACGGTAATGCTTTAATTAGATCAACCTTTATCAAGCGTTTGAAACACATAATATAAATAAACTCAAACAATGCTTAGCTTAATTACAAGACTAACAGCCAATGGAGGCTGGTTAAATCAAAAGTCAATAAACTTAACTTAGGAAATAAATAAGTAAAGTATTGTAAAGAATCAAGGCAAGGCAAAGGGTTGGGGCTACAAGAAACAAGGCTGGTATAACTGTAGAGAGTTTTTTAAATCGAACCAGATACCTAATAATATACAAACCAAAACTTGATTGTTAAAGTCAAGAATTGTAAACAATAAGTATAGGGAACTGGGGATTGGGGGACAGAGAGATCAGGCAAACCCTTGACTTTTGACTCTTGAGTACAGACGCGATTAATCGCGTCTCTCCGACTCTTGCCGAAATGCGTTAAGCTGAAATACATTGACTAGATGAGCTAGCAGATATGTTTTGGCGGCAAGGGTTGGCATTAATTTTGGGGATGATTGTATTTTTTATTGCTTCCCCTGCACTGGCAGACTGGACTCATCCGCTGTCATTTAGCAATGCAGAGTTAACAAGACGTGATTTTTCGGGACAGAGTTTGCAAGCAGCAGAGTTTTCTAATGCCAATTTAGAATTGGCTAACTTTACTGCTGCTGATTTGCGGGGAGCAGTTTTGAGTGCTTCGGTAATGACGAAAGCAAATCTGCACGGGGCAGATTTAACAAATGCAATGGTGGATCAGGTAAACTTAACTGGATCTGATTTGAGCGATACAGTTCTCAAAGAAGCCCTATTGTTACGTGCAATTTTTACTGATGTGAACATTAGTAATGCAGATTTCACGGATGCAGTTTTGGATAAGGTCCAAATTAAAGAACTATGCGCCAAAGCTGATGGTGTTAATTCCAAAACAGGTGTGCAAACCCGAGATTCTTTAGGATGTCAATGAAGCGTGTTGGTATAATTGGTGGCGGGCAACTAGCTTGGATGATGGGAGATGCGGCAAAGAAGTTAGGTATCGATTTGCTGGTGCAAACTCCCAGTAAAAACGACCCCGCAGTAAGTATTGCCAAAGAGGTAGTTTTTGCCCCAGTTGATGATGCTACTACCACAGAATTTTTAGCGCAAAAATGTGATGTGATCACTTTTGAAAACGAGTTTGTTAACCTAGATGCTTTATCTGTCGTGGAAAGCCAAGGTGTTTGCTTCCGTCCCAGATTAGCGGCTTTAGCTCCACTTTTAGATAAATATCATCAGCGTTGCTATTTACAAGAATTGGGCTTACCAGTTCCTAATTTTTTCGCCCTTGACGAGCCTTTAGATACTTTCCAGCTAGAAAACATCCAATCTAAAATCGAACATTTAGGTTTTCCCATAGTTCTCAAATCTCGTCGCCACGGGTATGACGGTCAGGGTACTTTTATAATTAAGGATTGGGCTAGTTTGCAGGAAAAGCTAACTGACAATCCATCAATATTTTTAATAGAAGAATTTGTACCGTTTGAGAGAGAGTTAGCGATAATAGCAGCTCGTTCTGTGGATGGTGAGGTGGTGATCTACCCAGTTGTCGAAACCCAACAAGAACAACAGGTTTGCCGCCGAGTGATTGCACCAGCAGAGATTACGGCCAATCAAACAGCAGAAATAGAAGCGATCGCACACACTCTATTAAATAGCCTACAAGTAGTCGGAATTTTTGGCATCGAACTATTTCTCACAGCTGCTGGTAAAGTGCTAGTCAATGAAATTGCTCCCCGCACCCACAATTCTGGGCACTTTTCTCTAGACGCTTGTGAAACCTCCCAATTTGAACAACATCTGAGAGCAGTTTGTGGTTTGACTTTGGGTAATCCCGTTTTCAAGACCCCTAGTGCTGTTATGGTAAACCTTCTAGGTTACGAAACTTCTCACAGCGACTACCAGAGCAAACGTCAACAGATAGCAGAAATTCCCCAATCTTACATCCACTGGTACGGCAAAACAGAATCCCGCCCAGGGCGTAAGCTAGGACACGTCACCGTTTTGCTAGATAGTCAAAACCGAAATCAAGCACTTGCGATCGCCCAAACCATAGAGTCTATCTGGTATCCCAGTGGAATTTTCTAGGAAATTTCTACATTGAACACATAACAACTTTTTGAAAGCTATAATGAGTTAGTTGCACTACGACGTTGGTGACTGCCATCAAGTTTTTTGATCTATGACTTTAAAGACAAGGGAATCAAGAGTTCTCGTGGCAGTAAACCGGGCAAGTACCCGGAAACTTTAAACGAGGGATTTAGGTGCCCACCTGGTTAAACCAGGTCATAAACTTAGGTAAAACGGCGTCGCGGTGAACTCAAAAATTTTTAGCTCCCAAAGTTTAATTTACTTTGGGAGCTTTAATTATTTAGGGTCAAGAGTCAAGAGTCAAAAGTCAAGGGTATTAGTTATTTCTTCTTTGTCCCCAATCCCCAAATTTCATCCCAATCTGTATAAATTGATTCGGAATTAAATCTGCTTGAGAGTTAATATGGCACAATTACGTTAAATTGTGGTTAAAGCTACAAAAAATTGTCAAAACAACAACTAATAAATACCGTGTTCCCAGCCTCGGTTTTCCATCTAGACAATGGTTTAACGTTTATTCATCAAGAAATACAGACTACCCCTGTAGTTGTGGCTGATGTGTGGGTGCGTGCTGGGGCAACCCTAGAACCAGAACCTTGGTTTGGGATGGCTCACTTTTTAGAACACATGATTTTTAAAGGTACAGCAACACTACCGCCAGGGGTCTTTGATCATAACATCGAAAATAAAGGTGGAGTGAGTAATGCGGCTACAAGTTATGACTATGCTCATTATTCCTTGACAACAGCCGCTCCTTACCTGGAAGAAACTCTACCTCATTTGAGCGATCTGTTGCTGAATGCGGCAATTCCAGATGATGAATTTATCCGCGAACGGGATGTGGTGCTAGAGGAAATTCGTTCTTATCATGATGACCCAGATTGGTTAGGATTTCAGGCGCTAATTCAAAGCATCTACCATAACCACCCTTACGGACGTTCAGTGCTGGGTACAGAGGAAGAACTGATGCAGTACTCACCAGAGGCAATGCGTTGTTTTCACCGTGCCCATTACCAACCAGAAAATATGACGGTGGTAATTGTGGGGGGAATGAATGAACAGTCAGCTTTAGATTTGGTAAATTATTCTTTTGGCAATTTTGCCGAACGCTCTGATTGTCCCCTGGTGCAAAAAAGCCGAGAGCCTGTAATTGAGGGCATTCACCGGAAAGAAGTTCATTTACCAAGATTAGAACAGGCACGTTTGCTCATGGCGTGGTTGGCTCCAGGAGTTGAACAACTCCGCACAGCCTATGGTTTAGATTTGCTGTCAGTGTTACTAGCAGAAGGGAGAACTTCGCGGTTAGTGCGTGATTTGCGAGAAGAACTACAATTAGTACAAGGGATTTGTAGTAATTGTTCCCTGCAAAGGGATTCAAGCTTATTTACAATTACTGCTTGGTTAGAACCAGAACATTTGGAGAAAGTTGAGTTTTTGATTCGCGCTCACTTGGAAGATTTGCAAAATCAGCCCATCAGCCAGCAGGAACTTGCCCGCACCCGCAGGCTGCTGTGTAATGAATATGCGTTTTCCACAGAAACGCCCAATCAACTCACAGGCCTTTACGGATACTACAATACGATCGCCCGAGCGGAATTAGCAGTCACATATCCTCAACAAGTTTTGTCTTTTGATGCCCAAGAACTGCAACAATTAGCTAAACAGTATCTTTCACCGCACAATTACGCTGTAACTATTATTAAACCCTGTTAGTCATTAGTCATTAGCTCAGGACTGTTGACTGTTGACTGCTTCACTTCTTGACTAATGACTCAAACTGTGAACCCATCTTTATCTCATTCCCCCATCCACCGTACTGTATTAAGCAATGGCATTGTCGTATTAATGGCAGAAAATCCTGCCGCAGATATTATTGCGGCGCGAATTTTTGTCCGTGCTGGGAGTTGTGCCGAAAATCGGGAGCAAGCGGGACTGGCGCATTTAATGTCAGCAGTGATGACAAAAGGATGCGATGGACTTTCTAGCTTGCAGATTGCGGAAAAAGTTGAATCAGTTGGGGCGAGTTTAAGTACAGATAGCGCCACTGATTATTTTTTGCTGTCCCTGAAGACAGTGACATCAGATTTTAGGGAAATATTAGAATTGGCAGGACTGATTTTGCGATCGCCTATATTTCCTGAAACCCAAGTGGAACTCGAACGGCGTTTAGCACTACAAGATATCCGCTCCCAAAAAGAACAGCCGTTTACCATTGCCTTCGACCAACTGCGGCAAACAATGTACCAAAATCATCCCTATGCTATGTCGGTACTGGGCGATGAAACAACGATGAGCCGCTTAACTCGCGATCACTTAATTAATTATCACAAAACTTATTTTCGTCCAGATCGGGTAGTAATTAGTATTGCTGGCAGAATTACACCAGTGGATGCCGTAAACCTCGTAGAAGAAATTTTTGGTGATTGGCAACCTCCGGCGGAAAATCAGCCAGTTTTAAATTTACCTGATATTCAGGTGCAACCCCAGCACAAACTTCATCCCCTCCAGACACAGCAATCAATCGTCATGCTGGGTTACTTAGGGCCAGCCGTTAGTTCTGCTGACTATGCTGCCTTGAAGTTGCTGTCTACATACTTGGGGAATGGGCTTTCTAGTCGCTTGTTTGTGGAATTGCGCGAAAAGCAAGGTTTAGCTTACGAAGTATCAGCATTCTATCCTACCAGGCTGTTTCCCGGTTCCTTTGTAGTTTACATGGGTACAGCACCAGAAAATACCAGCATTGCCCTGCAAGGACTGCGGAAGGAAGTAGATTTACTCTCTACGACGGAGGTATCTGCCGACGCTTTCCAAGCAGCTAAAAACAAAATATTGGGTCAGTACGCCCTCGGTAAACAAACTAATGGGCAAATTGCTCAGATATATGGCTGGTATGAAATTTTAGGTTTAGGGATTGAATTCGACCGTGAATTTCAGGAGTTAATTGCATCTGTCAATGTAGCAGATGGCATAGCAGCAGCTTGCCAATATTTACAGGAACCTTACCTATCCTTGGTTGGGCCAGAGGACGCAATTAATAGTGCGCTAGCTAGGGACTAGGGACTATTTTCCAAAGTCTAAAGACTTATACAATGCTGCAAATTACATTCAACGCCAGTACTTCTTTGATACTGGGAAGTATCATAAATTGCCTAGCCTCTACCATCTGATCAAGAACCACGAAGCATATAGAGCGTTGCCTACTAAGGTATCAAAGCAAATTTGCAAAGTACTTTTTAAGCGCGGTCTGTATCGGTCTCAGGATGGTAGATTCATCAACGCTGATGTCAACGGAAGCCTGAACATCGGACGAAAAGTAATTCCCGACTTCATGAAGGGAATAGAGGCACTGCCGTTTGTGCCTGTAGTGGTTGATCCATTACGAATGCACTTGTCTACATCTGTCAAGCAATGGCTAGATATGGGTAGGTTTGTGTGAGCGGTTAGATCTCCGTCGAACTCACCTTATGTTAAGAAATTTAAATGTAGAGTCTGTTGTCGCCAAGCGCCGCACCAACGCACCATCCACAATTGAAGGTGCGTTAGCCTACGGCGTAACACACCCTACGGACGAATGTCACTCACTTAAACACTCACTTAAAGCGGATTTAGATCCCCGACTTCTTGAAGAAGTCGGGGATCTAAAGAGCAACTTTTGCTTAAGTAAGTGCCATTCCAGCCTACGGACTGACAAGGGTTTGGTCTAAAAAAGCCTGCCATTTGTTGCATAACTCTCATGTCTCCAGAAATATAGGTAAATATGAAATAGTAGAAATTGAGAAAGTCTGGCAATGGCTAAAAATTTTTCAAAATGGGGAAAATTTGTCCTAAAAATCAGTAACGCCAAAACACTTCAACCGCATCCTCTGGGCTTAATCCTGTTACTGTGTCTATCCTTGTTTTCAGAAACCGTCAACGCCTATCCCAAACCAACACCTTCAACCCCAACCCCTCAACTCCAAACCAACACCCCAGACAGTAACCGTGCTGCGGCTGAAAAAGCAGAACAAGAAGCCAAAAATTTAAGCTTAGAAACGACACCCATTAGCCAAAAGATTGCTAAATACGAAGAAGCGCTAAAATATTGGCATTTAGCAAGCGATCGCAACAAAGAAGCCGAAACGCTCAATCAAATTGCTCAACTATACTGGGTTCGGGGTGAATATCCAAAAGCTTTGGAATATGCCGAGAAAGCACTACCTATTTGTCAAGCGTTAGGGGATAAGAAATGTCAGGGAGTAGCCACTGGTTCACTTGCCATGACCTACCAGAACATGGGTGAATATCAAAAGGCAATTGAAAAATATCAGCAAACTCCATCACTGCTTTCTGAAACTCTCAACTTGCAATCTACAGTTTTAACTAACATTGGGCAGATTTACGGTTTTAACTTAGGTAAAAAACAAAAATCACTTGCTTCTTACAAGCAAGCTTTTGATTTTTGGCAAACAAAAGGGAATGTCGTCAAACAAGCTGAAGAACTCGAAAAAATTGCTTTTTTTTACTCTACATTAGGTGAAATCAACGAAAGCGTTGAAATCCTCAAGCAAGCTAATACTCTCGATCCAGAATTTAAAAGACAAGGAAACTCTTTTATTTACCCTAGTTTATCCAACTCAATTTGTACAAATAAATTAGCATCATTAAAAAAGCCTCCCAAGATTGAGCCAGGAAAGAATTCGTCGAATCAATCAGCAAATCCTAATTCTGAGGTAGCTACCAACAATCAGATCGAAGATTTTAAACAAAAAGCTCAAAAATGGCGCACACGAGGAATTCTTGGTGGTGAAGCAGATTTTTTAGACATACTTGGTAGTTTAGCATACAGCAGAATCGGGGAATATCCAAAAGCCCTGGAAGTTTATCAACAAGCACTAACACTGAGACGAATTATGAGCGATAAGCCCAAAGAAGCTACTACAATCAACGATATTGCTGATATTTTAAACAAGCAAGGTAAAAAACAAGAAGCGATTAATTTCCTCAATCAAGCATTAGACATTCAACGTCAAATAAAAACTCGTCCAGCAGAAGCAGATACTTTAGTGACTATCGGTGATGTTTACTCGTCTTTAGGAGCTTATTCTGAGAGTTTACGTGCTTATGAACAAGCATTATCTCTATGGAAAATTATTGGTAATCGCAGCAGTGAAACTAGTACTCTGATGAACATTGGTACTTTTTATCGAAAGTTGCAAGATTACCCACAAGCCCTGAAATATTATCAACAAGCTTTATCTATATCCCGAACAACGGGAAACTGTCACAAAGAAGCCTTATCATTACATTATATTAGTCAAACTTACCTCAATGCCAGAGATTATCAACAATCAATTAGGTTTGGAAATCAGGCTATAGCTTTATCTCGTAATTTAGAAATTGATGAATTTAAATTAGCTATAGAAGCAGGAATACTTAATATCCGCGCTCAAGTTGCGATTAAACAAGGAAATTATTCCCAGGCTATAGAAGACTCTCAAAAAGCCATAAAATTGGCACGAAAATCTGGCTATAAGCAGACAGAAGCGAATGTAATGACTGCAACTGCTGAAGCTTACGCAGCCTTTAAACAACCCCAAAAAGCCATTCAAACTTATGAAGAACAACTTGCTCTCTATGGTGAAATGGGCTTAGTTTCTGAACAAGCCCAAAGTATCTACAATATCGCCAAATTGCAACACCAAAACAACCAGCTTCCAAAAGCGCTAACCGAGATAGATAAAGCGATCGAAATCATCGAAAATATCCGCAAAGAAGTCGTTAGTGAAGATTTACGAACCTCCTTTTTCGCCACCGTACAAAATTATTATCAACTGAAAATCAACATCCTGATGGAACTGCACACAAAAGACCCATCAAAAGGATACGATGCTCAAGCAATCGAAACAAGCGAAAGTTCCCGCGCTAGAGGACTTGTAGAATTATTAACCGAAGCACGCGTTAATATCCGCAAAGGTGCAAAACCGGAACTCTTAGCAGAAGAAAACCGCTTACAAAGCTTAATTGATGCTAAGGAAAAACTGCGGTTTGAGATAGTTAATAGTAATAAAATTAAAGACCCCATTTATAAAGCCAACGCCGAAAATTTTCAAAAAGAAATTGATGAACTCCTCAGTCAACAAAAGGAACTTGAGACAAAAATCCGCAAAAGTAGCCCAAAGTACGCCAGCCTGAAGTATCCCCAACCCCTGACTTTACCGCAAATTCAACAGCAACTCGATAAAGACACGCTGCTTTTACAATATTCCTTGGGTGAAAACCGCAGCTTTGTATGGGTGGTTTCCCCCAATTCTCTTAATACTTACGAACTTCCCAAAAAACAAGAGATAGAGAAAAGTGCTATTAATTTATTTTGCCTAATTAGCAAATACAGTTCTAAACCGCCTTCTGCAACTAATAAAGAAAACCCTTGTAAAGGCATCAAAACTCAGCAAATTGATATAGCTGCAAAAGAACTCAGTCAAATCATTCTCGCACCAGTGAAAGATAAATTAGGAATCAAACGCTTAGTGATTGTCGCTGATGGTGCTTTGCAATATATTCCCTTTGCGGCGGTGGCTGATTTAAATTCACAACAGATTTCTCCACAACAGAACAGAGAAAAAGATAAACTTCCTGTTGGAGGAGAAGTTGATTTTTCTCGAGACAAACAAAAAGATTCTTCCTGTATTCGTGGCGGTATTAATATCTGTCCAAATAATAATTCACCTGCGAATAAATTTGATTACCAACCGCTATTTGTTAATCACGAAATTGTCAGTCTTCCTTCTGCATCCGCGATCGCAATTCAACGCCAAGAGTACGCCACACGCAAACCTGCACCCAAAGCCTTAGCTATTCTCGCCGACCCAGTATACAGCGCTACCGATACACGAGTTACCAACGCTCAAAATAAACAACACCAGAAGCAAAATTCCCTCGATTTGGAGCTAGAACGCTCTGCCCTCCAGCGTTCTGCTGATAGCCTCAATCGGCAAGGGTGGCAGCGACTTTTAGGTACTCGCTCGGAAGCCCAGGCAATTTTTAAACTAGTACCTGGCTCCAAAAATCTGGAACTCTTGGATTTTGCTGCTAACTACACCGAGGCTACTAGCAGCGATCTCAATCAATTTAGGATTTTACACTTTGCTACTCATGGCTTTTTTAATGATGCCAACCCAGAGTTATCAGGTATCGTGCTTTCTCTAGTAGATCAACAAGGTAAAGACATCCGAGGATATCTACGGTTAGCAGACTTGTTTAACCTCGATTATCCAGCCGATTTAATTGTTCTGAGCGCCTGCGAAACCGGATTAGGTAAGGAAATTCAAGGCGAAGGCTTAGTAGGATTGACAAGAGGATTAATGTATGCGGGTGCCCAAAGGCTAGTGGTGTCCTTATGGCAAGTTAGTGATGAAGGCACAGCTGAATTTATGCAAGAATTTTACAAGCAAATGTGGCAGCAAGATAAGCCAGTTTCAGTGGCGTTGCGGGCAGCGCAGTTGAAAATGTGGCAACAAGAAAAATGGCGTAATCCCAATTATTGGGCGGCGTTTACGTTCTTAGGTGAATGGCGATAGTAGCTGACGATCTCCGCTAAACCACCCTTAAATATGTCATTGCGTAAAGCCTTCTCTACGAGAGGCTTGTCTGCGACACGCTGCGCGAACGCCAACGCCAGGTTTTTGGGATTGCTACTCTGCGAGAACGCCCAAGGGTGAACCCAGCTTGGTGAGGTAGCAAAGCGGAGTGGCAACTATAGCGGTTCTCGTTTGGATGCAATACACAATGGGCACAGCTTTGCTCATTGGTGTCAACTTAACGTGAAACCCTTATCAATACGTGATTTTGGTTTTTTTTGCTTCCCATCAAGATCCGCGTCACCCCACCCCAGTTTTGTCTAAAGCCAAAACGTCCCCTCCCCGCCTGCGGGGAGGGGATTGAGGGGAGCCAGCCGCGTGGGCGGGTTTCCCGACTTGAGCGGACTGGCGTGTGGGGTAAAATGCCTGTGGAATAAGCGTTTGAGCTTAAGTTGACACGTATGAGCTTTGCTATACCCCTACGAATGGTCTGTATTCTATGCAATTAAGAACCGCTATATTGTTATAATTTGCCTGTAAAAAAAAATGCACCAGCTTTTTTCTATGCTCAAGCGGTTGTACTATTAGCATCAGAAGATTCCGGTGGCAAATACCATGAAAGGCAGCCTATCACTAAGTATCTTGAGCTACTTAGATTCACTAAAATCATTTCGCTTTTTAAGTTCCAACAAGTTTGATTGGTTACTACTGTTTTCTTCTGTGCCTGTGTTGATTGCTGCTTCTGCGGTAGTCACAATTGCCGCACCACAGAAAATTTCCCAAGCAACTCCGGGAGTTAACATTAACCGCCCTACCCTCAACATTGGTAGCCAAGGAGAACGTGTATCTGAACTTCAAGCAGCTCTCAAACTGTTGGGTTTTTACACAGGTAATGTTGATGGCATTTATAGCACTAATACTGCTACCGCCGTTTCCCGATTTAAGCAAGCAGCTGGCTTAAATCCAGACGGCATTGTTGATACTGTCACTTGGCAAAGATTGTTCCCCAACCAAGCAATAACAGCATCAACAGCAACTTCACCTCAGCCAACCCCTAAATCCACACCTGCATTAATTGCTGCCCCAGCGAACAACCCTAATCGGAATGTTCCTAAACCTGAGCCAAAACCTGCTCAACCAAGACAAAATACTACTCCCAAACCGCAAAGAACGCCCAGCCGTCAACCCACAACTCGGACTACGCCAACTCCTACCACACAAATCCCGCGTTTTGAACGCACCCCTGGTATTCAATACACTACAGAAGGATTACCAATTTTACGTTTAGGGAACCGTGGCTCTGAAGTAGGCAAATTGCAAGAAGTATTGAAAAAGCTGGGTTTCTTGAACAGTGGTATAGATGGAGATTTTGGCCCTACAACAGAGGCGGCAGTCAAAGCTGCACAAAGCCGCTACAGGCTGGAACCTGACGGCGTAGCTGGTGGTGGTACCTGGGATGTGCTTTTGGGACGATTGCAGCGACAGCGTTAAATACGTATGAAAATGGTATTGGTCAAGGGTCAAGAGTACATTTATCCTCCTAATCCCTAGTGCCTAGTCCCTAGTCCCTCACAACTTGTGTATGAAACACTTTTTATTAACTTGGCTAGCTACTGCGGTGGCTTTATTGATTACCTCTAGAATCGTTTATGGATTCGAGGTCAAGAGTTTTGTGGCTGCGCTGGTGGCTGCTGTGATTATTGGACTGGTTAATGGGTTTATTAGACCAATTTTGCGGTTTTTCGCATTTCCGATTACTTTACTGACTTTTGGTTTATTTACCTTTGTCATCAATGCTTTGACTCTGTGGTTAGCCAGTGGACTAACTCCGGGTTCTGGTTTTGAGATTAAGGGCTTTTTACCTGCTTTGTTGGGGTCAATTGTGCTAGCGATTGTTTCTAGCGTGATTAACTATTTTCTGAGAGTGGTTGAATAAGACTTGCCACGGCTATTGTAACTGTGCCCGGTTCGCAGGGTAACCGAAAAATTTGTTTAGGAACCAAGCACCTGACTCCAATATCAGTGAAAGACGGAGTGAGGTTATGTGAATGTGCATTCAATTGTAGAGATTGATGGGTTGAAAATTGCTCCTCATTTTCCCCTATATGGGTGACTATCCTTGATTGCCACTCAATATCAGCAGCTGCAAGCATAGCAGCTGCTTCCGCGACGCTAGGAGTTCCCATTGCTTTATCGATAATCTCGGCTGGGTTGAGGACACATACCTGACGGAGAATTTCTGCGGGAAAGGTTTTTAAATAAAAATTGCGTATCTGGCACAATTCTACTAAACCGACTTCTGAGGCTTTATTGTCGATGGTAGCAAGACCTGCGATCGCACTTTGATTAAGTTGATTTTCTTGGCACACTTGCTCAATAGCTGTTTCAATCAACTGTCTGGATGTACCTCTCTGACAACCAATTCCTACCCAGAAGAGTTGTTGCTGCTCTTGTAATTCGGTTATTCTATCATTCACTACTAGATTTATCCTCAGTTAAATTAAAAATTTTTATTTCTCCTGCAATTCTAAGAATAGCCGTGTATACGCCTTGTTGTATGAGTTGTATACTTTCTGGTTCAGTATGATACCTAAAAAATGATCGTTACAATACTTTTCCTAAAAACCAAAAACTATATATTGTGTACATCTAGCACAGTAGGAAACGCCGAGGCAGAGACCGGGTAAAAGGTAAAAAGGAAAAAGAAATTTTCTGATTCATTTTTACTTCTCTAATATGCTTGAGGTGCAAGCGTTTTACCTCCTCTATCTTGGTGTTTCAATTTCTTCCTAACCATTGTGCAGCAAAGCTTCGAGAGTTGCAATATATTTTCACTCTCTTCATAGTTTATCAATATTTTACAGATAAAATTTTGACTTTTAGCTTTTAGTTAAAAAGATGTAAAAGTTTTTTCAATTAAATATGAATTTGTAAAAATAATAAAAATTAAGCTTAAGTTGATAAAATTATTTTTTGTATTTTTAGTGATATAATATTAATCCGCAGCAAGATAAATAAAATAATTATTCAGTTATTTTAGATACTTAATACTAGGAAGAAGTAAGAGTAACGATAAATTTTTAAAATATTACTTGTCAATGATCAGGCTGAGAATGCCCAAGCATCGATATTGTGTCCCATTAAAAAGCGATCGCTCTTGATTAGCGCTTGAGGAAATAAGTTTTTCAGGTCTTTGCATTCATCCCGGAATAATAACTCAAGCAACTAGACAAGATATGACAAATTGCCACAAAGTTGTGGTGAGGCATTGGGCATTGGTAATTGGTAATTGCTATTCTCCCTTGTCCCCCTCATCTCCCTCATCCTCCTCATCTCCCCAGTCCCCGTCCCCCAGCCTTACTCCTGCGCCCCAGCTTTTTGCAGACTCCGCACGATATCTCTATACCCGTTAAATTCGGCAATCATCAAAGCCGTATAACCACCGCGATTTGTTAAATTGAGATCTGCCCCACCTTGGAGTAACACTTGCAAAGACTGAGGAAAACCCCCGGATGCCGCCCACATTAACGCCGTAGCCCCAGCTGAGTCTTGAAAATTCACATCTGCCCCTTTGGTGAGAAGTAGCCGCAAAATCTCTGGGTGATTCCGTTGTGTTGCTTTGAGCAAAGCTGTTTTACCGTCTTCTGCTGGTATATTGGCATCAGCACCGTAGTCTAGCAACACCTTCACTGTCTGGGCTTGACCTTGGGATGCAGCTAAAGTCAAAGGTATCTCACCGAGATTTTTATCATGAATATCTGCTCCACAACGCAGCAGCGCCTCGACAATTTGGCTATGTCCCTGCAAGGCGGCTACAAGTATTGGTGTATCACCCAGGTGATTTTTAATTTGGACATTTGCACCGCGTTTGAGTAATACCTGCACTACATCTACATAACCTTCCACAACGGCAAGGTGTAGGGCTGTTTCTCCATCATTATCTTGGAGATTAATTTCGATGTCTCTATCCAATAAAGCCTTAACAATCTCAATGTTTCCGGCAGCGGCGGCGGCAGATAGTGCAGTTCCACCATCCTGATTTTTGACATTTACATCAGCCCCAGCGGCCAAGAGTGATTTCACAACTGCTAGATGCCCTAAGTCTACGGCGATCATTAACAGCGTCTCACCATCTTCATCTAGGATATTGACATCTGCACCACTTTGGATAAATACTTTTACAACTGCCGCGTGTCCTTGCTTAATTGCTAGCTTAAAAGCTGTGTCACCATCTTTATCGGTGACGTTCACCTTAGCACCAGCAGCCAGTAAGACTTTGACCACATACACATGACTTTTGAGTGCTGCTGCCATTAAAGCGGTGCTGCCATCTTCATTAGTGGCATTGACATCTGCACCTCTAGATATTAGTAGCTGCACAATATCAACTTGATTGGCACTAGCTGCCAGCATCAAGGCTGTGAGGCGATAACGCTTTCTGGGTAGGTTAATATTTGCCCCAGCATCTAGAAGCGATCGCACAATTTCGGTGTAGCCTAAATTAGCCGCAAACATTAATGGTGTAGTACCATCGCGATCGCACACGTCCACTTTAGCACCAGCAGCCAGTAGCACCCCCAGCCGCTTGATATCGCCGCTTTTAGCAGCTCCTAGCAGCAACATATCATTGTTTTCAGTCATGGATGAGATTCCGCACTAGCGGTTTTTGTTGATCTAGCCTCAGAATTTAGTCTGAGATTGTTTATCCACTTTTGCAAGAGGGGTAATTCTTTTTGTCTCATCTCCCTAGATACCGACATCTTTTGATTCTCTGCCGCGAACAAGGAAATTAGAGTTATGCTAATTTTTATGAAGATTTAATAATTGGGTGGGAACACTATGAATTTGGAACTTTCTCCATCATTTAAGTATTGGCTGAACTTCTTTCACCCACTCATGATGTGGGCATTATTGGCAATCTCAATCTATGCTGCCTACCTGGGGCTACAAGTACAGCGTACTAGAAATTCTCAGGGTGAAGAGAAAAAAGAATTGATTAAAGGTAGATATAACATCAGACATTATCAAATCGGTTCTATACTCTTGGGTTTAATGGTAGCGGGTGCAGTTGGAGGGATGGCTGTCACCTACATTAACAATGGAAAATTGTTTGTAGGCCCTCACCTGCTAGCAGGCCTTGGTATGATTAGCTTGATTGCATTTTCCGCGGCCCTATCTCCTTATATGCAAAAAGGTGCAAATTGGGCGCGGATGACTCATATTTTATTAAACTTCACACTTTTAGGACTTTTTGCTTGGCAGGCAGTCACTGGCGTGCAAATTGTTCAAAGAATTCTTACGAATGCATAGCTATTAGTCAAGGGTCAAGGGTCAAGGGTCAAGGATTAGCCCTTTCTAGGTGACTCGTAAAATCTGTTTTTTCTCTCTGTGCCAGGGGCAGTTTGCTGTTTTGACTTTTGACCTTTGAACAGACGCGATTAATCGCGTCTCTACTTTTGACTTTTGACTACGTTACCGCTTTTTTTTAGAAGCGACAGCAAAGGGTATTCCGAAAGATTGATGAAAATCTTCTTGGACTTTGCGAGTTAAGCGACGAGAGACTTGACGGACAATTTGATTAAGTACGCGATCGCCTGTAGATTGAATTAAAGACTTGGGCAATCGCTGAATGAACCGAGGGAAGTGAAGTTCAACTACCAAATCCAAGTCCCATTCTACTCGTGTCACCCCCGCAATATTACTACTAACTTCAGATACATTTTCTACTAACTGTAGGGATGCTCGATAATCTACATCATAACCAGGTGAACGGTAATCAGGAATTGGGATAGTACGAATGCGGTAGATACCTTCATCTGCTGGTAACAATTCTAACCCTATCTTTGGTTCAACTTCATAACCAAAAGAGCCAAAACGACCAATTATTAAAGCATAGCCATTTTCCCCCAAGGGTTGCACCTTCATGGGGTCAGCGCAACGCGAAAACCAGGAAGAGTGAGTGTTAAGGTACTCAGCAACCATTGCCGCTGGCGCATACATTTCCATAAAATCACTGTAGCTACCATAAAATTTGGTAGGCGTTGCTACAGGTACTCCTGCCAATGCGTCCTCAGCTTCTGTGGGGCTAGACGCTACAGGTAAAACCGTTTCGGTTATTTCTAAAGATTGATATTCGCCGTTTCTTGAAAGCATAAATGCGTTCCTGCATCCTTTGGCGTTGGTCTATATTTATCGTTCCCAGCTTCAGTGGGCCTTTTCACACTCAGATTCCATTTTGACGGAATCCTCATGAATCTGTCATCAACTTCGTAGAATCACTACAATAAATAACTAAACAATCACATATTAGTTTCCCAGGATAGCGTTTCTCATGAAAGCATTTGTAGCAGGGGCAACAGGTGAAACAGGTCGCCGGATTGTACAAGAACTAATAGCGCACAACATTCCCGTCCGAGCTTTAGTCAGGGATACTGAGAAAGCTAGGGAGATATTGCCTGCTGAGGCACAGTTGGTAGTGGGTGATGTGTTAAACCCCGAAACTTTGACTGCGGCTTTAGGTGATAGTACAGTATTACTGTGCGCTACTGGTGCTAAACCCAGTTTTGATCCTACTGGCCCCTATAAGATAGATTTTGAAGGTACTAAAAATTTAGTAGATGCCGCTAAAGCAAAGGGAATTGAGCATTTTGTTTTTGTTTCTTCCTTGTGTACTTCTCAGCTGTTCCATCCCCTAAATTTGTTTTGGCTAATTTTAGTTTGGAAAAAGCAAGCTGAGGAATATATCCAAAAAAGCGGCCTTACCTATACGATTGTGCGGCCAGGTGGGTTGAAGAATGAAGATAACCCCAACCCGATAGTGATGCAGGGCGCTGATACGTTGTTCGATGGTAGCATTCCTCGGCAAAAAGTTGCCCAAGTTTGTGTAGAAGCTCTATTTGAACCAACCGCACAGAATAAAGTTCTAGAAATTGTTGCTAAACCAGAGGCTACCTCAAAAAGCTTTAGGGAACTATTTACTAACGTCGCCTGAATATAGTGTTGAGTGCTGAGTGCTGAGTGCTGAGTCCTGAGTCCTGAGTAAAAATACTAGTCCCCAGTCCCTAATCCCCAATGGGTTTAACCTGTCTGGACAAAATTCAAGTATTTGTAGAAAGTTTTGATTTATGAAGTTAAAACAGAACACAGCACTGCTGTGGTGAATTCTGCCGAATTGAGTGCATCAACCATTGTTGTTAGATAAAAAATTAAAGATTAAGGAGTCAAACTCTGAAAGGCTTTAAATTTAAAGGCGTAGAAAAACTAATTGGGCCAATAGCTGCGCTGCTTGGCTTCGTCTGCTTATTGCAGTGGTATATTAATGGAGACTTGCGATCGCCTTCCGATCCCATCTTTGAAGATCAACAACCACCTTTGGTGATGAAAGGCGGTGATCCTTACATCCGAGCTTTAATGCGAACTATCTCAGCCAGTGAGGCCAATGGCAAACGCCCTTACTCGCTGTTGTATGGTGGTCAGCAGTTTAATGACCTCAGCCGTCACCCGCAAATATGTGTCACCATTGTTACTGGCCCTAACACAGGCAATTGCTCTACTGCTGCTGGTAGATATCAAATTATCAACACTACTTGGTTCCAAATTGCCCCCCGCTATCATCCAAAACCAATGCAGATTATGTTTTGGGTTTCTTATAGTTTTGAAGCAGAATATCAAGATGTGGTGGTTTACCGTTGGTTAAGTGACTCCCAATTTTGGGGGATTAATGTTTCGCAACTGCTGCATCAAGGCAAGTTGAATGATGTTTTACGACGATTATCTTCTACTTGGACTAGCTTAGGATACGGCATAGAAACCAATTCCATTAGCAGATCTTTGCCCAAGATATATAAGAAAATTTTGCAAGATGAATTAAAAACAATCAATCAACCATCATCACAAAATGTGGTTCCAACTCCAACCGCAACGTTAACGCCTAGACCGATGCAAACCCCAAAAGAAAAGAACAATTCAGTGCTTCCCCCTTATAGAGGTAGTAGCGGCACATTAGAACTAAGATTAAATAGCCTATAGTGCCAATGAAAATAGTCAAATTTGCTCCCACGTCACAGAATTTGGTTCTTTTTTGAGTTTTCCAACGCAGAGGATTTTTAAATTTAATTCGTGACAAAGTTCTCAAGTTTTATAACTA
This sequence comes from Aulosira sp. DedQUE10, assembly GCA_034530935.1. Classification (GTDB taxonomy): domain Bacteria; phylum Cyanobacteriota; class Cyanobacteriia; order Cyanobacteriales; family Nostocaceae; genus Aulosira. The sequence goes on along the minus strand of JAVRCF010000006.1, from coordinate 14,607 downwards.
TTGTGCCACACTCAATGCGAAACATCGTGATTCTTTAATGCTTGCCGAGAAACCCACTTTATAACACTAGGAAATAATCGATAAACAGTCTGCGAAAAATTTGCCGAACCAACCATTACTTCTGTCTTTTTATTTTGGACTGCATTCCATATAGCATTTGCTACGTCCTCAGGTTTTTCTATTACAGGATTTTGCACAATATTTTCTGGCTGTTCGCGACGTTGTTTTAAGTCTTGCTCATCTTTACCACGAAAAACTGCCTTGTCTAAAAAATTACTCTTGATCAAATTCGGATAAATCCCACAAACAAGAATATTTTTTGGCTTTAATTCTGCTTCTAGTGCTTCCGTTAATCCAGTTACAGCAAACTTACTAGTACAATAAGGAACTAAATAAGGAGTAGGTACTTTACCGCCAATGGAACTGACATTAACGATAGTTCCACTTCCCCGTTGCAAGAAATGAGGTAGCAAGGCTTCAATTGTATGAATATATCCCCATAAATTAGTGTCTAATACCTGATGCCAATCGCTGAGAGAAAACTGCTCAACTGGCCCAGATGCATAGATACCTGCATTATTCACAAGTATGTCGATATAGCTATAATGAGCTAGTGATTTCTCCACCAGTGTACTTACCTGAGATGGATCTTTGACATCGCAAGTCACAATCAACGGTGCTGTACTACCAAAGCTTTGTATCTCTTGCGCGACTGCTTGCAAGCTGTCAGCCTGACGAGATGTGAGTACAAGGTTGTAGCCTTTGCGAGCAAATAAAAGAGCTGTGGCTTTACCAATACCTTGGGAAGCACCTGTAATTAAAACAGTAGCAGCCATAATTTTAGAGAAAAAACTCTTCAGTTTGTATTAGTATGTACAACTAATTTTGTTCCAAAAATTTTCCAAAAGCTTCTGACTTACGCTAGATTTTTAATTCTAAATATATAAATATCGGGTTGTTTTAATTAAACTAGAGTTCGCTATCAACAATTACTATTTGCAATAAATATACAGCAGATTGCAAGTTGGTGAGGTACAGATAATTTGTAAGGGCATGGCAGTACCATGCCCTTACCTGCGTACCTCATTTATCTAAAATACGCTGTAAGAATCTGACTTAATTTCTTAAAAAAATCCCTACACATCTAATTCTCTTCTGTTCGGTTCCCTGTTCCCTACCTAAACAAGTAATTTTAAAACTTATATGGGAATACAAAAAATAAATTATCTAATATTTATTTCTTAAGGTGGTTTACACATCCTTTTGGATAGCCACTTTACCCGTACATTAACACACCATCTTTGATATTATTGCCTGTGCGTTAGGCATTCTCCCATAACGTAGCCTATTGAATATTTCTAATTGGGACTTTACATAACATTTGCAAGCGTGAACATCTTCTACCTCTTCATAGAAATTTCAGTTAGATTTTTGTTATATAACTATTTATTCTATTTCTAGAATGTAGGTAAAATTTCAACCTTCAGACTTGCTTTAAGTTTGCAACTATAGACAGATACCGCTTAATCCATAGGTAAATACTATAATAAATGTAATTTATTGTTAGAAAACTTAACAATAAAACCTTATCCTAGCTATGCTACAGAAACTACATATAATGGCAAAGATCGTAACGCTTTTGAATTTGGATTTACTCCTCAGTCTGAACTTTGCAATAGTCGCTTGGCTATAATTCCTTTTCTGGCTTACTGACTTTGGGAGCTCAACGGCTACAGTGTAGTGTGGGACTAACTCCGCCTCATTTCCTACAGTTCTCGCTAGGGATTGACAGTCTTTAAGCACCACAATTAGAAAACTGACTATGCAGTAACTCTGAAGAAATGCAGGGAACAGGGTAGGAGCAGTATATACCCTACGGTTATTGAGAATGGTGCAAACTCATCTAACAGCCATACCGAAAACATTTTTCGATATGGTAGCTGGAAGTGTAATAATATTTAACGTATATTAATAATTCTACATGCATTTAAATTTTTAGCACTGCTAAGTGCAAGATCCTAACCACCAGTGAAGTTTCTAGCTAGTGATTAGTGGTTTTGCCATAACCAAAGCAATTCTTATTTGAATGCTATACACCGTAGGGACAAGCCACCGAAACAATTTCGCTTTCGACAGATAGTTGATTAATGCGTGTCCTTACTATCGATTTTTCACCTGAATGCTATGTGGAGTAAAAGCATGATCCAGTTAAAACAACCACGTAATTTTCAAAAAAAACTTATACCAGTATTCAAAACTAAATTTCGGTTTGAGGGGCTTTTCATTGCTATTTTGATTATTACGGTATGGGCTATTAGCCAGATTTACCTATTTTATTTTGATTTTTCTAAGTTCAATGCTTTGATATTATTACCCATCATACTTTGGCAAACATTTTTATATACTGGATTATTTATTACATCTCATGATGCTATGCATGGGGTAGTATTGCCACACAATCCCAAAATTAATCATTTTATTGGTTCATTGTCTTTATCACTTTATGGAGTTTTACCATATCAAAAACTATTAAAAAAGCATTGGTTACACCATCATAATCCTGCTAGTGAGTTAGACCCTGATTTTCACAATGGTAAACACCATAATTTTTTTGCTTGGTATTTCCATTTTATGAAAAGTTATTGGAGTTGGAGACAAATAATTTCTATAGTTATTATCTATAGAGTTTTTCTTTATCTACTTCATATACCTGCTGCTAATCTGAATTACTTTTGGGCGCTTCCATCACTTTTAAGTTCATTGCAATTATTTTATTTTGGTACTTTTCTACCTCACAAGAAGCCTGTAGGCGGTTATATTCTGCCTCACAATGCTCAAACTGTAGACCGTCCAATTTGGTGGTCATTTATCACTTGCTATCATTTTGGATACCACGAAGAACATCACGAATATCCCCATGTTCCTTGGTGGCAGCTACCAGAAATTTATACAATGTCTAAAAATAAATTATGATTGTTTTTTAGGAGAGGGAGTACTCTGTAGAGTGAGCAATCATGACCATCAAGTTTTGAACAAGAAATATCACAGCGCCCATCTGAAAAAATTGCTTGTAATTTGTGATTACCTATTACCTAATCTCCAGCTTTGACTACTAACTGCTAACAACGGCTGACGTAGAGAAAGATAAGCAAGCGGCCCTAGTAGCGGAATTAAAGCCACAATCCAAAATACTTGAGGATTATTCCAGTGGCGACGGGCTATATCATCACCAAGGACTGTGGGAAATAAAAGGCAGAAAAGACAAAATGCCAAACTCATGCCATTAATAAAGCGATCGCTCTGGAATTGTTGCACAAAATCGCCCCAATCACCAAAGGTAAAGGCATAGACAAGTAAAAAAATGGTGCTGCAACTCAAAACAATACCAAAAAAGTGAGAATCAAGCAGATTCAAGAAAGCATCTTTTTGTCCAGAAAATTCTTGATTTGGTTCCCGAAACGCCAAATACGGTAAAAGTCCCAGTACACCAGAACCTACTGATGCTATGGCAAAAGGCCAAAAAGGAAGCCATTGCATTCTGCCATCAATAAACAAAAGACCGCTATAAATTAGTAGCCAAATGCCAACCAAAGAGAATAAGGACAAGATAATGGGATTGATAGCAGCCCATTGAAGAGTAAATATGTTTTTTAGTAACGTCAGTGTTTCTTCTAGATGTAAGGGCGGAGCAAGCAGTAAAATGTATGTTATAAATCCGCCCCATAATAACCACAAGGCAAGTTTTTTATTCATCATCTTTAGCCGACTTTGATTGAAGTTTTATGGGTAAACAACCTGGATGATAGTCAACTTCTGCGGTAAATTCAAAATTAAATCATTACAAAATTTTAGATCTTGGATTGGGTAATGATTTAATCTAAAATCCAAAATTTTTTGCTCTTGATGAATCTGGAGGCTTGAATAATTGGCTTTAGTGTGTCTTCGGTTGTTGCTGACTGGATATTCTATCTACTCCCTCTTCTGGTAGCGGTGGACGCACACATAAATAGATGAGGAGGCCGAACAACAGAATTAAAGTTATTAACCAGAATAATGAAGGATTCTTCCAACCGCGACGTGCCATATCATCTCCTAGCAATGCGGGAAATAATAGGCAAAGTAGAACGAAATCTAGACTCATAACATGAATGAAGCGGCTAGTTTGCCACTGTTGCACAAAATCGCTCCAATCGCTTTTTAAACCATCGGCAACTAAAATAGCTGCGGCTATAGTTAAAGCAACTTCAATCACGTGAGAATCAAGCAGTTTGAGAACAGCGTTTTTTTGACCCCGAAAGTGTTTATTAGGTTCCCTTAAAGCTAAGTAGGGTAAAAGCGCAAATGCTCCAACGGCAAAAGATGCGATGCCTACGGCGGGCTACGCTTACGCAAATTGCCAAGCTGGTATTTTTTGTCCTCTACCATCAATGAATACCAAAGCACTGTAAATTACAGGCCAAATACCCATCAGGTTAAATAGAGCGATGACTAAGGGGTTAATACCTTGCCATTGACCAATGCTCAAATTCTTGATTAACTCGAATGTATCAGGGCGATTGGGAGGGGCTAGGAAAAATGCATAAACAATAAATCCCAGCCACAGCAACCCAAAGCCAAATTTTCTGATCATGATTTAATTTGATTAACTAAAAGCCTCCGATAGGTAATCAGCAGCCGCAGCTACAACAGCGATCGCACTTTCGTAATCTAGGCGTGTTGGGCCTAAAACTCCCACGCTCCCCACGGGAACGCTACCCCGGCGATAGGTAGAACTAATCAAGGTGCAAGTACGGATTGGTTCGAGTGGGTTTTCTGCGCCAATGCGAACATTTACCCGTGGCTTGCTTTGAGTTTCCACCTTAGGCTCTTCAAAGATTAATCGCCAAAGCTGGTCTTGTTCTTCTTCCAACAGATGGATAATTGTTTGGACTTGCTGTAGTTGAGAAAATTCTGGCTGGCGCAAAACTTCCCCCACCCCCCGGATCATAATTTGTGTTGCTGTGGGTGCAACAGTCTTACGGGCTAATTCTGCAACAGAATTTTTCAAGAATTCCCCATAGCGTTGGAACTCCTGATCTAATTCGCTCCAGTCCAATGTGGCTAATTCCAATAAACTCCGTCCCCGCAGGTGGCTATTCAAAAAGTTAGAGACTATTTGCAATTCGCGATCAATCACCTCTGGATCGAGTTTTGTTTCTTCTCGCATCGGTGACAAATCCATCAACCGCGAATGCGTCTCATAGCTATCTGTGACGACAATCAGCATAATTCGCCCCGTTTCAATTTGCATTAATTGCAAATGGCGTAACAATGCTGTGTTGGTTTGTGGCATGGTAATCAAACTGATACAGCCACTCAAGGTTGCTAAAATTTGCGCTGCGCCTTGCAATAGAGCTTCTAAACTCCAATCATCCCAATGGAGGCGTTTTTGTAGTGCTAGCTCTACCTCTTTGCCTAAAGTTTCTGATGGTGTAATTAGCTGATCTACATAAATGCGATAGCCAGAGTCGGAAGGTACTCGTCCAGCAGATGTGTGTGGTTGGAATAGTAAACCAGATTTTTCTAGGACACCCATCACATTACGAATTGTGGCTGAGCTAACACCTAGGTCATACTCGTCAATTAACGCTTTTGACCCAACAGGCTCTGCCGTAGCAATATAGTGACGTACCGTTGCCCAAAGAATATGCTGTTGTCGATTTGTCAACTGGACTTGCATAAGGTATTCTTTACTGAAGGCAAATTTTAATCAAAGGTTGCAAAAATCGCGGATTTTTTCCGCAAAAGAAAAAAAATTATTAATAGTAACTTAATATAGCTAATTATGAGTTAACATTGCTAACTATTTAGTTATAAACGAAGTTTAATTAGTGTAAATTTATATATCAATTTATTTTCAAGCTGCTTGAGAATAGAGCTTGACTATTATCATCAAAGCTGCTTGTAACTAATTTATATTCTGGCTTACATAAGCATATTTTTCCACAAATTTTCCTTAAAAAATGTATGTGTTAGCACTGATTTTTTTCCACTTTGGTTATATAACTTCAGGGCAATCACTTACAAATAAATGGGAATGGGGAATGGGTAATCGGTAATGGGCATTTGTTCTGTCTCCCTCATCCCCCTCATCTCCCTTATTCCCTGTTACGAGTCGCTAATACTGAGGAACTGAAGGGTCAACTAACTGGGAGTAAGCAGCAATACCACCTGTAATATTTCTAACATTGGTAAAACCCTGAGCAAGTAACCACTGGCACATCTGAGCAGAGCGCATACCGTGGTGGCATAGTACCAGTGTTTCCGCATCAGGATTTAAGAGAGTGGGGATTTCCTCGCCCCATTCAGTAAATTCGCTCAGAGGGAAGTTGACAAAACCTTCAATGCTAGCGATCGCTAATTCCTGGGGTTCGCGCACATCCACTAGCTGAATGCTGGAATCCTGGGTTGAGAGACGTTGTGCCAGTTCTTCAACGCTAATATGGGCAATGGGTTGACTAGAAGAATTCCCTGTCATGAGCTTTTGTAAACAATCCTATATTATTTTATGTTGACAGAAGATCGTCACCGTAGCATGAGCATCGATTCCTAAATTATTAACTTTAGTATGTCTAATGTGAACAGGCAAAGCTCGTTTTTCGGCTTTTTAGTAGCTGGTGCGATCGCATTCATATTGTTTGTGATTGCTGGTTATTACTGGTTTTTCGTCAAAAGTCCAGTTAATTTTGTAGCTTCTACTTCCCCGCAGTCTAGCGCAGCCATATTTGTATCGAAATTTTCTCCGATTACAGTTTCTCTATTAGTAAATCCAGACAAATTGCAGGCATTAGAGCGTGAAGGAGAATTGTCTAAGCTGAAAACCAGTTTATTGGCTAAGAGTAACATCGATTACCAAGAAGATGTCCAACCTTGGTTAGGGAACGAAATTACAATAGCTGTAACTAGCTTAGACATTGATCGCGATTCTGAAAATGGACAGCAGCCTGGGTATCTGCTGGCGTTGTCAACCACCAAATCACAAAAAAGCCGCGAGTTTGTAGATTTGTTGTTTTCCAAGCGGGTGTTAGCTGGGGGAAACTTAGCAACTGAAGAATATGAAGGCGTAAAGCTAATTTACGACAATCCGCCACCAAAGCAAGAGTTTCTCGCTGGTGGGGTTGTAGGCAATGGCTTTGTCTTATTTGCTAACGATCTGAAAGTGCTAAAAGATGCAATTAACAACGTTCAGGCACCCGATCTTAATTTAAACACGTCTGTGCAATATCAGAAAGCTATGCAACAATTACCTAAAGGTGCTGTGGCTGTAGCCTTCTTAAATCTCCCTTCCTTAGCAAAATGGCAAGGGTTAGAACTGCAAGAACCAAGCTATGACAGCGAAATTATTTCCCTTGTTTTGAACTCCAAAGGATTAATTGCAGAAACTAGCTTTTTAAGTGCAGCTTCAACAGAAAGTATTTCGTCTTCCCCAACGCCATTATTATCCCAACCTGTAGGAGCATTGCAATATATCCCCACATCAGCAGGTTTGGCTGTCTCTGGTACTAATTTAGGCAATTTGGGTGACACCGATTTAGCCAAACTCTGGAAACAAGCAACAGCAACTATATCTGGTGACAAAAAAGGTGTGAATTCACAAATGGCGAAACCATTGACGAATTTGCAAGACCGTTGGGGGATAAACTTACCACAAGATATATTTAGTTGGGTAGAAGGAGAATATGCGATCGCACTATTACCCCAAAACCAGCCAACAACCGACAGTTGGGTATTTGTCGTCGAACAATCCCCGAAAGTATTAGAAGGGATTTCGCATTTAGATGCGATCGCCTCTGGCAAAGGACTTAATATTAATTCCCTCACCCTCAATCAACAAAAAATCTTTGCTTGGACAGAGTTAATCGCCACTAGCAATAAGAATGATACTAACCTTCCCGCTTATACAGTTGAAACAAAAGTGCAGGGAGTGCATACAACTTTAGGGAATTACGAAATTTTCGCTTCCGATCTAGAGACAATGGCGGAAATTCTCACAGCTAAAGACAACTCTTTAATTAAGAATCGCAATTTCCAAGATAGTATTGCGGCTATTCCTCAACCCAATCAAGGTTACATATATCTCGACTGGACAAAAAGTCAAAGGCTTGTAGAACGCCAGTTACCAATTCTCAAGCTAGTAGAAGTAATAGGTAAGCCGTTTTTTGATAATCTGCGATCGCTTACAGTTAGTAGTTATGGCAATGATCCCGGATTGCTCAAAGGTGGTGTTTTCTTAAAACTTAAGCCTTAGCCTTTTTCTATGACTAGATTTTGATGAATCTAGGTAACAGCTGTTTACCAGCGATCGCCCGTGATAAATTTAAAAAGCATTCCTGGGTCTTTTGAGAATCCCACGGGCGGCGCTCTTACCCCTTATGAATCTAGAAATAGCAGGTTATTTAATTTGTAATTTTTCAGCTAATTGGGCTTGGGATATTTTTAAAGCTTGACGTAATTCAGCTAATGCCATTTGTTCTTTTAGTTTAGCTGTTTGAGCGGCAATTTTAGCTTTTCTCTCCAAAGAGAAATTTTTAGTAAGGTTGCTAAATTTGTCATGTCCTGTCATATCAAACCCTCCCGACTGATTTCTTGAATATATTCTTCATAGAGACGATCTGCTATGGGGATATATTTTTCATAAAATCGCTTATCTCCTGTCTTATCTCCACCAATAAGTAAAATTACAACTCGTCTAGGATCAAAAGCTTAACAATTCAAAATTCAAAATTCAAAATTAAAGACATTTTCAATCGGGGATTTAAACCCCGACTGAAAATTTGCTACGTATAGACGTAGCGCAAAGTCTGAGCGGAGGTTTCCTCCGAACAGAACTTTGTAAGAGAGGGGTCTTCAACCCTCGGATTTTCGATAAGAACCGATTTTCCAACTTTGGACAAAGTGCAAATTTGAGCGTTTAAGTAGTAGTAAAAATATATGTCAATTGAAGACCCAGAATATTTACTTCACCGACAATGGATGACTCATGCCTTAAAATTGGCACAGGCAGCCGGTGATGCAGGAGAAGTACCTGTAGGGGCTGTAATCGTCGATGCTTGCGGTAAAGTGCTGGCGGAGGGTGAGAACAGAAAAGAACGCGACAAAGACCCCACAGCACACGCAGAAATTATTGCTTTGAGGGCAGCGGCAAAAACCTTACAAAATTGGCACTTGAATGAATGTACCCTCTACGTGACCTTAGAACCTTGCCCGATGTGTGCAGGTGCTATTATACACTCTCGATTAGCATTGTTAGTGTATGGAGTAGACGATACTAAAACTGGTGCAATTCGTACTGTTACCAACATCCCCGATAGTGCTGCCTCTAATCACCGCCTAAAAGTCATTGGAGGCATTTTAGAGTCTACCTGTCGTCAGCAGTTGCAAGCTTGGTTTGCTACTCGCCGACATAGGAGAAACTAGCAGACAGAGGTGAAACTGTCCAATAGGTAGAACACAAGTCACAAAAGAGAAATTACGGTGTAACTAATCAAGGTTTCGTCACAATCTATCAGACAATCAGCAGCCACCATGATGATGGAATTTTACTCTGCTAATCCTACCTGCCAACCAAAAATCGCAACTACCCCCGCAATTCACAAGGTGGCTCATACTACCTCAGGGGTTTCTCCTTGGTTAGCATCTGTTGCGTATCTATTAGGTCGTCACTTCCTTTTACCGTCGTTCTTTGGGCATATTCAAATCATCGGACAAGAAAATATTCCCCAAACTGGCCCTGTAATTCTTGCTCCTACCCACCGTTCTCGCTGGGATGCATTACTTGTACCTTATGCTGCGATCGCTTGTAAAACCAAAAAAGACCTGCGATTTATGGTAACTAGTACCGAATGCCAAGGATTACAAGGCTGGTTTGTCCGACGCTTAGGGGGGTTTCCTATCGATCCAAAACGTCCAGCAATTAGCACCCTGCGTCATGGTGTTGATCTGCTTGAGCAGAAAAAAACTCTAGTAATTTTCCCCGAAGGCGGTATTTATCGGGATGGGAAAGTTCACCCATTAAAGCCTGGAATTGCGCGTCTGGCTTTGAGTGCTGAAGCTAGTGAGCCAGAACTGGGAATTAAGATTATACCTATTAGTATCAATTACAGCCAACCTTATCCCAATTGGGGTACAGATGTGACAATTAACATTGCCCCAGCCATCAAAGTTGCCGATTACAGTAATGGTTGTGCCAAACAAAATGCTAAACGCTTAACTGCTGATTTAGCTAAAGTTTTACAACAACTTAGCCACCACGAAACAGAAATTACTAATCCTAGATTTGTGGAAGTTCCTAATTCGTAATTTTGTCATTTGTCATTTGTCTTATGAACTATACCTCATGCCCAATGCCCCATGCCCAATGCCCCATGCCCATTGACTAAATACTCAAATTTAATTCCCAACTATTAAGCTGACCAATATCTTGTGGTACATAGTCAACGATTTGCAATTGCCAATTACCTTTAGCTGATACGGATAGTAGCTGTTTGAGGGCTGGGTGCGATCGCACTGTATAAGTAGTTTGTAAATTGGTGCGGCGACCTAAGGTGCGGTTTTGTAGTAAAACTTGTTGATTATTGGGAGCAATTAAATAAATTTCTAAATCGCCTAAGAAATCGTGGGTAATATTAACTGTTATTTGAATATCTTGAATGAGACTTGCCTCATTCATGGCGATCGCACTTTTTATTCCCTGTTTATTATTATCTGGAATTCCTAATTTACTGTCATTTCTGCCCTTGATTTGCTTAGTAGCAGTTGATGCACCTGTACGCATTTGCTGCGCTGCTTGTAGTGCTTTGGCGGCATTGATTTTACCATAACCGAACCATTGGGAATGACCGTTACTGTCATAGGTTCCTTCCTTTAAACTAAGTTGAGGGTCAGGGTTTGTGTCCAAAATTTTATCAGCAGTTTCTTGCAAGATACGTCTGACTTGTTTGGCGGTTAAGTCGGGATTAACTGATAAAATTAGTGCTGCCACACCTGCGACTACAGGAGTTGCGCCGGAAGTACCGCCAAAGTTGCGGGTAAAATCGCTAGCATCGTAACCTGCTGCTCCCAATTGGTCGGTGGTAAACATTCCTAATCCCGAAAGCGAAGTTGCGATCGCAGGTTGTGTTTCCATAAACCCTTCGTCCTGAAACCACATCCCAGGGGGTGCATTGTTACTAGGGGCACACACTGCAATATTATTTCCCCAATTGCTATAGGCTGATTTCTTTGACAAGCTCGTAGAAGCAGAGACAGCCATTACATCTACGTGTACCGCAAAACCACTGAGCCAGTCTGTATTACCTGATAACAAATTTTTTGGCCAATTGCGTTCATTCACAGTTCCGTTAATCGGGCGATTGGCGTTGCCCGCGGCAAACAAAATTACGCAGCCTTTACCATTGCGTCCTTTGGTAGCAGCACGGGTGATAGCGGCACTTTGACGCAAAGATAAGGGGAAATAAACAGCTGATGCTCCCCAACTGCAAGAAATCACACTAGCGCCCTTTTCAATTGCCCAATTGAAGATATCTTCAATCGATTCATCATCTAAAAACCCGGTGGTGCGAATTGGCATTAATGCACAACCAGGAGCAACCCCGACAATTCCTTTACCATTTTCTTCAGCTACAGCTATACCTGCACAAGCTGTACCGTGGCTGGTTTCCTGTTCATCTGGTAAGGGTAAAAAGTCATTTTCCTTCAAGTCTCTAGGGGCAACAATCTTACCACTGCCTTGAAAATCTGGATGGTTCAAATCAAAAGAATCATCAACCACAGCCACAACTACAGAACGGACACCGCGAGTCATATCCCAAGCTGATTCCACAGAAATGTGAGAACCTACTGCCAATTGGTTACTACCATTGTGGTTGAGATACCATTGCTGCGGATAAAGCGGATCGCGGGGTTTGTAATGAGTCTCCTGGCGCACCAGAATATTAGGTTCAGCTGCTAATACTTCTTTGATTCCTTGCAGTTGGTTAGCAATCTTGATGGGATTCTCTTGGGCTTGTTTGCTAACGAGAAACACAAAAGTGTTAGGCAGACCTAGGACTGGTTTGTCTTGCACTAAATTTAAGGTAGTGATGAGAGCATTGATTTTAGCTGCATCAACCCCAGTGGCAAATTGAATTGTGATTTGGTCATTTAGATAAACAAAAGTCCCAGGATTATCTTTGAGTTTGTAAATATGACTGGCGAAAGCAACATTTTGGTCAGCACGTGCTTGGGACATTGCCGTTTCTAAGTCGTTAGGTGCTACCGTAAAAACTTCTAACCGTGCTTGGGGAATGCTACTTTGCCAATTACCCCAACTAAATTGAGATAATTCTTGAGAAGGAATTTTGCTAGTTAGGCGGACACTGAAACGATCCAAAACCTTTTCTAAAATTAATTCTTCACCACCGCGTTGTAATATCATTCCCAGGTTACTGGCTGGTATACCTGTGTTGCCAGAATTCGCCGAATTAATAGGATCATGCATAGGAACACTTTTCGATACTATGATTAAGGGCTAAGGGAACACAATTAAGCTGCTTTTCAGTCTAAAACAAAGAAACTTAGTATATTACTTTGCTTGGTCAAAGACGAAAACAGAGTTAAGATACCCGAAGTTTCCGTTACTTTTTATATATTTGTCGCACGATTTGATCCCATGAACCTAGCTGCTGCTGTTCCCTGGATTCGCTTCAGTTGTTTATCACTCATAGCAGCCCTCAGTCTGCTACCATCAGTGAATGCTCAGGTAATCAATTTACCAAGCAATAACCAACCACAACCTATTGATCCTAACAATCCCAACAACCTGCGTCCCGTAACGCAAAATAATACCCTGTTGAGCATTGAAAGCGGTCAGCGTCTTCTCAAAGAAGCAGAAGGTGCTGTTTCTTCCCAAAAGTATGACGTAGCTGCTAAGAAACTCCAAGAAGCTCGTCAGGTTTTTAACCAGCTATCTAATTTTTATCAGGATCTCAACTCTAGTTTTTCGGGAATTGACAACAGAGTGTCTGATTCTCAGCGCAAAAAAGCCCTAGATAGCGCCCAACTGCGAGATGAAGCCACCTATAGACTGGCATTGGTGCATCGGGCGCAAAATCAGTCAGAATTAGCCGTACCGTTGCTAGTGCAAATTATCAAAAGTCAAAACCCAACAAGAGAATTAGGCAAGAAAGCCTATCAACAGTTATTAGAGTTAGGTTTTGTTGATGCTCCCTATCCCCGGCAAGGTGGGGGTTCATCTTCCTCATCTCAAAAATAATCAAAATTTAGCAATTTGTGCTTTTGTTGCAGATGTGGCTGCTAAATGCCTCATGGTAGAATAGAATTAACTGGCCGCAGTTGAGGTATTCTCAAAAACGCTTACCTAGAGCGCGTCGCTCCTTAGCCTTGCCAAAATTTGCAACTGGTAAAGGCGATCGCTCTATATCTGTTAATAATAGAAAAGAAGTTTTTTTCAGGAATTGCGATGATTAGTCCGCAGCAGGTTGAAGAAATGATCAAAGCGGAACTGCCAGATGCCCAGGTTCAAGTGCAAGATTTGACTGGTGGTGGTGACCACTATCAAGTGACAGTAGTTTCATCGCAGTTTGCAGACAAGAGACTGGTGCAACAACACCAGTTAGTTTATGGTGCGTTGCGGCAAGCTATGTCCACTGAAGCAATTCATGCCCTAGCACTAAAAACTTACACTCCCGAAGCTTGGCAGACAACAGCCGCTTCTTAGCAGTTTAAAGACTGACTGTTGATTCTCGACTATAAGCAAAAGTAGGAAACAGAAAAACTATGTCGCCAGAAGTTAAAGAGAAAATTGATAACTTGGTACAACAAAACAAGATTTTGGTTTTCATGAAGGGAAACAAATTGATGCCCCAATGTGGCTTCTCCAACAATGTTGTGCAGATTTTGAATACTTTGGGTGTACCCTTCGAGACTGTTGACGTTCTCTCCGACTCCGACATTCGTCAAGGAATTAAAGAATATTCCAATTGGCCGACAATTCCCCAAGTGTTTATTAATGGTGAATTCGTTGGTGGTTCAGATATCTTAATTGAAATGTACCAAAAAGGTGAATTACAGCAATTAGTGGAAGTAGCACTAGCTTCTTAAATCTCTTTAAATATCCTCTGAATTACCACCAGAGGGTATGTTGAATTATCTGATTTTTACTAAGGAAAGAAAACTGCGAGATTTAAGTAACCTCGCAGTTTTTTATTGATGATTTTTATTGTTATAGCAGTCCTAAATTATTTATAAAAAAACGACTACATTTATTTGCTGACTTTGCGATGCTTCCGGGTCTTCGTATAGACAATACACAATCTCTGGCTTTTGTCCAATTTTCTGTTAAGAAAGATGTTTATAATGCATAGCTTGGAAAGGGGGGAAAACTTCTCAAAGTCCCCCTTAAAAAGGGGGATTTAGGGGGATCTAAAACGTTTTGCTACCAACGACAGGACTTTTGAAACATCCTGTAAGCGCGGCTATTCCCGCAGGGCTTTACAGCACTCAAAAATAAATGCATTATACCAATTCTTCAAAATAAAGCTACACATGGACAGCAGGGGGGCAGAGGGC
>JAVRCF010000005.1:23637-169423 GCA_034530935.1 Aulosira sp. DedQUE10 | reverse complement strand
GCATTAACTGCTCCTGCTATCAACGGCTAATCTTTTGAGTCTACAATAGCTTCTCAATTCATCAAAAGCGCTCTCCCAATTGGGAGGGCGCTTTTCTGTATATTCAATGTAGGTGATAAATGCGCCTACTGTAGGTTAGTAATCCTCAAAAATTGCGATCACAACATATATCAATATCAATCTTTACTTTTGCAACTGCTGTTCTTTCTGCGGTTGCTGTATGTTTTCCGTAGGTTTTAACTGCTGAAATAAAGCAGATGGCGTAGCTTGGCGAAAAGCTCCGCAGTAATGCATAGTCATCACTGCTTTGAAAGCCCAATGGTCTGAGGGTACATCGCTAAAGGGATTTGGTAAAGTCTCTGCTCGATTCTGAATGCAAGCATCCACAACTGGATTAGACTTAGCTGATTCATTATTGTTAGGCTCTTGAGCTTTAACAGGATTAACTAAACTAATATTTGCTAGTAATAAGACTGCTACCAGAATTTTGCTGTTCATAAAATTTCAGATGAATTTCTCCCAGATTTTATTTTCTAGAGACTGTCATTCATCCTATTGTAGAAAATATTAATAAATTTAGGGTTACATCCCTTCAATCGTTAGGGTGTGTTAGGTGAAATACCTAACGCATGGCTGATTATATTATCCCTCTTTTGTTACTCTGGGAAAAGAAAAATAAGAGCCAAATTTTTAACCGCACACAGAACGGGCATTTGAACGTTTATTTTCTAACATAATGCCTAAAATCAAGGTTTTTGGTAAAAGTCTTATTCTGTAAGCATCCCAGATTATTCTCTCCCGAAAGTGATAAAAGAGGGATTATAGCGTTTCCTAGTCTAGTGAAGTACAAAATTATCGGCGTTTATCGGCGTTTATCCTCTTCCATCGGCGGTTAATTTTTTATTGGTGTACCTCACCAGTATGGGAAGCGCTATAAGAGGGTGCGTTAACAAAATATAAGGCACCCTATGACATATTGGATAATTTATGTTTTAGTATTTCCTAATCTAAAGCATTAGCAAACATTGACAGCGTCATCAACACTACGACTAACCCAGTAACCCAAAGTGCTAAAGACCCCCAACTGACTGAATCATTTTGTACTTTTTGCCATAAATTAGTAACTGTGTTATTCCGAAAAGCCATTTTATAACCTCCAATTGTTATGCATGATAAACCAGACTCGACTATTCAAGCCTGCATTAATTCAACAGAAGTTTATCGTAGAGAGTATTTGACTTGAGGTGTTATCTTGCAGAGAATTTGATTGCATTCCTCTGCTGCGATCGCTAACTAAGTTTCCAAAAAGATATTTTTCATCTCATTCTATTTTCTCATGGGTAACTGTTTACATTACTAAGCTTCTCAGTTTTGATAAAAATCTTAATGATATGCTTCCTTTATCTGGCAACTTATGTGATGAACCAGTACCAATCCATTTAGAACTGCGATGATAAATATATAGATTGTAGTCAACTGTTATCCATGAGTTTGGCAGGTCAACAATGGTGCAACAAATTAGATCAAATCAACCACAATATATTTGCATTATTCCAGTTGAGGGCATTACAGGTAGCCAAGAAGAAGAGATGATGGCTTTTGGAGTCTCTGCTGGTGAAGCTAGAAAACAAGCTGAGGAATTTTTGGCATCTACCTATGGTTGCAATCTATCGCAAATTGAGGAATTAATGCAGCAGGCTAGAATTGAACAAATTACTCAATGGTGTACCCCAAGTAGTCAGTCCTAATTCGTAATTAAATGGAAGCAGGCACACTCTTGAACAATTAACTGCCGCTTATAGGTGGAATGTTCAGAACCAGAAATGATTGTAACTAAGAATTACTTTGGCAATGTTGGCAATCTGGATTTTAGAAACAAAAATGGTATGCAAATATTCAGCTAGCCTAGATGAAGGAGTAAATAACCATGACCGACGCTATGTCAGAACGCCCACGTCGTCGTCGCTCTTGGGCTGAACCATATAAAATTAAGGTAGTTGAACCGTTGAAAATGACCACTCGTGCTGAACGCGAACAGGCGATTGCACAGGCGGGTTACAATACTTTTCTACTGCGTTCTGAAGATGTCTATATTGATTTGCTGACTGATAGTGGCACTTCTGCCATGAGCGATCGCCAATGGGCTGGGATAATGCTGGGAGATGAAGCTTATGCAGGTAGCAAAAATTTCTATAATTTAGAAGCGGCTATCCAAAAGTATTACGGCTATCGTTATATTCTCCCTACTCACCAAGGACGCGGTGCGGAAAATATTCTCTCCAAAATTCTGATCAAACCCGGTGATTACATACCCGGTAATATGTATTTCACTACCACCAGGCTACATCAAGAGTTGGCTGGCGGTAAATTTGTCGATGTGATTATTGATCAAGCCCACGATTCGCGATCGCTACACCCATTTAAAGGTAATGTAGATTTACAAAAGCTGACTGACTTAATTAAACAAGTTGGTGCAGAACGCATTCCCTATATTAGCGTTGCCGGTACAGTTAATATGGCAGGTGGACAGCCAATTTCAATGGCAAATTTGCGTGCTGTCCACGAATTAACTCAAAGTCATGGTATCCGTATCATTCTTGACGCTACCCGTGCTGTCGAAAATGCTTACTTTATTCAACAACGAGAAGCAGACTATCATCACCAACCCATTGCCACCATCTTACGGGAATTTTGTTCCTACACAGATGGTTGCACTATGAGCGGTAAAAAGGATGCATTAGTAAATATTGGTGGTTGGCTTGCCCTGAACGACCCCGATATCTACGAAGAAGCACGTAACATGATTGTGATTTATGAGGGTCTTCAGACTTATGGCGGTATGGCTGGACGAGATATGGAAGCTATGGCCATAGGTATTGAAGAATCAGTCCAAGACGATCATATTCGGGCGCGGGTAGGGCAAGTTGAGTATCTTGGTCAGAAGCTACTAGACTGGAAGATTCCGATTGTTGTCCCTATTGGTGGTCATGCAGTTTATTTAGATGCTAAAGCTTTTTTACCGCATATTCTTCAAGACCAATTTCCCGCACAACTTTTGGCAGCAGAACTCTATCTAGAGGCAGGTATTCGGGCAATGGAACGTGGTATTGTTTCAGCAGGACGCAACAAAGAAACAGGCAACCATTATTATCCAGAGTTAGAATTAGTGCGCCTAACTATTCCGCGCCGTGTTTATACCCAAGCGCACATGGATTTGACTGCTGAAGCAGTAGAAGAAGTATATTACAATCGCGATCGCCTGCGGGGACTGAAGATGGTTTACGAACCAAAATATCTTCGTTTTTTCCAAGCACTATTTGAGCCACTTTAGAGTGGGTACAAATGAAAGAAACTTCCGTAATTCAATCCCTTTTCCCTTTCCCCCTTTTCCTTTGCCCCATATTTATCAACAGGTATAAATGTCGCTGATACAAAAAAACTAATATAGAGAAAGTCTCAAACAGCGACAAATTTACTACTCTCCATGCAAATATTCAAAACTCTATTACGTGTTCGACACTACGAAATGGATGCTCTCGGACACGTCAACAATGCTGTCTACCAAAATTATCTTGAACAGGCTGCTATTGAACACTCAGAACACTTGGGTTTAACTTTAGATGTATACAAAGAATCGGGTGGTGTGTTTGTGATGCGGCGGGTAGAGATTGACTATTTACGCCCAGCAGTAGCAGGTGATACTTTGGAAGTAAGTACCTGGGTAAGGGAAATACGGGGTACGCGCTGCTTCCGACGTTATGAAATTCGTAAACAAAACCAAGATGATTTATTAGTAACAGCCGAAGCAATGTGGGTATGGGTAGATGCTAAGACAATGCGTCCCCGACCCATTCCCACTATGATGTTAGATAAATTCTTGGCAACACTAGACTCTGGTGTAACTTCTACTAGTTAGGACTAAAATCTTGATTAAGAGTTTCTGGAAGAATCTCGATTCAAAGTAACACCAGATGAGATTTTTTAACTCTCAGTATGTAAATTTGATACAATATGACGCAATGATTCCGGAAAGCCGAGAATATGATATGTAATATCAAAAAGATACAGATGTAGTAACCGCACTTAAGATCATGGCAATAGATTCACATTCTCAGGTCAATATTATGGAGCAACGACAGCAAGAAGAACGCCAAACGGCCGCCCAAGAGTTTCAAGCAGCCTTGGATGAATTGGAGGAGATGTTACAGGCAAATCCTAGCCCAGATCAAACCACGTCAGGATTTTCTACTGGTAGTCTCAGCGATGCTCAACTGAAAGCAGAAGATGAAGATTTAGCTTCTATTGATCTAGAAGCCTTTGAAGATGCGGTGGCTGATATTGAGAAATATTTGTCAGAACGCATCAAATAAAAGTACTACTGATAAATCATTTGCCGCTGGGCTTCGTATAACATTAACGCGGCTGCGATCGCAACATTCAAGGATTCTACACCTGGACTTAGGGGAATTTGTACTTGCTTGTCTGCCATTGCTGCTATCTCTGCCGACAAACCAGCACCTTCATTGCCCAATAAGATTAAACTGGGTTTGCGCCAGTCTACTTCCCAGTAAGTTAATGTGGCGCTGGGTAAAGTGGCGACTACTTGCATACCCGCTTGCTGACTTTGCTCAATTGTCGCTTTTAAATCTTCTGTGACTGCCGTTGCTAGACGAAACCATTGTCCAGCAGAGGCGCGTAAAACTTTTGGGTTATCTAAATCTACACTATTCCCACTCAGCCATAAACCTGACGCGCCCGCGGCTGCGGCTGTGCGAATAATCGTACCTAAATTACCGGGATCTTGCAAAGTTTCCACAGCCAGAACTATACCAGTCAGAGGTAATTGTGTTTGGCTATCCCGGCGTTTAGCTGTGGCGACTACACCATCTGGTTGGACTGTGGTAGCGATCGCATTTAATACTTCTTCAGAGACAATCTCGGCGCGATCGCATCGACTACAAGCTTCCTCCCAGAGTTCAGGATGAGTTGTTTGCCATTCTGGGGTACAACACACTACCTCTAAGGGATAATCGACCGCACAAGCTTCTTCCAACAGGTGCGTCCCTTCTAATAAAAATAGTTCTTGCTTATGTCGCTCTTTCGCAGAGTGCAGCTTGCGAATTTGCTTGACCAAGGGATTTTGTAAACTTGTCAACATGAAAGTAGTGAGTTTAAAGTGCTGAGTGCTGAGTATTTTTCCTATCTCAGGACTGTAGACTCAGCACTCATTACTCAAATGCGGAACCCGGGACTTGAACCCGGAAGCCTTGCGGCACTAGAACCTGAATCTAGCGCGTCTGCCAATTCCGCCAGTTCCGCTGGCATTTTTTATTATTGACAATTTCCTACTATTACGTATTTATCTAGATTTGTCAAGTGCTGTGTCCGGTTTTTAACAAGTATCGGGTTTTACCAAGGAAATAATTTCTATTGATTCTATTTTTCAGAAATTTTAAATTCATATAAAGCTTATCCTGAAGGGGATTCAGCCATTAAAACAACCAAAAACCACAACTTATTGATGCAAGATACAGGTACAGAATGTAGACAAATCAAATCTTTACTGTAGAATCAAAACCAACTTCAAACCTTATAAAATTGACATATTTATTTTGGAGGTAGGCTTATTAATCCTTCTAGCGGCTTACCAGATGCCAAATCCTCTCTAGAAGCAGACTCCTCAGTCTTGCAAATTTGGGGAGGGCATCCTTTGCGGGGTCATGTAAAAATTAGCGGGGCTAAAAATTCAGCACTGGTAATCATGGCTGGAACCTTGCTATGTTCAGGAGATTGCCGTATCCATAATGTCCCCTTATTAGCGGACGTGGAACGGATGGGTGAGGTTTTATCAGCTTTGGGTATTCGCCTAACACGAAACGGCGACATTTTAGATATCAATGCCAGCGAAATTACCACCTCCAAGGCTCCATACGAATTAGTTACCCAACTACGGGCAAGCTTTTTTGCCATTGGGCCGATTTTGGCACGGCTGGGAGTCGCCCAGATGCCATTACCAGGAGGTTGTGCAATTGGAGCCAGACCAGTTGATTTGCACGTCCGGGGACTGCAAGCGATGGGAGCCGAAGTCCAGATTGAGCATGGTATTTGTAATGCCTATGTTCCTGGAAGCAATGGCAGATTAAAAGGAGCCAGAATTTATCTGGACACCCCCAGTGTCGGCGCAACGGAAACTTTGATGATGGCCGCCACTCTCGCAGATGGCGAAACGATCATTGAAAACGCCGCACGGGAGCCAGAAGTAGTAGACCTGGCAAATTTCTGTAACTCGATGGGAGCCAAGATTCAAGGCGCTGGTTCCAGTACAATTACTATCATCGGGGTGCCCAAGTTGCATTCTACGGAATACAGCATCATTCCCGATCGCATTGAAACTGGAACATTTTTAGTCGCAGGTGCGATTACTCGCTCAGAAATTACTCTGTCAAGAGTGTGTCCAGACCATATGATCCCGGTAATTGCCAAGTTGCGAGATATTGGTGTAACCATTATTGAAGAAGCACCTGATAGCTTACGTGTTCTACCCGCGACAGCCCTCAAAGCCACCGATATTGAGACCTTACCCCATCCTGGCTTCCCCACAGATATGCAAGCGCCGTTTATGGCTTTGCTGACTTTGGCAGAAGGTGACAGCCTGATCAATGAATCTGTGTTTGAAAACCGATTACGTCATGCTTCCGAGTTAAATCGCTTAGGGGCGGATATTCGCGTCAAAGGTAACGCTGCCTTTGTTCGGGGAGTACCAATGTTATCAGGCGCACCAGTATTAGGCACAGACTTGCGAGCATCAGCAGCGCTAGTCTTGGCAGGCTTGGCAGCAGAAGGAACAACTACGATTCAGGGATTACACCATCTTGATCGCGGCTACGATCAACTTGATAAGAAGTTGCAACAATTGGGCGCGAAAATCATGCGTGTAGGCGCACCATCAGCAGATGGCGTAGTCTCCAGCACCAGCACTTCTCCAGCGTCAATTACGACCTAGTAGATAGGTGGGCAATGCCCGCCCTACTAAATCGTTATACTGGGAATTAAGGACTGGGGATAAGGGAGAAAAGACAAGGCACAAGGGAAAATAATCAATGCCCAATGCCCAATTCCTAATACCCAATTCCCAATCCCCAATCCTTTTTATGCTTGTTACACCATGTCATTATTTAAAACGCCGCTGATTGGTTTAAAAGCTGACTCTTTTCGTCATCCATTAGACTTGGAAGCTACCAAAACTCTCAAGCAAATTCCTGGTCTAGATATGATGGTGCGGAATTTGCTAGGGCCAATGGCAGAGCAAGTTTTTTATGTAGAAAATATTGCCTCTAGCGTTTTAGTGGGTGAAAAACAACTGCCCGATTTATATAAATTGTTGTTAGAAGCTTGCAAAGTCTTAGATATAGAACCGCCGCAATTATACATTAAGCAACACCCAGCCCCTAACGCCTACACTTTTGCCATGCGGGGTCAGCAACCTTTTATTGTTGTGCATACCTCCCTGATCGATATCCTTACACCAGAAGAAATTCAAGCTGTAATTGCTCATGAGTTAGGACATCTCAAATGTGATCATAGCGTTTACCTAACTCCAGTAAATCTATTAATATTAGCAGCCGCAATATTGCCCAACGTCGGCTCTTTCATTGCTCAAGCAATACAGACACAACTGTTAGAATGGGTACGTTGTGCTGAGTTTACTTGCGATCGCGCCGCATTGTTAGCCACCCAAGATCCCAAAGTTGTCATGTCAGTATTGATGAAGCTGGCTGGTGGTTCCCCCACCTTAGCACCACAACTCAACCTTGATGCCTTTATTGATCAAGCTCGCGCCTACGATGATATTAGCAAGAACGAACTAGGCGAAATGGTAAAAGCTGCCCGCACAGCCCAATTAACTCACCCAGTACCAGTACTGCGAGCCAAAGAAATTGACCGTTGGGCCAGCAGCAAAGAATATCAAACCTTATTACAAAATCACCAACCTACCGAACTTACACCCAAAGGTGGATGGCGAAATTGGTAATAAAACTCGGAGAGACGCGATTAATCGCGTCTGTACTCAAAAGTCAAAAGAAGAAAACTGAGCATTCGTACAGCACTTTCTTTGCGCCTCTGTGCGACGGACACTTTGCTTCCTTCGGGAAACCCGCCCACGCAATTGTCCTGCTCTGCGTGAGATTATTAAAATCCTGAACGCCTAGCCACCATCCACAATCACTTGCAACCGATTAACCTCTTTGAATATGAACAGCTAGCGAAAAAGCAGCTATCGCAGATGGCGCTTGATTATTACAGCAGCGGTGCTGGAGATGAAATTACATTACGAGATAACCGCGCTGCATTTGAGCGCCTGAGATTGCGACCACGAATGTTAGTAGATGTGAGCGATCGCAACTTATCTACCTCCATCTTAGGACAACCGCTAGCTCTACCCTTACTAATTGCACCGATGGCTTTTCAATGTCTGGCTCATCCAGAGGGCGAAATTGCGACCGCAATAGCTGCGGCTTCAGCAGGTGTCGGCATGATTCTCAGTACTTTAGCTACCAAAACTATTGAAGAAGTGGCAGAAGCTAGGCAAAATTTTCCTGATGCTTTGCAATGGTTCCAGCTTTACATCCACAAAGATAGGGGATTAACTCGGGCTTTAGTCGAAAGAGCCCATAACGCAGGTTACAAAGCACTGTGTTTAACTGTAGATGCTCCCATGTTGGGAAGGCGGGAACGAGATCAGCGTAACGAGTTTTCCTTACCACCAGGTTTACACGCCGCTAATCTTGCAACTATCTCAGGGTTAGATATTCCCCATGAAAAAGGTGAATCTGGGTTGTTTACCTACTTTGCTCAACAGCTGAACCCTGCACTAACTTGGCAGGATTTGGCATGGTTGCAATCAATCTGTCCTCTGCCGTTGGTAATAAAAGGTATATTACGCGGGGATGATGCTATACGTGCTGTAGAGTGCGGAGTCAAAGCAATAGTTGTCTCCAATCATGGTGGCAGACAATTAGATAGTGCGATCGCATCTTTAGATGCTTTAGCCGAGATTGTCAGCGTTGTAGATGGTAGAGCTGAAGTCCTGATCGATGGCGGTATCCGGCGCGGTACAGACATTCTCAAAGCATTAGCATTAGGAGCAAAAGCTGTCCTAATCGGGCGACCGATTTTGTGGGGGCTAGCGGTAGCTGGAAAAGCAGGTGTATCCCATATCATTTCGCTGCTACAAGATGAGTTCAGCTTAGCTATGGCACTTAGTGGCTGTGCCAAACTAGAGAATATAGATTCTACTTTAGTAAATTCATCTCAAAAATAATTCTCAATCCTAGTTGCAAAACTCTTAAATAGTGTATATTAGTAAAGTTGCATCTCAGGGCGGGTGGCGAAATTGGTAGACGCACCACACTCAAAATGTGGCGACCTTGCGGTCATAGGAGTTCGATTCTCCTCCTGCCCACTGTAAAAAAATCGAGTTATCAGAGATTACCCGGATCAGCTTTCTTTAGCAAAAGTCATTAAATAACTGTAATTGACTTTTGAAGAAAAGAGCTAACGTTTAAACCGGGCTTCGTCCCGCCAAGCTAAGGCTACGTGAAGACCGCCTAGTTTTTCCTATTCAATTAATTTCAGCGTTCGCTGTTAAATGTTGCCATAGGCTAGGGGTACTAGATTTTGTCTTGATAGTACCAAATATTTTCTTACCGAAAAGAAACTATACAGAGATAAGTGCGTCTAGGTTTTGAAATGATACTATCTGTATTCAATGCATCATAATATTCCATATCGAACTCCAAAACCCTAAATCACAAAATTAAATAATAAAGATAATTATATAAACTGTATCTAAAATAACATTTTAATAAGTTGATAACACTTACTTTAAATGTATAATATATTATCAAAAGCAAGTGTTTACACCTAAATATTTTTATGACTTCCTATTCATTAAGATTTAATGCTAATATAGTTATGAGCTAATAAAGAGGTGTAATAATTTCTGACCAATCACAATTTATTGATTAAGTTCGTGTCCACATTAAGTTATACTCCCCAGTTTTTACAGTTTTCCAGTTCAAGAGAGAGCGAAAAATATGAGATTAAAAAGATGGGAATCCCCTCGCCGAGAAGGGAGAAATGATAAAGGTAAAGGCGGTTCAGCAAGAAAGCGACAACTTAAAAAACAAAGGCAGATGTTGCGGCAAAGACTGAAGGAAAACCAAAAGTCACAGAATATACATAACAATGTTAAGGGAGAAGAAAAATTAATCTTCTCCTTTTTTCTTTAGTTGCAAGCCCAGAAAGAAATATATTTAACAAATAATTGCATAAAATATAAACAAAATTTATTAAAGTAGTGAACTAAAAATTGAATTTTAAATCATACATTATAGTGAAATCAACATTAAGACAGATGATGATTACTATTGCAGAATTAAGGTAATAAATATCAAGTTAAAAAGCGTTTACAATCAGCTTACTCTGTGATATCAATGTACGAAAAGCTCTCTGCAACCCCTAGGGGAACTATTGCTGTGTGAGAAAGTCGTTACCTGATGAGGAAGTTTAACTGTCTTTTTGTGGAAATAAATACTTTATACTTTAAAAAGTAATACATGCACACAGATAATTCATCAGTGTAGATAGATTTTCATCTTTTGCTTGATTTTGATACTCAGTTCAGTTGATTGCTAATTATCAAAGCATCCGCAACTAGCTATGGATCATGCAGGAATCTCTAGATAATCACCCAAAATTAATAGCACTGACAAATATCTACTGTCGCAAAATGTATACTCAATCACTAGTATTTAGTTGCTTTCAATCGCTATTTTCCGCTGAAAATTCAGATTATTCATCTATATATTCTCAACGGTGGAAGCTTGATTGTATGATTTTTTAGTTGTTATACGTAATTATTTTTTTACGATGAGATATTATTAGTTCATGATATTTACATAAAATGTAATAGTTGTATGAAGCAATCGCAAAGAAATTATGAAGTAACCATAAAGTTTATAGTAAATTTTGGGAAAAGCCGCAGATCAGCTTGTAAACTAGGATACGAGGAACGCATGTTTTAAAAATACCAGGGTAACCAGGAACTTACTGATAAAGCTATTGCATCTCCATGTGTATGCGTCAGACCATGCCAAGAACTGAGAAGAAAGTCAGCAATAGGATCACCTGATTGTTCCACAGTTGGCAATGAACTAATTGATGTTTATGATTTTTGACACAGGAGGAATTTATGCGAGAGGTAGCATTTGTGCCCACTCAAAAAGTTCTGGATTTTCCCATTACTGCATTAACTTTTGAAAATCAAATACAAACAATACTGACGTGGGCGATCGCTCGCGAAAGTAGAACAGTCTGCGTAGCCAATGTACACATGCTCATGGAAGCTCATTGGAATCCAGAGTTTGCTAATGTATTAAAAAATGCAGATGTCGTCACTCCTGATGGTATGCCCCTAGTTTGGATGATGCGGCGGATGGGGGCGCGATCCCAAGATCGTGTAGCAGGGATGGATATCTTACAAGGATTATGTAAGCTAGCTCAAATACAAAATGTCAGTGTTTTCTTTGTCGGTTCGCAAACAGAAATTCTTGCTAGAATGCGGAAAAGGCTGGAGCAAGAATTTCCCAAACTGAAAATAGCAGCGATGGAACCTTTACCCTTCCGTCCTCTGACTGAAACTGAAGATGCAGATTTGAGCAATAAAATCAATAAAAGTGGTGCTGGTCTAGTATTTGTATCTTTAGGATGTCCAAAACAAGAACATTGGATGGCCCAACATAAAGGTAAAATCCAGGCTGTAATGATTGGAGTTGGTGGAGTTTTCCCAGTTTACGCAGGAATCCATAAGCGTGCGCCTCGCATAGTTAGAGAATTAGGATTTGAGTGGCTTTATCGCTGGATTCAAGAACCGCGCCGTCTTTGGAGCCGTTATATTACAACAATTCCCCCTTTTATGTGGCTGGCGACTAAACAGCTACTCTCATCAAGCCGTCTTGCAGAAGTCTTCCTTGACGGAACTGGAGATTGAGGAATCATATTTGCATAGCAAAAAAGAAGTACGTAACTTTCCCTGAAAGTACACTGCTGACAAGTTTCAAACAATTGCATATTGCCTACATACTAAATAGATGAATAATAAAGAACTCATCATTGAGGCAGGACGGACTGAGAACCAGTACTGGAAAGACCTGTGGAAATACAGAGAGCTATTTTACTTTCTAGCATGGCGCGATATTTTGGTGCGCTACAAGCAAACAGTCATTGGGTTTGCATGGGCATTGATTAGACCATTTTTGACGATGGTGGTATTTACGGTCGTATTTGGTAATATTGCCAAGTTGCCTTCAGGGGGTGCGCCTTATCCTATTTTAGTATTTTCAGCGTTGTTACCTTGGCAGTTTTTTTCTAATGCGCTGAGTGAGTGTAGTAACAGCTTGATTTCAAATGCTAACCTCATTTCTAAAGTCTATTTCCCTCGCTTGATTGTACCCACCAGTGCGATAATTGTCAGCTTTGTAGACTTCATGATTTCTGGCATGATTCTGCTGGCATTAATGGCATGGTACAACTTTGTACCCGACTGGCGGATTTTAACACTGCCGCTATTTATATTGATTGCATTTGCCGCATCCATCGGTGCAGGGTTATGGTTAGCCGCACTAAATGTAGAGTATCGGGATTTTCGCTATATTGTGCCATTTATTGTTCAGTTTGGTTTATATATCTCCCCCGTAGGCTTTAGCAGTAATGTCGTGCCAGAACAGTGGCGGTTACTCTACTCAATCAATCCAATGGTAGGGGTAATTGATGGCTTCCGTTGGGCAATTTTGGGTGGAGAAGCAAGCATTTATTTACCAGGATTTGCCTTGTCGGTGGGGCTAGTTGCACTAATTTTTTTTAGCGGAATTTGGTATTTCCGCAAGATGGAACGGAAATTTGCCGATGTGATTTAGCGAGGAGTTGATTACGTGTCTGATACAGTAATTAGAGTTGAAAATCTGAGTAAAAAGTACGTTATTAGTCATCAGCAAGAAGGTAACAGAAAAAACAAAACCTTGCGGGATTCTATTAGCAAGAGTGTAGAGTCGCTGAGTAAAAAACTTTTTAATGGTGATAGTCAGCAAATATATAATCCTAACCGTGAAGAGTTTTGGGCATTGAAGGATGTTTCGTTTGAAATAAAGCAGGGCGATCGCGTTGGTATTATTGGTCGTAATGGTGCAGGAAAATCAACATTATTAAAAGTTTTAAGCCGGATTGTAGAGCCGACTGGTGGCAAGATTGCAATTAAAGGAAGAGTTGCAAGTTTGTTAGAAGTTGGTACAGGTTTTCATCAAGAATTGACAGGACGGGAGAATATTTTCCTCAATGGTGCAATTCTAGGAATGAGCAAAGTTGAAATTAAACGCAAGTTTGATGAGATTGTAGCGTTTGCGGAGATTGAAAAATTTTTAGATACGCCAGTAAAGCGCTATTCATCTGGTATGTATGTGCGACTTGCTTTTGCTGTCGCTGCTCATTTAGAACCAGATATTCTAATTGTAGATGAAGTGCTAGCAGTAGGAGATGTACAATTTCAGAAAAAGTGCTTAGGGAAAATGGAGGAAGTATCTAATCAGGGAAGAACTATATTTTTTGTTAGCCACAATATGGGAACAGTTAATGCTCTTTGTGATAAAGTAATTTACCTTGCATCTGGTAAAGTTCATGCGATTGGAACAACAGATAGTATTGTAAAACTTTATTTTTCAGAAGTTTTAAAAAATAAAGTAGAAGATTTACAACAATTGAGATTGCCAGGGTTTGGACAGAAGATTAGGTTCTTAGATATCAATTTATCATCTAGAGATGGAACTTTAGCATTTGGTCAGCCAATTGAATATAAACTTTGTATTGGATCAGATATTGATATGGAAGGTTTAAGCATTGGGTCAAGTTTCTTCGCTAGTAGCGGTAATTGTATAGGGACATTAATCACTGAAGAATTTGCAGTAAGAGCTAACCAAGAAATCACATTGCAACTAACTGTTTCAAATTCAAATTTAGCACCAGGGTCTTACTATGCAGGTTTTAGCATAGGTTTTGGTCAGAAGGAAGGAACAAGAGAAGATCTCGACATAGTATTAGGTAAGCCTGCTTTTGAAATCATACCAACTTTAGGCAGTGATTTGCGTATAGCAAGCTGGCATACAAACTGGGGAAATATTGCATTTAGAGATGTCAATCTCAATCAAATATGCTAATTCAGCATTACTTATTTCAACTTAAGCTTACTATTTTTGATTGTACATTTTTTAAAGTACTGTAATTTAATTATGAACAATGAAGTGAAAGCAATTGAAATGAAAGCAAGCGAGTATGATGCAAATGATTTTAATTCATACTTGCAATTAGAGCGGCATGAAATGCTTAAATATATACCTCAAAGTGCAAAAAATATCCTTGATATTGGTTGTGCTGTAGGTTGCTTCGGTCAGCTTTTAAAGGCAGAGCGCTGTGTTGAGGTATGGGGAGTTGAACTTAATGAACATGCTGCATCAATTGCTACTCAGAAATTAGACAAAGTTATATGTGGAGCTTTTGACAAAAACTTACATCTTCCCTCCCAGAGATTTGATTGTATTGTTTTTAATGATGTATTAGAACATTTAGTTGATCCTTATAATGCATTGATTTATGCAAAACAATTACTTCGAGATGGAGGAAGAATTGTTGCTTCAATTCCAAATATTCGTTATTTTGATAATATTTGGAAACTCCTAGTGGAGAAAGACTGGAAGTACACTGAGCATGGTATTTTAGATAGAACACATTTGCGCTTTTTTACGCGCCGAAGTATATTATCAACTTTTGATACCTTAGGATATTGTGTTGATTCAATCGAAGGTATTAGTCCGCTTGAGAAAGCACATCCGCATCAAGCTAGAAAATTTAGATTTTTAAATCTACTGTTATGCAATCATATTGAAGATATGCGATACCTACAGTTTGCTGTAGTAGCACGCCCAAGAATTGTTTGAATTACGTTATAGCTCTTTCTAAAACCTTTTTCATAAGTAAAGGCTATTTAGATAAAAATCATTTTGGTATTAAGACCATACCGATAATTTATTCCAAATAAGTAATTGAAGTGATATGTAAAAATACAGATTATTGGTCTTATAAATAACTTCAATGAAATTATAAATAAAAGGAGATAGTTAGTGTTATTACAGCATTTGTCTGAGCTAAGTTATGAAGCAGAACGAGCAGTTATCATTAATGTAAATACAAAGCTTGTTAGTACTTTAGCTCTGCTTGCAGCTATTAGGCATACAGGAATGCCTGTGCTACTAATCGATTGTGAATCAAATGATGGTAGCCTAGACCATTTTCTAGCTTTAATGGAGCGATATAATTTTGATATTTTAACGGCTCCTTTAAATGTTCATGGCAAAACATTGGATTGGCTTTTTAAGGAAATTTATTCAGAAAAGATTTTACTTATTGATTCCGATCTTGAAATAGAAGATTCCGCTATAGTCACTTTTTTCAAAGAATATATTGATGAGTCTAGTATTTTTGGTTGTGGTTTTATAAATGGTCCAGAATGGCTGACGGATAAAGTATTTCAGGGGACTGGCTTAGAGAATGCTCTTTTTCATGAACGTCCTTGGATACCGCTAACTTTCTTCAAGGTTGCGCCTGTACGGGAAGCAATCAGTTTGGGAAAGTCATTTGTAGCTTTCAACCTAGATAATGAATATTCATTGGTTCCTACTTTAGCCAGGCTCAGATCACGGTGTGGGTTACTACGTAAATTGTTAAAGCGAGGTCCTGCTAAGTTGCGTCGCTCTTTTCATGGTCTTAAACCCTCTGTTGTATGTTACGACACAGGGGCACAAATATTTGAATACCTGAGGTACGAAAAGCTCATGTTCTTCGCTGGTTTGCCGGAGCCAGTACATACGCGTTTCGTCACTCATTTCTTTGGTATCACTCGAAATACGCTCAACCCAACAGATACACATGGAGGTGGCGGATTAACGAAGATTTCTAATCATGTCCGATACCGTTTACTAGAGGTCTATGGTGAGGAAGTTTCTGCTTGATAAACCCTACGATGAGCGTTTACTTTTTATCAACGTATGGAATGAATAGGCAGAAGGTAATTATCTTGAGCCTAACCAAAAAATCGTTACTTTGAAGCAGTGAAACGTGTGATTTCTAATAAATAAATTAGTAAGCTTACTATTATGAACAATCTGATTAAAGCGATCGCTTTCTACCTTCCCCAATATCACCCAATTCCAGAAAACGATGCCTGGTGGGGTAAAGGATTTACTGAGTGGACTAATGTCACGAAAGCCAAACCTCTATTTTCAGAACATTATCAACCTCATTTTCCTACTGACCTGGGTTTTTATGATCTGCGATTACCAGAAGCTCGTCAAGCTCAGGCGCACTTAGCAAAAGCATACGGCATTCATGGTTTTTGCTACTACCACTACTGGTTTAATGGCAAGCGCTTGTTAGAGCGCCCGTTTAACGATGTCCTCGCTTCTGGGGAACCAGATTTTCCCTTTTGCCTCTGCTGGGCTAATGAAAATTGGACTAGGCGCTGGGATGGTGAAGATCAATATGTTCTTAGAGAGCAAGTATACAGTGAGGAAGACGATAAGCTGCATATGCAGTGGCTTGCTAAGGCTTTTCAAGATCCTAGATATATTCGGATTGATGGCAAACCACTGTTTTTAGTGTATCGAATCTCAAATATTCCTAACCCTCTGAAAACTGCTGAAACTTGGCGTGAAGAAGCTAACAAACAAGGAATTGGAGATATATTTCTTTGCAAAGTTGAAAGTATTCAAGCAGATCATGGAGATCCCAGCCTAATTGGGTTTGATGCTTCTATTGAGTTTCAACCTGATTGGACACAACTAGGTCAGCCACTGCAAAGAAGCAGACTTTGGAAATTGGCAAGGAGGCTAGGACTGGCAAACAAGGCTTATGCAGAAAACAATATTTATGATTACACAACTGTAGTTGAACGTATGTTGGCAAAACCAACCCCAGATTACAAAAGGTTTCCCTGCGTTACTCCATCCTGGGATAATACTGCGCGTCGCAAAACTGGTGCAAATATTTTGCAAAACTCAACACCTGAAACCTATGAACGTTGGTTAACTGAGGTGATTCAAAAAACTCTAACTAATGAATATAACGAAAAAATAATTTTTATCAATGCTTGGAATGAGTGGGCTGAGGGAAATCATTTAGAACCATGCCAAAAATGGGGTCATGCTTACTTAGAAGCAACTTATCGCGCTATATCGTCAACTTAATTAATTTAAAAATAATTAAAAATGCAAACATTTTTAGTAACAGGTGGCGCAGGTTTTATTGGCTCTAACTTCATCCTGAAGGCTAGAAAAGAACAGTGGGCTACAATTATCAATCTAGATAAGCTAACTTATGCTAGCAATCTGCAAACTCTAGCAGAATTGCAAGATGATTGTGGATATGATTTTGTTCGTGGCGATATTGGCGATATTGAACTAATACATAATCTTTTAAAACAGCACCAACCAGACGCAATTATCAATTTTGCGGCAGAGAGTCATGTTGATCGCTCCATTCTCAGCCCGCAAGATTTTATTCAAACTAATGTATTAGGAACATTCCAACTACTAGAAGCTAGCAGAGCTTACTACGAAAGATTATCTCCTCAAAAGCGAGAGCAATTTCGTTTTCTACACATATCTACAGATGAAGTTTACGGTACATTAAGTCAGACAGATCCAGCCTTTCGGGAAGATACTCCCTATGCCCCTAACAGTCCTTATGCTGCCTCTAAAGCCAGCTCTGACCATCTGGTGCGTGCCTATTATCATACATACGGTTTACCAACTTTAACCACCAACTGTTCCAATAACTACGGTCTAAGACAGTTTCCAGAAAAACTGATTCCCTTGATAATTCTCAATGCTTTGAATGGGAAACCACTACCTATTTATGGAGATGGTCAGAATATTCGCGATTGGCTGTATGTAGAAGACCACTGTGAAGCTATATATCTAGTTCTGCAACAAAGCTCTATTGGAGAAACCTACAATATAGGTGGTAACAACGAGCTTACCAACCTCGCAGTTGTGGAAAAAATTTGTGCCCTCCTAGATGAGTTAGCACCCAAACCAAACTTCCACTATTCTTCACTGATCACCTTTGTTAAAGACCGCCCTGGTCATGACCGACGCTATGCAATTGACAGTAGCAAAATTAAGAAAGATTTAGGTTGGGAACCAAAAGAGAGTTTTGATAGTGGTTTATTAAAGACAATCCAGTGGTATATAAGCAATTCCACCTGGGTTGAGCAAGTTCAATCAGGTGCTTACCAAACCTGGATACAACAAAACTATGGAGATAGAAAAGCAGCGCGATCACACTAACTAAAGCCCAAACAATCCAAGGAGTTAACAATGAAAGGCATTATTTTAGCCGGCGGTTCTGGTACAAGATTGTACCCACTCACCCAAGTGGTGAGTAAACAACTCATGCCTGTCTATGATAAGCCAATGATTTACTATCCATTGTCAACTCTGATGTTGGCTGGGATTCGAGAGATACTCATTATCTCTACACCTCAACACTTACCCCTATTTCAAGAACTTTTGCAAGATGGTAGCCAGTGGGGTCTAAAGTTTAGCTATGTTGAGCAACCTAGACCTGAAGGTTTAGCGCAGGCTTTTATTTTAGGTAAAGATTTCATTGGTAACGACCCTGTTTGCCTAGTTTTGGGTGATAACCTCTTTTATGGTCATGGTTTAGTGGATGTGCTACTTCGTGCAGCCCAGTTACGTGAAGGCGCACTTGTCTTTGGTTATCGGGTAGCTGAACCTCAGCACTATGGGGTGGTTGAATTTGACTCTACAGGACAGGTCATTAGTCTAGAAGAAAAACCCCAGATTCCCAAGTCCAATTATGCTGTGCCTGGTATTTATTTCTATGATTCTCAAGTCTCAGAAATTGCATCAGGGCTGAAACCATCAGCCCGCAATGAACTAGAAATTACCGACTTGAGTCAGGTTTATTTGCATCGAGGACAATTAAGAGTTGAGCTTTTAGGTCGAGGCTACGCCTGGTTGGATACGGGAACCCATGAATCTCTGCATCAGGCTGCTAGCTTTATTCAAACCTTAGAACAACGCCAAGGTTTCAAAATAGCTTGTGTCGAAGAAATTGCCTATCGCCAAGGATATATCGATGCTGACCAACTCTATGAACTTGCCAAGCCACTAGCTAAAAACAGCTATGGACGTTACCTGATGGACATGATCAATGGCGATCGCCATAATACTCAAGTTCAGGAAGAAAACTGGTTTGCATCAGCAAATGGATTCCAGGAAAACTTTGCAGACGCTAAGAGGGTAAAGCTGTGAACATTATCCAGACTGAAATTCCTGATGTACTGCTAATTGAACCGCGAGTTTTTGGAGATGAACGTGGCTTTTTTTACGAAAGTTACAATGAACAAGTTTTGCGAGAAAAGGCAGAGATTACAGAACATTTTGTGCAAGACAATCATTCCCTTTCAGCAAAAAATGTACTACGTGGTTTGCACTATCAAATTAAACAACCTCAAGGCAAGTTGGTGAGAGTTGTGGTTGGTGAAGTATTTGATGTAGCAGTGGACTTAAGGGCTAGTTCTAAATACTTCGGTCAATGGGTTGGCTATCGTTTGAGTGCTCAAAACAAGCAGCAACTTTGGATGCCGCCAGGCTTTGCGCACGGTTTTTTGGTGCTTTCAGAATCTGCGGAGTTTTTATACAAAACTACAGACTACTATGCGCCAGAGCATGAGCGTACCATTTTTTGGAACGATCCAGATTTGGCGATCGCTTGGCCTTTAGAAGCAGAACCTATCGTCTCTGCTAAAGATCAAGTGGGTAAGCGATTGCAAGAGGCGGAGGTGTTTGCATGACCAAAATACTACTCACAGGTATCACTGGTCAGGTTGGTTGGGAACTGCAACGAACTTTGATGAGTCTTGGTGAAGTCATTCCCGCCGGACGTGAAGTCTCCTCTCCAAGTTTACGCATGGATCTATCTCAACCTGATACTATTCGTCATGTAATTCGTGAAGTTCAGCCTGACCTAATTATTAATGCTGCTGCATATACTGCTGTAGATCAAGCACAATCAGAACCGGAATTAGCAATGGCTGTCAATGGAACTGCACCAGGCGTAATTGCAGAAGAAGCCAAACTTATCGGCGCAGGAATCATTCATTATTCAACCGATTATGTGTTTAATGGTACCCAAGCCACTCCTTACACAGAGCAAGACAAGCCAGACCCACAAAACATTTACGGCAAAACAAAATTAGCTGGAGAAATAGCAATTCAAGCAGTTGATGTGCCTCATTTAATTTTAAGAACGAGTTGGGTCTATGGTTTAAGAGGCAAAAATTTTCTCCTGACGATGCTAAAATTAGCACATGATCGCGAAGAAATAAAAGTTGTTGATGATCAAGTAGGCTCTCCAACTTGGAGCCGAATGATTGCTGAATCTACTGCACAAATTTTGTCGCAAGGCATCCATGATATAAATAGTTTTTTGAGCAGTAATCGTGGAATATATCATCTCACTGCTACTGGTCATACTAGTTGGTATGGGTTTGCGAAAGAAATTTTTGAGCTTGATCCGAATTCTAGCCAACAGAAGCTGAAGTATTTACTAGCAATAACTTCTGAACAATATCCAACGCCAACAAAAAGACCCGCTTATTCATCATTAGATACTCATAAAGTCTCTTGTAGATTTGGTTTATTTTTGCCGAATTGGTACAAAAATTTAACATTAGTTCTAGGTTTATAAAATTACAAATCAAAAGGAGACTCAGTAAATGCATAACAATCTAGAAACAAACTTACAAAAGCCAAAAGTTCGAGCGATCGCTTTTTATCTTCCTCAATATCATCCTATTCCAGAAAACGATGAGTGGTGGTGTAAAGGATTTACAGAATGGACAAATGTTACAAAGGCAAAACCTTTATTTCCTGGACATTATCAACCAGACTTACCATCAGATTTAGGATTTTATGATTTACGAGTACCAGAAACACGGATTGCTCAAGCAGAATTAGCTCGCGCTCACGGTATTGAAGGATTTTGCTACTGGCATTATTGGTTTGGTAATGGTAAACGTATTCTAGATAGACCTTTTAACGAAGTTTTAAAGTCTGGTCAACCAAATTTTCCTTTTTGCTTAGGATGGGCAAATCATACTTGGTCTGGTATATGGGATGGCTGTCCAAATCGGATTCTTATCCAACAAACTTACCCAGGAAAAGATGATTATAAAGCGCACTTTGAAACTGTTGTGGAAGCGTTCAAAGATGAACGATATATGAAAATTAATGGCCAGCCTATTTTTTTAATATTTTCGCCTAAGGATTTACCGAATCCATTGGAATTTACAGACTATTGGCGTGAATTAGCAATTGAATCCGGTTTTCCTGGAATATACTTTATTGGTTTATCTAGTAATCCAAGCTGGAATCCCAGCATTTATGGTTTTGATGCTTTTTCATCTCATCCGCCAAAAGATATTATTAATCGGTTACCAGAAAGTCTAGCTGAGAAAGTATTTCGTAAAGTATTCCATAAAAAATTTAAAGAGTTTTTACGAGATTACTTTTCAATTCCATGTATATATAGCTATCAAAAGCTAGTAGATTATGTCATTCCCGATGTATCAACTGAACTTAACTTTCTTCCATGTATTGTTCCCAATTGGGATAATACGCCCAGAAGTGGAGTTAATGGCATTGTTTTTCGAGATCCAACCCCTGAATTGTTTAGAAAGCAATTAAATACAGCGATTACACGATTGGCAAAAAATAATCCTGAAGAACGAATTGTATTTATCAAATCATGGAATGAATGGGCTGAAGGAAATTACCTTGAACCAAGCAGAAGATTTGGTAAGGCTTTCCTAGAAGTTATCAAACAAGAAATCCAATATCCACCTATTAAAAAACCTCAAAAAATAGAACAGCAATATGTAAAATTGTAATAAAGATATACTTAAAATTGTCAACCCCTGAATTTAGTAATATTGTAATGGTACTACCTAAAGATATACTTGTAGTTACTCCAACTCCATCCCATCCACAAAATTCGGGTAATCGAAAAAGAATATATAGTCTTTTTAAGTACCTGCAATCCAATTCTTTTAAAATACACTACGTCCTTTACAACGTCTATAATGACGACTTTTATTGTACCAAGTCTAATTATGATGACATGAATCAAGAGTGGGACTACTTTGATTTTGTTATTCCAAGTCGTGATTATCACAGGTTGTTAGCTAATTTTAGAAATCGCTTTTTTCGTTCTTCCTATTATCGAAAGCTAACAGATAAAGGTATAAAATTACCTATACAATATAGTATTGATGATTGGTGTAGTGATAATATAACTAATTTTATTAAGTGGAAATGTAAAAATTTTAGTTTTGCAGCAGTTTTTGTTGAATATGTATTCTTAAGTAAAGTTATTGACCATGTACCTAAAAAAACTTTGAAAATAATTGATACTCATGATGTATTTGCTAATAGGCATATTTCGTTAATTGAAAACAAAGTTGCAGCCAGCTTTTTTAGTACTTCAACGAAAGAAGAAGTAAGAGGTTTAAATAGGGCTGATTTAGTTTTGGCAATCCAGGAAGAGGAAAAAGAATATTTTGAAAGACATATAAAACCAGATGTAATTGAAGTATCACACTTAGAGAATGAAAATTTTATTAACAAAAAATATCAAAATGTTCAGTCCGTTGGGATTATTGCAAGTCGTAATGCTATTAATATTTCATCAGTAAAAAAATTTTTAGAAATAGTGAATAGCACCCCATATTTTAAAAATTTAAAAATATACATTGCTGGTAGTGTTTGTCAAGAAATTTCTCAATCAAGTCCAAATGTAATGTTTTTAGATTATGTCGATTCTCTTGAGCATTTCTATAGTCTAGCAGACATTTATATAAATCCAATGTTGTCAGGAACAGGCATAAAAATTAAAACATTAGAAGCTTTTTCTTATGGGGTTCCTTTTCTATCAACCACATCTGGTTCTCTAGGCACAAGCAGTAATTTTGATTTTCATAATTTTTCAACCCTTGAAGAGCTTGTGAATTTTTTAGAAACTCTATATACCGAACAAAGGAATTTAATCCCTTTACAAGAAGCTTCTCAAAAATCTTTTTACAATTATAAATGCAGATTAGAACTTCAGCTTGAATCATTGCTACATCGACTTTAAACACATACAAATAGTTTATGATAATGATGAATTCAGCAACCAAGCATGACATAATGACTAGCTTCACAGTAGTATTTGCACCTTTGTACACTCAGGATAATCCATATCAAACACTGTTGATTGAACAGTTGATATCCTTGGGCGTTAAAATAGAGCCGACCGATTGTGATACTTTAAATTTGTTATCTACCATTAAACAAAGAAAAGCGAATATATTACACATACATTGGCTAGATCATTTTTTCTTAAGAGCTAGTTTTTTTAAGTCGTTATTTAATCTAATTTTATTTCTTAGTCAATTAATAATTTTAAGATTACTAAATATTAAAATTATTTGGACTGTTCACAATCTTAAGAATCATAAAAATCAGCATTTAATTTTAGACAAAATTGCTTCAATATTAGTGTCTAGAATTGCACATGGACTTATAGTTCATAGTGAGATGGCACAAGATGAGGTTGTAAAGACATTTCATTTAGAGAAAGATAATAAAATATTTATCATACCACATGGTCATTATATTAATGTTTACGAAAACAATATTAGCCAGTTAGAAGCAAGAAAGCAGTTAAATATTACCAGTTCCAATTTAGTGCTATTATTTTTTGGATCAGTTCATCCTTACAAAGGTATATTGCAACTAATCGAAGCATTTAAGCAAATAAACTACGATGACCTATGTCTTTTAATTGCTGGTAAACCATGTAACGAAGTTATGGCTGCTCAGCTTAGCAAACAAGCAGAAGATAATAAAAATATTAAATTTATACCTGGATTTGTTGCTAAAGAGCAGGTTCAGGTATACATGAATGCTTGCAATATAGTCGCACTACCCTATCGAGAATTTCTTACATCAGGTGCTGTAA
Organism: Aulosira sp. DedQUE10; assembly: GCA_034530935.1. Lineage (GTDB taxonomy): Bacteria > Cyanobacteriota > Cyanobacteriia > Cyanobacteriales > Nostocaceae > Aulosira. The sequence continues at coordinate 145,231 of JAVRCF010000005.1, read as the reverse complement.
TTTTAGCTATGTCATTTGGTAAAGCCTGCATTGCTCCAGATAAGGGCTACATTAGTGAAGTGTTAAATGATCAAGGATGCTTTTTGTATGACCCAAATAGTGAAGAAGGTTTAGTACAAACATTGAATTTAGTAGTCCAAAAAAGGAGTATTTTATCCTACATAGGCGACCACAACTACAAGTTAGTAAGCCAATGGAATTGGAATGATATTGCCAAGTTAACACTTAATGTTTATCAAAATTTAAATTATTAAGCAATATAAATCAATATTTTTAGCCTGTATCCACTAAGCAAATATTTTTGAAATAGAGCATGATTAACGGTATAACTATATGTTACTTTCTTTTGTTTCGGTAATTATTCCGGTCTTTAATAACTCTGAGCGATTAAAGTTTTGCCTGCAAGCCTTAGAAGGACAAACTTATCCACGTAGCATGTATGAAGTTATCGTTGTTGATAATGCTTCTAATGAAGATACAAAAAGTGTAGTTGAAAAATTTAATCAAGCTGTCTTTGAACAAGAGAGTCAACCTAGCTCCTACGCAGCACGAAATAAAGGAATTTCAATTGCAAAAGGAGACATCCTTGCTTTTACAGACTCAGATTGTATTCCAGCTTTAGATTGGATTGAAAATGGTGTGAAAAGTCTACTCAGTACTCCTAATTGTGGATTAGTTGCTGGGAGAATAGATCTTTTTTTCCAGAATCCAAACAAGCCCACAGCCGTAGAAATATTTGAAATGATTGAACTGAACTTTCACCAAGAGAAAAAATTGCAGGAAGGACGGTACGGCATGACAGCAAATATTTTTACATTTAAATCTGTATTTGATAATGTGGGTTCTTTTGATAGTACTCTGAAATCAGGTGGCGATCTCCAATGGGGACAGCGGGTTTTTGCCGCCGATTACAAGCAAATATATGTCGATGATGCTTGTGTCGCTCACCCTGCGAGAGATTCTTTTTCTCAACTTCGCAAACGCATTACTCGCATAGTTGGTGGTAAATTTGACCGAATGATGAGTCGAAAACCATCAATAATGGAAATTATAGCAGATGTATTAGATACTTTTAAACCTCCTTTTAGAAGCTTATATCGTGCTTGGACTAATGAAAAATTAAATAGCTTTCCTCAAAAGCTCCAGTTTATTTTAGTAATGTTTTTTGCAAGATATATAGTGGCATTAGAAAAAATTCGGCTTTATATGGGTGGTAATTCACAAAGAGGATAAGAGACAATAATTCAGTAAAATTTTTAACAAAATATCTTGGTAATACTAGTGATTATGACTACAGAAAATGCAAGACTTAAGGAATTATTAATGCTTAATGAGATACCTTTAGTTAGTATAATTATAGGTAACTATAACTACGAGCGCTTTGTTGGACAAGCAATAGATAGTGCCCTAAATCAAACCTACCAAAATATTGAGGTTATTGTCGTCGATGACGGTTCTACAGATAAATCTCGAGAAGTTATTGCTCAATATGGTAATCGAGTAATTACTATCTTTAAAGAAAATGGTGGACAACCTTCAAATTACAATGCAGGCTTTGCTAAAAGTACAGGTAAAATTATCTGTTTTTTAGATTCAGATGATATATTTGTGCCAGACAAAGTAGAAAAAATAGTCAAGGCATTTAAATCTTCGGAAGAAATTGGTTGGTGTTTTCATAGTATTAAATTAATTGATGAAAACAATCAGCCTTTGCCTGTAACGACTACAGTCAATTACTTAACTCGTGAATGTGATTTTCGGGCACTGCTCAAATCAGGTAAAATTCCTCCTAATCTCCCACCTTCTTCTGGTTTGTGCTTCAAACGCGCAGTTTTAGAAAAAATTCTGCCTATGCCTTCGCCAAAAATAATTTCAAATAATGATTACTATGTGAAATTTATGGCAGTAGCACTAAGTAATGGTTTTATGTTAGGTGAAGATTTAACCTTTCAAAAAATTCACGGAAGCAATGCAGCAACTTTGAAAGAAAATAAACAGTATCTAAATGCTAGAAAATATATATATACGGCTATTTGGATAAAGCAAGAATTTCCAACTTTTAGAAAGTTTGCTAATAAGTTATTTTCTGTTGGAAATGTCTGGAATTCGACTTCTGGAAACGATGATTTAGAAAATGCAAAAGCTATTAAAAGTTATCTATCTTCCGTTTCTATGTTTGATAATATTGAGATTAATTTTATAACATTATACTACTTCTTAAAAGATAAACTATCAACTTATTAAACCTAAGTAATAATTACGAAATTTACATAAAGTGGTTTAGCAGATCAGAGCTAGATCTCTAAAAAAGCTTAATAATATCGAGAAATGACCTCATGCACAAACTAGAATCAAAAATTTGAGGAACTCATGAAAGATAAATTTCGCTTAGGCATTGTCTTCACTCACCCCACTCAGCACCATGCTCCTTTATGGCGAAAACTGAACGAACAGCCAGGAATTTCAGTGTCGGCTCTCTATCTTTGTAATGAAAACCAAGTGGGAGGCGATCGCCAGCTAGGTAGTTCCCAACCTTGGGATATAGATTTACTCAGTGGTTATCAGTCTGAATATTTAAAAACACTGACCGGAAAAATTGCTTCAAAAATAGAAAGGGGACTATTCAATCCTGGTTTAATAAACTACTTGACCAAACAAAATTTTGATGCAGTTTTCTTGCCAAGTTTTTACACTTACTCCTACCGCTTAACGGTTCTTTTGTGTAAGCTGCGCGGAATTCCGATTATCATGCAAAATGATGCCAGCATTATTACAGATAGCCATTTTAGTCAATGGCGAAAGGTAATCACATCTGTGCTTTATCCGTGGATGTTTGGTTTAGCCGATTATTGGATTCCAATTGGCGATCACAACACCATCTATTTGCGACACTATGGCGTTCCTGATCAAAAAATAGTACGTGGCTGCTACCCTTTTGATAGAGATAGATTTGAGCATACAATCAGTCAAAATCAACAGGAAATTCAACAAATCCGGCAACAACTTTGCTGGAATAACGATACAGTACTCTATGGTTTTACAGGCAAATACATCGATCGCAAAAATCCCTTTGAATTCATAGAAGCGATCTCTAAAGCTCATCAAACTAATCCACACATTAGAGGAGTAATGATTGGTGGTGGCGACTTAGAATCCGAAATCAATAAACGCCTCGCTGTTTTGACCGGAGAAGTTGTAAATATAGGCTTTATCAATCAGAGCAAACTTCCACTCTATTACGCAGTTATGGATGTATTTGTCTCCACATCCCGTATCGATCCACACCCGCTTGTAATTTCTGAAGCAATGGCAGCTGGCTGCCCAGCAATTTTAAGCGATCATTGTGGAAATTGGGGCTACACTGATGCTGTTCAGCATCGTTACAACGGACTGGTTTATCCATGTGGTAATGTCAATGCTCTGTGTCAGGCAATGTTAACATTGGCTGACTCTGAAACTCGCAAAGTATATAGTCAGCATGCTGTAGAAGTCATTTCCGAACAAGACCTCAACTGGAATCTGAAAGCATTCATAGAAATTATTGGCAAAATAGCAAGGCAGACAGGTGAATTTAAGCAGACATTGCCTCAAAAGTCAGCAAGCACAATTTCAATTAAGTCTCCATAGTGCAAGAGCAAATGGGTATTAGTTCAGATTGCAAAAATTTTTTTGATACTATCCTAGTACAGCACGGCGTAAATAAACCACCCATTCCAAATCAACGAAACGCTTACGCTGTATACCTGCTTGAATTTTGAATTTTGCCTTGCGGTACTAGGTGGATACCCAGCAATCAATTCACTAGATGGTATTTGGAGGACAAAATGCGTGTAGTAATTGTGCGAACAATGCCCAATTTTAGTATGGATGTTTATGCTGATGGTCTAATTTCAGGACTTAGAACTGTTCGACAAAATTGGGAAATAGTTGAGCTAGCACCTCATCCAATTGATAGAACTAGCCGCTCTTTGTTTCTTAGAGCTAAAAAATTCTCAGAGCGTTTCTGGGGTTTTCCCAGGATTGTTAGTAAACAACGAGCAGATATATTTCATATTATCGATCATAGCGAAGGTCATATTGTTAATTGGTTAAGAGACAAAGGCAAACCTATTGTAGTTACCTGTCATGATTTAATTAACTATTTCTACCAGGATAATCTTCTTGCTTCAGTGCAAGTACCTATCGTTAGTAGTAAGCTTTGGCTCAACTCTGTACAAGCTATGCAGCAAGCCAACCACATTATTACTGTTTCCGCTGTAACAGCTAAAGATACGGCTCAAATATTAAATATTGACCCAGAGCTTATCACTATAGTTCCTAATGCTGTTGAGCCAATATTTCAGCAATTACCTAAACACCAGGTTGACTCTTTCCGTCAAAAGCAAGGAATTTCATCAGAGACAATTTGCCTGCTGAATGTCGGCAACAACCATCCACGGAAAAACATTTCTACCATTCTTAAGGTAGTACAAATATTGAAGGAAAAAGAACTACCAATACATTTTTGGAAAGCGGGTTCGCCATTTACAGATGACGACAAATTATTTATCCAATCTCAAGGGTTAGAACACTACGTTACTTATCTAGGACAGCCAGATAAACAAAATCTAGTTCAGATTTATAACGCTGCTGATATCTTGATGGCACCCTCATTCCATGAAGGATTTGGCATCACAATCCTAGAAGCGATGGCCTGTGGAACACCAGTGATTACCTCAAATGTCTCAGCCATGCCTGAAGTAGCAGGAGATGCTGGAGTTCTGGTTGACCCAAAAGAGAGTCAAGCAATAGTAGAGGCTGTGTTTTGCATTCATAAAGATTCTACTTACCGTCATCAATTGATCAAGAAAAGTCTAGAAAGAGCAAAATTATTTACCTGGCAAAAGACAGCTGAACAGGTCGCTCAAGTTTATGAAAGAGTTATTGATGAATCAAGACAATAAAAGAAGTATAAGTTTTCTATAAGCTTATACTTCTTTTATAGCCTAAATTTTAATGGTAAATATTTAAGATTTTTCCTAAAAACGTATATCAGATATATCTAGAGTTTATCAGACAATAGGAGACTGTCAGAAGAAGAGAACTTTTTGAAACATTCATTATATATTGGCTCTGTAGATAGTTATGAGAAATTTGGATCTCGGCTCACATCCTTCTTTATATGTAGTAGATGAAATTAATACAACAATTTGGCTAATCACTAGAGTGCAATATTATGCTGATAATTTGTGTGTCGTTTGTCGGCCTATTTTATGAAAATTTTTAACCTAATAGAAGGTACTTTATGTTATGAAAATCCTGATATCTGCATACTCATGTGAACCAGGTAGGGGTTCTGAACCTGGGGTGGGCTGGAATGTGGCTCGGGAAGTCGCTAAATACCATGAGGTCTGGGTATTGACTAGACCTGATGAAAGTGGTGACATCATTGAAGCAGAATTAGCTCGTAACCCAGTTTCTAACTTGCACTTTGTATATTTCAATCCACCCATTTTCGGTAGCCTCTGGCGCTTGGGACAATCAGGGGCGATGCAAATTCACTACTATTTGTGGCAAATTCAAGCATATTTTGTTGCTCGACGCTTGCATCACCAAATTGGCTTTGATGTAATTCACCATGTCACCTTTGTGAAATATTCCAATCCCAGTTTTCTTTCTCTGTTACCTGTTCCTTTTATTTGGGGTCCAGTCGGTGGTGGAGAATCTGCACCAACAGCTTTTTGGAAAGATTTTAGTTGGCGTGCCAAAGCGTATGAAACTGCACGGAGTCTGGTACGTTGGATTGGAGAACTCGATCCATTTGTACATCTAACTGCTAAGAGAAGTGCTGTAGTCCGAGCTACAACTGAAGATACCGCTCAGCGCATCCGCAAAATGGGCATAAACAAGGTGGAGGTAATCTGCGAATCAGGTTTACCCAAAGAAGAAATTCTTCGTCTCGCTCAATGCTCAATACCCAGCGATTCCACAATCAGATTTATTAGTATGGGCAGACTACTGCACTGGAAAGGGTTTCATTTGGGAGTGCGTGCTTTTGCCAAAGCGAATTTACCGAATAGCGAGTACTGGATTTTAGGTGATGGACCTGAGCGTCAAATGCTAGAGAACCTCGCAAAAGAACTAGGAATTGCAGAAAAGATAAAATTTTGGGGTAGGTTACCAAGGGAGCAAAGCTTAGAGAAATTAAGCGAGTGTATCGCATTGGTGCATCCCAGCCTCCATGACTCTGGTGGTTGGGTTTGTCTAGAAGCAATGGCAGCAGGTCGTCCAGTACTGTGTCTTGATTTAGGAGGGCCTGCTGTTCAGGTAACATCAGAAACAGGCTTTAAAGTTCCAGCCCACACACCTGAACAGGTAGTACAGGATTTAGCTGTAGCAATGATTTATTTAGCAGAAAACACAGAACTGCGAATCAGTATGGGTAAAACAGCACAAAGCAGAGTCAAGGAGGTTTTCGACAGAGAAGTTATGGGTCAAACTTTGGCTCAACTCTATGAAGAAATCGTAGCGCGTTATACTCAGCAACCTAAACCAGCACTACTGAAATCAAAATAGTATCTCTACGCGGCAGTCAAAAGTCAAAAAGGTTATAGATTAGGCTTTTCAACTATTTTAAATGATTGATTTATCTACGCCATGCTGTACTAGTATAAGAAGGCGGAGGAGCCACTTGCAGTTTTGAGGTCTAACGGGGAACTTCCGCAACAGATTGGCTCCCCACGTGGAGCGAGTGGCATGGCAGAAGCCGCAAAGCTTATCATATGGTTGTTTTATTTACGCCGTGCTGTACTAATCATTTGTGGGAATAGCCTCACTCATCGGGAGACTCACGCTGATGCATATTCTGACTATCCATAATCGCTACCAAGTTCGCGGAGGAGAAGACGAGTGCCATGAGGCGGAGGTCAGCCTTTTACGGAAGATGGGGCACCAAGTTGAAGTATACGAGGAAAACAACGATCACTTAGCAGCTATAGGCAAATTAAACATAGCTGCTAGAACAGTTTGGTCTGATGAAGCTTATCAAACAGTCAAGGGTTTGCTAACATCACAACCTTGTGATGTAGTTCATGTGCATAATTTTTTTCCAATGATCTCACCTTCAGTTTACTATGCAGCCAAAACTGAAGGAGTTCCTGTAGTCCAGACCTTACATAACTACCGGCTTTTATGTCCTAACGCTTTATTTTTCCGTGATGGGCACGTTTGTGAGGATTGCTTGGGGCAATTCATTCCCTATTCGGGAGTTTTACATGGTTGTTACCGCAATAGTCAAGTCGCCAGCGCTGGCGTAGCAACAATGCTGGCTGTGCATCGCATGATGGATACTTGGGCAAAAACGGTTGATTTATACATGACTCTGACCGAATTTGCGCGACAAAAATTTATTGCAGGTGGTCTACCAGCAGAGAAAATTGTGGTTAAGCCAAACTTTGTCAGTCCCGAACCTACTATTGGTAAAGGGTGTGGTGGCTATGCTCTCTTTGTGGGCAGACTTTCCGTGGAAAAGGGTTTGGATACACTATTAAAAGCTTGGGAACATCTTGGTACACAAATACCTCTCAAAATTGTAGGGGATGGCCCTTTAGCTGACCAAGTAGTGGAAGCTACAAAAACACTTCCTCAAGTAGAATGGCTGGGACGCAGAGCAATGTCAGAAGTGCATGACCTAATGGGGGAGGCAATGTTTTTAGTTTTTCCGTCAAAATGGTATGAAACCTTCGGTCGCGTTGCAATTGAGGCATTTGCCAAAGGTACTCCAGTAATTGCTGCTAATATCGGTGCGATCGCAGAATTGGTAGAATCTGGTAGAACTGGGCTTCATTTCTACCCTGGTGATGCTGAGGATCTTGCTGCCAAAGTGGAGTGGATGTTAGCTAACCCAGCCAAGTTAGCTAAAATGCGTCAGGAGGTACGTGCCGAATTTGAGGCTAAATATACTGCTAAAAATAACTATTATCAACTGATAGAAATTTACAATAAAATTCGCAAGTCAATTCCTAACAATAGGTATTGATATGAATAAAATGTTTTTAGCTTAAAGGGGATAGATGAACGCCAGCATAGGAATTTACAAACCACAGGAAGGATACATTAAAAACTCGATTCTCATAGTACTAGCGTTTGCCACCGCTTTTTTTCCCCGAATTCTTAATTCTGTTGGTTTACCATCAGTTATAAATTTTGTTCACTTTCTAGTAGTTCCAGTAGCTTGTGGTATCGTAATAACGAAAACTAAGGTTAAAAATAAAAACCAAATATCAATTGCACAATCCTTGATAGCTGGGTTATTAGCCTTATTTGTGAGCATGACTGCCAGCGCCCTTTTGAATCAAGCTGGAGTTATTAATATATTCTTGGCATTTCTATTACTTGTTGAGCCTTTTATAGTATTACTAGCCATAATTTCTTTACCTGTTTCTCAAAAAAGCTTGAAAAAATTTAGAGCTTTGATACTAGGTTTTATCGGTGTACACGTATTTTTGGCACTTGCTCAATCCTTACTTATTAATATCGGTATACTTCACGTAACAAGAATGCAACCTGGAGATAACATTCAGGGAGTTTTTTATCTTTCAGGCTCTGGGCATGTTGTAGGTTCTTCTGTATCTTTGTCATTTGGTCTGTATTATTTGTTCAGTGCTAAAACTGCTCCCATATGGTTAAGAGCTTCTGTTTTTGGTGCTACCTTTCTTCAGCTTTTATTGGCCGATGCCAAGCAAGTTCTTTTGGTTTTTATTATAGCCTGGTTACTATTAATATTAATAAGATTAAATGATATCAAAACAACTCTTCAGTATATAATAGCGGCCATTTTAATCAGTTATGCCTTATACTGGTGCATCTACAATGTAGAATTTTTTAGTGCTTTTCGAGCTTGGATTAGACCAGAGCTTTATGGACCTGATGGTGCGGCTACTTTACTCAAAGTAGCACCATTAAGAATTATTCCTACATTTTATAAGTCCCCCCTAAATTGGTTTCTTGGTCTTGGGCCAGGCCATAGTGTAGAAAGATTGGGGGGATTTATGTTAAAAGACTATTCGGCCTTATTAAAACCTTTGGGTGCTACTATTCATCCTGCTAGTCAGGCTGTTTGGGATGCTTTTTACCAAACATCTTGGCTGGACTCTAGCTTTTTCTCTCCTTTCTGGGTTTTGGCTGGCATTTGGGGAGATTTGGGATTCTTGGGTTTGGGCATTTACCTATATCTTGCCTTGATCGTATGGCGGAGGCTGTGCTTGGATGACTTATCCAGATTTACAATGCTCACTGTTCTTTTATATGGTTTTATTTTCACGCAATTGGAAGAGCCTGGTTATATGCTCTCAATGGCAACTTTAATTGGCATAAGATGGCATGAACGCCAAATTAATAAGTTATCTCAGGCATAGCCTGAGATGATGCACAATACGAAAATCGGTAAGGCTGACTTGAGATAATCTCATTTTTTCTAAATCAACCTCAAACTACTTGACATTACCTAGGGAGTAACTGCTATATTATCTAAAGTGCATTCATTGGGGCGTAGCCAAGTGGTAAGGCAGCGGGTTTTGGTCCCGCCATCCCTAGGTTCGAATCCTAGCGCCCCAGTTATATTGTTTTATGCTAAGAAAACAATATCGACTTTGTGTTACCTTTTGATTTTAGTTTTTACCAGATATTAGGATACACTGACTTAGCTAACTATCTTTATAGCTACGTGCATCAGTTAATTTTATGTAATTCTAAGCTCTAAAAAGTTCACAACCTGATTTTTAAGTTTTGCCAAGATCTAATGACATTAACTGCTTGTGGAGAAGATTTTGGAAAATTCGCCTAATAGGGCAATTACTGTTGTGTTTAAAAATTTGTATAATAAATGTTTATAAGTGTTTTTACTGATAAATAGACGAAATTTTGTGGTAGATATCATATTAGAAAATTACAATATTTATACTTAAAATCTGACGTATGCGACAAAATTTGACTTAAACTTTTAAATTATTTCACTAATTCTTCTTGCGTAATGCTACTGTAGTTATAGTATATGTGTTAAAATTTATCTAAGTTTTATATTGGGTATCCTAGGCTAGTATATTTAGCTAAGTAAAATTAAAATAGCTAATTAACACAGTATTATTTAAGTTATTACTATCTAAGTAGTCAGTAAATTTAATTCATTAATTTACGAGGGTGCAGAAACAAAAAATCCTACTTCGGAGCAATCTAACTACCTATACCAAGATTGAATCGAAGAATTCACCGTATAAGGAATATAAGTAGTTTATTTGACCAATGCTATGCTGAAGTCTGAAAAATATTCTCACCCGTTGTCACAAGCAAACTTTACCCAGTTAAATGATGAAGAAGGCGGATTAAACTTGGGTCAAGTTGGAGCAGTTCTGCGTCGCAGACTATTGTTAATTGGTGGCACCACTGCCTTAGTAGCAACAGCAGCAGTACTAAAGGCAGAAACAGATCCTCCTGTTTACCAAGGCACTTTTGATATTCTCACCAAGCCAGTGACTGGTGAAGATAAGGCGATCGCTAATATTCCTCAAGCTATAGGTAATCAAGATAGAATAGCGCCGCCTGAGTCAACTCAAGAAATTCAGACGACGATTACCGTTCTACAGAGTCCTAGAGTTCTGAATCCTATTGTTGAAAAGCTCCAGGAGCAATACCCAGGGCTTACTTATGACTCACTGATTTATTACTTAACTATCTCATCAAAAAAGCCAAACATCTTAAGTATCGAGTATACAAACTCGGATCAAAAACTAGTTAGCGATGTCCTAAAGCTGCTGGCTGATGCTTATCTGCAATATAGTTTGCAAGAACGGCAATCAGAGGTTGAAGTAGCTATTCAGTTTGTGGACAAACAAAAGCAGCCTCTAGAGAAGGGTTTAAAATACTGGCAAGAGCAATTGCGAAATTTGCGGCTGGACAATAATTTGATTGAACCTGCCCAGAAAGCTCAAGATTTGTCTGCTCAACTTACAACGTTCCGGCAGCAGCGAATAGAGAATCGAGTTCAGCTAGAACAAATGGTAGCTAAGTATGAGGAATTACAAAGAGAATTAGCCCAAGAGCCTGGAGAAAGGGCTGGTAATTCTTTATTAAGTGATAATGCTCGCTACCAAAAGATTCTAGATCAGATCCAGGCAGCAGATATTGCGATTAAGCAACAGTCAGCCGTGTTTACAGATGAAAACCCAGGAATGGTGACTTTAAAACAAAAGAAAGAGTTTTTACTTCCATTGCTGGCACAAGAAGAGGCACGGGTACAAAAAGACTTTCAAAGTCGTATTCGGGAACTTTCAGCGCGTGATAGATCGCTAGATGACAAAATCAATAATTTGTACAGTGAAGTCAGAAAATTGGCAACGATTAGCCGTAATTACGACAATATACAAAGAGAATTACAACTTGCCACAGCTTCCTTGACTCAATTTACAAGTAAACAACAAGCTTTGACAATTGAGAAAGCGCAAAAGCAACAACCTTGGGTTTTACTTGATCCGAAACTTTCTAAAGTTAATGAACCTCTGGCGATCTCAGACAGTGCTAAGAGAAACTTGGCATTGGGTGGTCTGTTGGGTTTGTTATTAGGTGTAGGAACAGCTTTAGTTGTAGATAAACTCAGCAATATTTTCTACTCTTCTCAAGAACTCAAAGATGCTACTAGGCTGCCACTATTAGGAATAGTTCCTTTAAGAAAAGAACTAGAAGCAGCAACGAAAGACAGTCTCTCCAGAGGTATACAAAATACAGATGGAGCCTCTTTCTTTGAAGTTTTTCGCTCTCTTTACACTAATATTCTGCTTTTGGGTTCGGATACACCAATTCGCTCACTTGTGATTAGTTCAGCAGGACAGGGAGATGGCAAGTCTACAATTGCAACGCAGCTAGCACAAGCAGCAGCAGCAATGGGGCAACGAGTATTACTTGTGGATGCCAATTTACGTGCACCTACTCTGCACAATCGAGTTGGACTGATGAACATTCAGGGGTTGACCGATGTGATTTCCCAAGATTTGGACTGGCACAATGTAATTGAGCCATCTCCTCTAGAAGAGAATATGTTTGTGATGCCGGCAGGGCCGATTCCACCAGATTCGATGAGGTTACTTGCGTCTCAAAAAATGCAGAATTTGATGGAGGAACTGCAAGTTAGTTTTGATTTAGTCATTTATGATACGCCTCCGCTGTTAGGGTTTGGAGACGCTTATTTATTAGCAGCTAATACAGATGGGCTTGTGCTGGTGGCTGGTTTGGGTAAGCTCAAACGTACTGCACTACAGCAAGCATTAGAACAAATTCAAATTTCTGGAACTCCCCTGTTAGGGATGATAGCTAATAAATCTAAGGATGCTGCACCTGTTTCTTATCAATACTATCAACAGTATTACAGGCAGAGCATGAGTGGCGAAAAGGTTAGTGGCGAGAAAGTAACAACTAATAGTAGCTCCTCAAATGTTTCCTCTACTATTAGTAGAGCTAAACGAAGTTAGAAGATAAAAGGAGGTAATTGTTATTCATGATTAATCAACCTAGTTACTGATTAACAATTACCACAATATTTTTGAGTGCTGAGCAAAAAACTAATAATTATACTCAGCAATTTTGAGGATTGAACAATTTCCCAACCCTATTACCTATCAGGTGATTTTAAAGCTTGATCTAGAACTTGTCGTGCTTGTTCTGCTTTAGTTCTTGCTTCTTGAAAACGTAAATTAGCTTGGGCAAAATTCTTGAGAACTTTAAAACCTTCTTTAAGGCGGGAAATTTCTTCTTCAGTCACCGAGTTATCTGAAAACAGAACATCAACTGCCTGGCGAATTTCTAATGCTTCAGTACGTGATTCTTGAACTTTTAGCTTGAGTGTAGCCAAGTTGCTGAGAATCTGGACAGCTTGAGTAATGGCATCCTCACCACTAGCGGTATCAGTGGCTGGTTCTTTAACTTCAATTAATTGTTGCGGACCAAATCCCTCTTCTAGTTCTGTGGGTAGCTTACCTGCATCCATCAGTTCCATCAGCTGATCCATTGCTTTCTCACGGGCTTTGGCTGAATCTTTGCCAGAAACAGTGAGTATAATTTCTGGGCTTTGAGCGAGAGTATACTGAACCATATTGCGGGCAGAAAATTTGCTGTTTAACCAAGCCGAGGAAAATAATTTTAACATGAATGGAGTGGCAACCAAAACCTCAAATTCGGAAAAATTGAGAATTGGTTTGAAGGTGAATCCTGAATTGGCGATCGCTCTGCTCAGGTAATCGATCACAGGGAGAACACAAAAAATAAAAGCGCAAAACGCTTCAGCATCAAAGAGTTAGAGATGAAAAGAAGGCTGATTCAATTGGGAAAATAATCTGTATAACTTCGTGCGTATTAAGCAGCATTTTTGACAGCAACAACCGCAACCGGGACATAAGGAAGTAAAGAAGGAGTTGGTTAACTCTGGCGTTTGGTACTAAGGGCTTGAGTCATAAATTCCAAGACATTTCGACGCTCTCGACTTTAGCGTTGTCACAACGGTTAACATTCGGGCAACAAAATTACTGTCCCATTTTCTCCACGAGTTGTTTAACACTGGCTGGAGTCTTATCCCAATCTAAGTCGGACATTTCTATTCCGTAGGCGAGGCGGTTTTTATCCATGCCCCTTAATTTACCATCTATGTGTGCCTAAGGGACTTGGTAATACTTTAAATCATGTGAACCGCTACCACGCAACTGACTCCCCTACGTATTTTTCAAAAATTAAATAGGGGGTTCTATAGTTAGTCTAGTGTTATGAAACGCAGAGGGACGCAGAGTCTTTATAAATTTATTTCGTTACTTGTGAAATTCTGTACTTGAGGATAAAATTTGATTGGTTTTCGGTCGCTATATTTAAGTTTTGGATTTTGAACTTTTGACTCTACATTATCTGCAATAATAAATTGGAGTAAATTTAATAATCAGTTAACAGCGAACATTTTTTTATGGTAAGTCTGAGTTTCTAATTTTTGGAAGTGGGAAGTTTAAGTTGAATTTAAAAATTTTAATTCAACCTTGGATAATTAACTGATGACGAATAATCATTAGAAATGCTATATATAGTATAAAATCCTGCTAACCCAGGCTGTTTTTGCATATTTATACTGTTTTATGATCGTAGATATGTTTGATATTATTAATATAATAAAAGAGTTAAATTTGGACGAATTGCATTTTAAGATATTCGCCAAAGTTCGTTGTATAACTACATAATCCGGCAGATAGTGATTGATTTTGTAGTTATATATATCCCTTCTATCCCTTCAAAACGAAGTCAAGCCCACAAATGAATCGGGTTGTCCGCCGTTATTTTTGTTACTGGCTGTGTTTGGAATTAATATTATGCTTAATAGCATTTTCGCTTCCTTCTCATTCAGTTTATTACCAAAAAGCCAGTCCTCCAACTACAACAGAAATTCGTGGCGTTTGGCTAACTAATGTTGCCAGTGGTGTATTATTTGTCCCTTGGGGTATTAACCGTGCTGTAAACCAACTCTCGGCTCTCAACTTTAATACAGTTTATCCTGTAGTTTGGAACAGAGGACATACTTTTTACAATAGTGCAGTTGCCAAAAGAGTTACAGGTTCAGATACACAACCTTTGCTCAAAATTGTGCATGGTGGACAAGATGTTCTAGACAAGTTTATTCAACTTGCTAAACCTAAAAGTTTAAGTATTGTCCCTTGGTTTGAATATGGGTTTATGACACCGCCTCATTCTCAATTAGCACTGCGGTACCCGGAATGGTTGACAAATGGGCAAGAAGGTATAAAGTCTATCAATGAAATTCCACCGGAGGAAATCGACAATAGTCATATTAATAAACAAGCTTGGCTGAATCCTCTGCATCCACAAGTTCAAGAGTTTATTCAAGAATTAATTGTAGAAGTTGTGAGCAACTATGATGTGGATGGTATTCAGCTTGACGATCATTTTGGAATGCCAGTCCAGTTTGGTTACGATGCTTTTACTATCAAACTTTACCAGCAAGAACATCAAGGTAAAAGTCCGCCAAAAAACCCTTTTAACCCAGAATGGATGCGTTGGCGAGCAGAGAAAATTACTGATTTCATGGCAGCAATTTATCAAGCTGTGAAGGCGGTTAAACCTCATGTCAAAATTTCTTTGTCTCCCAATTCTCAAGCTTTTGCTTACAAATATTATTTGCAAAACTGGGAAGATTGGATAAAAAAAGGTTTGGTAGATGAGTTGATTTTGCAGGTATATCGAGATAACAAAAGCAGTTTTATCGCGGAACTGGAACAGCCTGCGGTGGAATTTGCTCGCAGTCAAATACCTGTAGGCGTAGGAATATCAACGGGCACATTACGCGATTCCGTAGCGATCGCACAAATCAGAGAACAGGTTAAGCTAGTGCGCGATCGCAAATTTCCTGGTATCTCATTTTTCTACTGGGAAAGTTTATGGGGTTACATCTCGCCAGAACCACCCCAACGGCGACGCAGGGCTTTTCTAGAGATGTTTCATGCTAAAGCTACCAGACCCATCCTACTACCAAAGAAAATTTGATGTTATTTGTGCCTGCCAAAACTCAATTTAGCTTTACATTGCAGTGGACTATCGCCACTTTGAGCGGTTTTTTGGTGAGTCTGCTATTAATTGAAATTGGCGAAAAGCCCGATGTAGGATTTTTACAAGCTGTAATTGGCGGACTTGCGATCGCACTGGCTCAAAGTATCATCCTCAGAGACACCAGCTTCTATTTTAAGTGGGTATTGTTCACTATTTTGGGTTGGGGGGCGATCGCAGTTGTTGGTATTGGTGCAGTCGGTTGGATTGTACCTACCACTCAGTTACTTCCCACCAGAATCCTCTCTGAGGCATTCTCTGGAGGAATTGGCGGCTTGGTAATTGGATTAGCCCAATGGTGGGCAATTTACCAGTCAGTTCCTTTAGCTTGGCGCTGGATATTTATTAGTGCAATTAGTTGGGCAATTGCCATGCCCATCGGTTCGGCTATCGGCATAATTTTGCGCCAACTCACACAGTTATTTTTAGGTGAAGTCATCGGTTTAGCGATCGCTTGGTTGCTGGTTGCTATCCTGACGGGGATGAATGCTTACAAGTTGCTTAAGTGATTGGTAATGGAAGGGGGACAAAGAAGAAATAATTTAATGACTCTTGACTCTTGCCTTTTGACTCTTGACAAATGCCAAATATATTAAGAATAATAACAAAAATTCACAAAACTCCTTGATTGTACTTAAAGTATGTGCAACAATCTTAAGGCATTATTAACAAATCAATATTAAGTAACTTTACACTTGACCTGCCCATGTATTTTCGTCTTCAAAAAGCAGGGTTTGTTAAGCTTACTTTTATGGGCTTTCCGTGATTTCTGAAGAGAAATAGAGAAAGACACGAATACCGATCAATCAAAACTGACAATCCTTTGCTTTAGGCGCTAAGGAGAATTATTACTATCGTAACTATAAGAGAGAGCGCCTAGATGAGTCAGTTATACCAGACAGGGACTCTCGCATGAATATTAATCAATCTGAATCAACAGTAGAGCTAAAACCACTATCACCGCCTTACTTTCTCTTCGGCAAAGATGCGGATAAAAGTAGTAGTGAGCAGTTTCTACTAAGTATCTACGATTCTGGGCAGGCATCAATTTTTGTAGTTGATGTGCTGGAAGACGGGGATTTTCGCTATGTAGCACTGAATCCAACTCATGAGCGATGGATAGGGATACGCTCAGAGGAACTCCAAGGCAAAAAGCCAGAGGATATCCTCTCGCCAATGGATGCGGCTAAGGTACGTCAGCACTACAATGACTGCGTGCGCTTTGGCAAAACTATTTCCTACGAACAATGCTTGCAATTCCAAGGCGTTCTTACTTGGTGGAGTACGACGCTGACACCATTGCGGGATGCTAACTCTAAGATTTATCGGCTGATTGGGACTAGTAGTAGTATTAGCCCAGCTTTGCAGGTAGAACGAAGTGGGAGACTGCAAGCTGGGCGATCGCAAATTTTAGAAGCGATCACCCAAAAAATTTGCCAATCTCTAGATTTAGAGACGATTCTGCCACAGGTAGTCAAAGAAGTGCGGAATTGTTTAGATTGCGATCGCGTTTTAGTCTACCGTTTGCGGGCTGATGGTACTGGGGCGATCGCCTCTGAAGCAACTATAGCTGCTAGCGGCCCCTTGTTGGGGAAAGATATTCAAGATCCTTGTTTTAACAACAAACATCAAGAACGCTACAGAAGAGGCGGGATTCAAGTTATTGAAGACATTTATGGATCTGGGTTACATCCTTGCCAAATAGATTTTCTCGCCTCTTTGCAAGTCAGGGCGAATTTAGTTGTGCCGATTTTGTTACAGCAGGAGTTATGGGGGCTGTTGATTGCCCAATATTGCAATCAACCCCATCAATGGCGAGATCCGGAAATTGACTTACTCAAGCAGCTAGCAACCCAAATCGGAATTGCTACCCAACAAGCAGAACTTCAGCAGCAGGTACAAAACGTCAAAGCTGAGATGGAGTTGCAAAGCCAAGAGTATACAGATCAGTTACAAAAGATTCAAAACTTTCAAGCGCTGGCGCGACGCATCACAGAACAAATCCGCGATGATCTTGATGGGGAGCAAATACTGGAAACAGCAATTCAAGAATTAGCGCAGTTACTCAAAGGCGATCGCTGTCATATCGAACTTTATGATAGTGACTGCATCCTAGCAACTATTGCCTATGAATACACTACTAGTTCACCTTTGGATCAAGGATTAAGCAAACCAGTTGCAGACTTCCCGGAAGTGTATCAACGATTATTGCAAAAACAACCCCTGCATTCTGTAGAAATTTTTCCCGGATGGCAACCACATTTGCGGGTAATTACCCAGATAGTGTATCCAATATTCGATCATCAAGGCATGATCGGCAATCTGTGGCTGATCCGCAGCACACAACAGCCCTTTGATGAATGGGAAAATGGGCTAGTGCAGCAAATCGCCAATCAATGTGCGATCGCAATTCGCAATTCGCGGCTAAATCAAATTATCCAAACCCAGGCTAAAGAATTAGAAACAATCGAACGCCTCAAAAGCCAATTTCTCCGCACCTTAGCGCAAGAACTCCGCACACCCATCACTAGCATCAGCCTTGCAGCCCAAACCCTCGAAAGTGTGCTTACCCTAGAAAGACTATCAGATAAAGACATTGTGCCGCAACTATTGCAGATACTTCATAGCGAATGTGGAAGAGGTAGTAACTTAATTAACGATTTGCTAACACTCACCCATCACCAAAACCCACCCGATCACCAAACCTTAATCCCCATCGACTTCCAAACCTGGCTACCCCCAATTGTCGAGTCTTTTCGCGAAGTCACCGCTTGCCAGCGACAGCAATTAAAGCTGGATATTGAAACAACACTACCGGCTTTAGAAACAGATATCACAGAATTAGAGCGAATTGTCACAGAACTGCTGAACCATGTCTGCAAATACACACCTGCCGGTGAAACAATTACAGTATCAGCGCAATTGATAGCAGATATGGTGCAAATTAGTTTTCACAATTCGGGATTAGAAATACCTCCCCACCAACAAGCAAGAATTTTTGAGCCGTTTTATCACCTAGCAAACAACGATCCTTGGAAACATAGTGGCACTGGACTAGAACTAGCATTAGTGCAGAACATGGTCAAACATTTAGGTGGTTTAATTTCTGTAGAGAGTGTAGCAGGGCAAACAACATTCATCGTGAAATTTCCCAAAACTTAAAACTTTCTCCCCTTATGCACTACTAAAGCCGCCAGTAATTTGTTATAATCACTATTCGTGTGGGTGACTAGCTCAACGGTAGAGCATCGGACTCTTAATCCGCTGGTTCTGAGTTCGAATCTCAGGTCACCCACCTTCCGAGAATTATTCAACTACCTAAATAGTATGTAGTGTGTGTTATGCCTTATAGCAACGCACCTTGATTTTTTGATGTTACTTGGAAGTGCAATACTCCGTAGAAGTGGTCTTTGACCATCGCATTTTTTGGATTGGTGGGAAAATGCGAAGCTTGCACGACGTAAGTAAGTCGTTCGCGTTTTTAGTTATTTGGGTTTCAAGATGGATAAAGTGGTGCTGTTAACCTATTTTCTCTAATAGTGCTTCATTAATGACTGTTTGGTAGCCGATGCCTCGTTTTTCTGCTTCTTCTTTCGCCCAGGCTATGATTTTAGGATGAAATCTGATAGAAATCGGCTCATACTTTTCCTCTTCATCCTTAACTGGTCTTCCGCGTTTTCTTGGGATAATTCCAAACTGATGTGCGATCGCATCTCTGAATTTTTGGTTTTCTTCTGGTGTAACTCGTCTTGCTTTATCAAACGGAAACTCAGATTCCTGACTCATATTGGTAAAAACAACCACAACAATTGACCCATCTTCCGCTTCACCAATTGCCCATTCCCTTTCTTCTCCCTGAGAGTGACTAGAGTCTTCCGTAAACAGAAGATAGGGGTCTGCAAAAACTGTTACAGCTTCCTCAAATTGAATGCCATGTTTCAAAAAATTTGAATCGGCTTTATTCTCGTCCCAGTGACATACTCCCCGCGCCGCCCTTCGGGACGGCGGGGGCTTCTAGGTGACTCCCCCCAACGGGTTGGACATTTCCCTAGCTTTTGAAAGGACGGGATGCCCCGCCGCCCTGTGTTTTATATTTCGCGCTGCGTTGTGGTCGCGGTCGTAGCTTGCACCACACTGGCAACTGTGCCATCGGTCAGCAAGCACCTTGGGAACTATCGCGCCGCAGTCAGAACATTCCTGGCTTGTGCCGTTGGGATTAACCGCTACGACCAAACACCCAGCACTTGCAGCCTTAGTATTTAGTATTTGTAGAAATTGGCCCCACCCAGCATCAGTTATGGACTTGGCAAGCATAGACTTTGCTAGTCCTTTAATATTTAAGTTTTCATATGCGATAACCTGAGATTTATTTAGCAACCATATTGCAGTTTTATAGTGAAAATCCTTGCGCTTGTTGGCAACTTTTAAGTGAGTTTTGGCAACACGTTTAATAGATTTTTGACGACGTTTTGACCCCTTGTTTCTACGAGATAATTGACGCTGTAACCGTTTCAATCGCTTCTCGGAAGAGCGATAATGTTGGGGAATTTGTACTTCTTGATTGTCACTCGTCACCAAGAATGATTTCAGCCCCATGTCAATACCCACTGTGTTATCTGGTGTGGGTGTGACATTGGCTTTTAAGTTAGGCACAGTCACATCTTCCAAACTAAGACTGATGTACCATCCGTCAGCTTTGTGGGTAATTGTCGCTGTTTTAATTTTGAAACCATCAGGAATTGGACGGTGCAAAATCATTTGAAGAGTGCCAATTTTGGGTAGCTGAATGAATTTACCCTGAACGTGTTCTGGCTTGATGGGGTCAGGAAACGCTAGTGTGCGATAACGCCCTTTACCTTTGAATCTGGGACGACCAGACCGTTTATTATTGCTGTCACCTTTTAACCACCTATCAAATGTCTTTTCCACCCTTGCTATTACATCTTGTAAGGTATGCGAGGGAATTTCTTTGTAGTCGGGAAATAAGGCTTTAGTCTTGGTTAAATCGTGTTTTTGACTGTAGTAACTGGGCTTATCTTTTAACTGTGGTAGATGGCAAACCTCTAATGAGCAACGGTCAATGTCACACCGATTTTGCTCCCACCAGTTAAACCGTTCAGCAAGTCGATAGTTATATTGGCGACGGCACAATTCTAGCCATTGTTCAAAAGTGGCTATCTGCTGCTTCGTTGGACGTAAACGGTACTGGTAGGCTAGACGCATAGGAAAGGCAGGAGCAAGGAATTAAAGTTGAATACCCCAAACCTGGAGACAGATTAGATAATTATCACGTTAACAGAGAAACAGGTGCTTGGCACACAACACCTTCCCTCTGGGTTGTTTGGCGTGTTGAGGTTTTTAATTCTGCTGATGAAAACCAAGTAATGCGAGAAGTGGTAATTGCTTGGTGCAAGAAAGAACCTGTCACACAAAACTAGATTTTTTCAGTAAGTAATCTGCCTGCATTTTGCAGGCTTTTTTATGGCTTATAAATCAACCGCTAGGTCTATCTCTGACTTAAAAGCGCATCTGGTTTTGACCACCAAGTACCGCAAGAAAGTAATCACCCCAGCTATGCTGACTCGATTGGGTGAATTAGTTAACCACATATCACAGAAATGGGGTTATGAAGTTATTGAATTTAATGGCGAAAGTGACCATGTTCACTTGTTGTTCCGGTACTACCCACAGATGCAACTGTCAAAGTTTGTCAACGCCTTAAAATCCGACACCAGCCAAATCAGATTTTACTCGTGTATCGATACACGAGTAACGTGTATCTGAATATTAGGATCAAGCTTTTAAAACCACATTGAAGGAATTTAAATAACCATTGATGGTTTTAGCTAAACTCCGGCGTTGTTTTCTGCTAGTTATCGCCATTACTTGATACAAACGCCCTTGAGCAAAATACATTCTAGTTTTAGTAACTTTACCACCAGAATTAACATACTCAATTTCTTTCCCTAGATGACCATTTGTACTACGAATATCTCGCTGGCTAATTAAATTACTTTTCGTAGTTTTTAAAGCGATATCCCTGGCATTATTCAGTACTGTTTGGGGGTTCGCCATTTGACCATAACTATAAGGGAAATCATTATAAGCCACTACATAAACTACTTCCTGTTTTGGTGGTTGAACTACAAATAATTCTAGGTTGATTTCCCCCATATAGGTTTTTTGGGATTGGGTATCCCTTTTGGGGATTCCTGGCATTAACACACTAAAGCGTCCATCTGGACCAGTGAACACCTTCCATTGGGGCTGCACTGGTTGAGTAACGGTTGCTTTGGCTGGAGTAACCTTTGGCTTGGGTTGACGTGCTTCAACCAATAAAGATCCGCTACACATAAGTGTGGCGGCAAGTAAGGGCAATAAAAATTTTATTGTCATAGTTTTTGCTTTAGATGATGCGGATATCACTGAAGCTGTTAGTACAGCAAAGCGGAAATAAAGTTCAGATTCAAAAGACAACAAAAGCTTGTAAATAAAGCTTTTGGAAATTTGAATTTTGAATGAAAGAATTTTAAATTCCGCCTAGTGATACTAGCTGTTATAACCTAGCAGCATATAAAGCAGCACCAATTAGCCCTACTTGTTGGTTGAGAATAATATATATCGGTATTTCTTCGAGGAGGGAACGCATCCTTCCTTTTTGGGTGAAATTTAAGAGAAAACTGCTCTCTTGTATCAAAGGCAGAATTTTAGGAGCAATACCACCAGCAATATACAATCCCCCATAAGGTAGAAGTTTAATGGCCAGATTTCCAGCTTCTGCACCATAAATTTCCACAAATAATTGCATGGTTTGTTCAGAAAGGCGATCGCGTCCTTGTAGTGCAGAAGTGCCAATAATCGCTGCTGGATCGACGCTTTTCTCTAATTTTCCCGCTTCTTGTTCCCAGGTTCTGACAATGTGGGCGATGTCTGGTGATTCGGCGGCAATTTTTTGATCGCGTAAAAATTGGTAAATAGCGATAATTCCCTGCCCAGAAACTACCCGTTCCACAGAAACACGCTGGATATCATGTTTATCCATTAAATATTTCATCAGCCGAAACTCTAACTCGCTACGTGCAGCAAAGTCGGCGTGTCCACCTTCTGAGGGAAAAACTTGATAATGTTTTCCCTGCTTAATTAAAAAGCCTTGTCCTAATCCGGTACCAGCGCCAATAATGGCAATAGGCGCTTCGGGTTTTGGTTTCCCAGCTTGCAAAGTCAGCAAATGTTTGCTGTTTAAGCCGAAAATGCCGTAGCCAACGGCTGCAAAGTCATTAATCAGCGAAACAGACGCAATTCCCAGTTCTTGTTGTAGACGTTCACTATCCAAATACCAAGCTAAATTAGTCAGCTTGGCAGTGTTGTGAACTACTGGCCCTGCGATCCCAAAGCAAGCCTTTTGTGGTGTCGAGGACTTAGCTTTGACGAGAAATTGCTGGACTATGGGTGCTAAATCAGGAAAATCCTGACTGTGAAAACTCTCCTCGTAAATATTGCGTAACGCATGTGAGTCAGATGTTTCCGCAATTCCTGGTGAATCTGATATTTCAGTCAATCGCAGAATAGTTTTTGTCCCGCCGATATCTCCCGCTAGTAATAATGTCATAAAACTTATAAGTAATTTAGTAACTTTCTCAGTAAATGGCAATGTATCTAGATTAGCGGAAGCGAGGATTTAAAAATCCTCTTTGGGATTTAAGCAAATCGAATTACCTCCTCTACTTCGATTAAATGAGAAGTATCTCCCTTGAGTTCTAATAACCATTCTGAGTCTTGAAGCACTACTTTTACTAAAGAACATAAAGAAGCTTTCACTTCGATTTGAGCAATTTCTCCTACTAAACCCATAGCAGCCCCTAGTACAGAAGCACCATGTGCTACCAATAAAATGTTCTGTGGGTAATATTCTACAGCTAGACATCTAGCCGTTTGTCCAGAACGTGCCCTTACTTGTTGTTTAGTTTCGGGATATTTAGCAGCAATGCGAGACGTATAACTAAGATCAATCCTAGGGAATAATTCCGCTAAAGCAGGAGTCGAAAGCCTTTCTGGTTCTTCCGTCATCCAAGCCGGATTTAACCATTCACTCAAGCCAGTTTCTAATTTAATCGGTAAATCTAGCTCTTGAGCAACTGCGTTTGCTGTTTGAACAGTCCGCAAAAAGGGCGAAGCGAAAACATGGCAGATTTTTTCTTTCTTCAGGCGATTAGCTAGCTGCTTTGCCTGTATGAAACCATCTTCAGATAAAGGTGGATCGTAGCGTCTTTCGGCAGTGAGAAACCAATCAGGGTTTACAAAGTCGAGGCGGTTGGCGTGTCTTGCGATCCAGATGATTTGACTCATAGATTTATAAATTCACGTAAATCAAAACCGCATCTACACAAAGATAGATACTTAAAAAAGAGGCGAGCAATCTAAATATATAATAAATATTGTAATCTTTTGTAAAAACTTAATTTGCTTGGAGAATATGAAAGGTGTATCAATTTTTATTACAGAAAAATATAGGATAGTTCCAATAAAAAATTTTTACCCTCATGTATACAAAAGGGGTAAGAATAATTCAAAATTAAAAATTAATAAAGCTAGATATAACAGGGATTTCTAAGTTTAGATCTGTTGCTGAATTTTGGATAATTGGTATGAGTAGAGATAAGGAAATCACAAGATAAATTAATTACTCTTTGCTCAATAATTAGCAAGCGATTATAAGTTTTTTAAGTAAGAATAAAGAATAAATTTTAATTTCTATATACGCAGTGTTAGCCTGCGATTTCAACATCAGTAAAGGCTCCGTCACAATCAATAGATACAATAATTACGTGCCCACCAAATAGCTCACCATCATCATAGTAAAGGTTGGCATTACCGTCAGAATTAATGTGTACTTCTGCCAGCTTTATCAGTTTCATAAAAGTTTGGCAGTCAATTTCATCGCCATTATTCCAGCTATCATTATACAGGTCTAGAAGTTGATTAGCTGCACAACGGCGAAGATTGGCTTCTTGTTCTTGAAGTCGGGTAAAAGAATGACAAACAAGTTCGATAACCGTGGGTGTTTCTGCATCATCAGCGTCAAAACTAAGATTAACAATATTTCCTGGATAAATTTCAACTTGACTAGACCACCAATCAAGCTTACTATCCCAAATTAATTCACCTAAAATATCATTTTTAATTGTTTGCTTAGACATTACCAGTTTCTCGTTAGCCTATAACTTTAACCACCCAAATGACTGCCCTACAGTTAATTGTAAATTCTTAACTAAATCGGGGACTGGTAAGATGTCACCTTCTGCTTGTAAAAGTTGTGGTTGCTGTTTTTGCGGATATACTAAAACAGATCGTTCATCTGGGTCGAGCAGCCAACCCAAACTAGTACCATATTTTAAACAATGCAAAATATTTCCAGTTACTTTCGTTTGCCTTTGATCGGGTGAGAGAATTTCAATTGTCCAATCTGGATGCGCCGGAAAAACGTTCTCTACATCTCCATTTGCATCTAAAGGAATTCTTTCCCAAGCAAATACAGCCACATCTGGAACTATTGAACGTCCGCCAAAGGTACACCGCAATTCTGGAAAGGCTAGGGCAACTTTTGGAGGCTTTACTAACGCATTGATGGAAATGACCAGTTCACCCTGAAGTATACTATGTTTTCCCTGTGGCATAGGTTTTTGAATAACTTGACCATTAATATATTCACTAGCTGGCTTTGTTTCTGGTAGTTTTAAAAACTCCTCCAAAGTCAGGGGTTTAATTGGTGACTTTACCATATACTTTTACCTGCCAAATCTTTATCCTAAATAAGCTTTTTTAACTCGCTCATCGTTAAGTAATTCTGATGCTGCACCTGTTAAAGTAATCGAACCAGCTTCCAAAACATAACCCCTATCAGCAATTAGGAGAGCTAAATTAGCGTTTTGTTCAACTAATAAAATCGTTACGCCAGTAGCGCGGAGATTTTCAATAATAGTAAAAATTTCGCGGACGATCGCAGGCGCTAAACCTAAGCTAGGCTCATCTAAAAGTAATAGTTGTGGTTTACTCATTAAAGCACGAGCGATCGCTAACATTTGTTGTTCGCCACCGCTAAGAGTTCCCGCTAGTTGGTTCCTTCTTTGGGCTAACCGGGGAAATAAATCATATTGATGCTGAATATCGGCTTTAATTTCCTTTTGATCGTTGCGAATATAAGCACCCAATAATAAATTATCTAAAACTGTTTGCCTTGCTAACACCCTCCGCCCTTCCGGACAATGGGCGACACCCAATTTCACTACCTCATAAGCTTGGCGGCGAGTAATATTCCTTCCACTGTAAATAATTTGACCATTTTTAGGATTTACAATTTTAGAAATAGCGCGGAGAGTAGTAGTTTTGCCCGCACCATTAGCACCAATTAACGTAACTACCTCACCTTTTTTAATCGTTACATTAATATTTTTCAGAGCTTGAATGCCGCCATAATTAACATCAAGGTCTTTAATCTCTAAAATCGTAAAATCTTCTTGATCATTTAAATATCGGCGTTCATCAGCGTTCATCGGCGGTTAAAATCCTCATCCATTTCCCAAATAAGCTTCAATTACTGCTAGATCATCCCGAACCACAGCCGGTTCACCTAAAGCAATTAATTGTCCAAAATCTAAAACAGCAATGCGATCGCACAATCCCATAACTAAGGGTACATGATGCTCAATCAGCACGATCGTTAAGTTGAAGCGTTCCCTGAGACTGCGGATAAATTCGCTGAGGTAGTGTTTTTCGTTGGGGTTCATCCCAGCTGCGGGTTCATCCAGGAGTAAAATTTGCGGTTCCAAAGCTAAAGCCCGGGCGATTTCCAAGCGACGTTGATCACCGTAGGCAAAATTTTTGGCTTTTTCTTCACTGCGATCGCTTAATCCCACCATTTCCAATAGCTCTAAAGCGTGTTTTCTACTTTTAGATTCTTCACTCGGCGCTGGTGGCAATCCTAGAATACCTTTAATAATACTACTTTTGGTATGTAAATGCCTGCCGACAATCACATTTTCTAACGCCGACAACTCACCAAACAAGCGAATATTTTGAAAAGTCCTTGCAATACCTAAACCTGCAATTTTATGCGGGCGTAGTTGCGAAATATCTTGATCTTGATAAATTAATTCTCCACTAGAAGGTGGAATTAAAGCTGTAATCAGATTAAATAACGTAGTTTTTCCCGCACCATTAGGGCCAATTAATCCAAAAATCTCATACTTTTTGACTGTAAAAGATACATTATTGACAGCTACTAAACCACCAAAACGGCGAGTCAAGGATTTTGCTTCTAAGACAATATTATTTTCTGTAATAATTTCAGCCATTGTTTATTTTAATTTTAATTCACAAGTTGCAGGCAGTTCATCAACTAACCAATTTCCAACGCGGAATTTAGGATTATCAACTCCAGATTCAATCTGAAGTTTCTTTATTTTTCTCATATTTGCTTATTTTTGACTTTGCGTTTTTTGAAGACATCTGGTGTCACTAATCCTTGAGGGAAAAAGATTGTTCCCACTACAATCAGTAAACCAAAAATAATTAATCTCCCATCTCTCAGAAATTGTGCTAACCAATTAGGCAATCCACCTGTATCGGCTAGGCTTCGCAAAATTTCAGGTAACGCGGTAAATACCATACCTCCGATAACCGAACCTAAAAAAGTTCTGGAACCACCAATTAATACAAAAGTTAGATAGATAATACTAGCATCAAAAGTACCTTGACGCGCATTCCAGGTATTGAGAAAATGAGCACTGACTGCGCCAACAACACCTGCAAGAATTGCGCCTAATGTAAATGCTAAAACTTTGTAGTATGTGGGGTTAATTCCCATCGAACCAGCTGCTAATTCATCCTCTCTAATTGCGGTAAATGCTCTACCTACCTTAATACGTTCTAGACGGTAAAACATTACCATAGCAATTAGGAGTAATGGCAAAGCAATCCATAAATATTCGATTTGGGTTTGGAAGGGTTGAGGAATGCCAAAAATCCCGACAGCACCACCTGTAATATCCAAATTGAGGGAAATTACTCGCAGAACTTCGACAAAAGCAATAGTAGCGATCGCTAAATAGATTCCTCGCAACCGCAACGCTGGAATTCCCACTGCTGCGCCCAATAAACCGGAAACTACACCAGCAATTATCATCTCGATTAATAACAGTGGGATAGGAAATGAACTACTATTAGATGTAAAAACTTTTGTAGATAAAATTGCTGCAATATACCCACCTAAAGCATAAAATCCAGGGCTAGCTAAAGATAGTTGTCCCGTCATCAACGGTAAGTAAAGTGATAAACCCAATAATGCCCCTAATACCATCAAGACAATTAGAGAACCATAAGTAGATAAAAATTCAGACATTTTTAAACATTATAATTAGGCTGTTAATATTTGCTCTGCTGTCAATGTCAGTTCTGGAAAAGTTGCGGAGACTATGCGTTCGGAACCTCTGAATTGAGTGCGTTGGTATTTGCCATTAGCATCTAAGAGAAAAACAAACACAGCCGGAACTTTGGGATTGCCTAAATATTCTCTTAGCCCTATTGCCAAATAATCGACAATCCAATACTCTGTGATGCTTAAACGTTGATATTCATCCAATTTATCAATGTAGTCATCTTCCCAATTAGTTGATATCACTTCTACAGCTAACTGGATAGGTTCTTCCAGTGCAGAGTAAGCAGAACGATTTGAACGCCATATATCCTTATTTATGACACTGACATCAGGCTTGCGCCCTTGTTCTATGCCTTCAGCAGTTCTAGTTTTAAATACTGCTGTGTTATTGACGACATAATTCAGAGGTAGTCTTCTGATTTCATCATTGAAAGCAAATAAAAGCAAGTTGGCGACATCATCATGATTTCTTGTTACACGCACCTCGACAATTTCTCCATTTACAAGTTCATAAAAACCTTCTTCTGGACACAGTTCAAGAAACTGATCAAAAGTTAATTTATGTTTAGTAAATGTTGTCATACAGTTTTTAAACCTTCTGAATATACTTTCGTCCTAGTAAACCTTGGGGTCTAACTAATAGCATGATAAACAAAATTGCAAATGCTACAGCGTCTTTATAACCAGAGTAATCACTGGGTACAAATGCTTCTACTAATCCAATGACTAAACCGCCTAGCACTGCACCGGGAATACTACCCAAACCACCCAAGACAATCACTGCTAAACCCCTTAAACCAAAGGCGATACCAAAATATGGCCCAGCAATACTAACACTAGAAGCAACTAAAGTCCCCGCCAATCCCGCTAAGAAACTGCTGATGAAAAATGTCAGCACAATAAAGCCGTCGGTATTGATTCCTAACAAACTGGCGGTAGTTGCATCTTCTGCGATCGCCTGCATTGCCTTACCATATTTAGTACTATTGATAAAGTAGGTAAGAATTGCTACAAATACGACAGATACAGTAAAAATTACTATCTGTACGCTGCGAATCGGAATCGGGTTTTCTGGACTACCAAAGTTAATCGATGCAGGTAAATTTCCGTAAGCGCCTGCGGGGAATGTATAACTTTCTGCACCTACTAAATATTGGATGAGGTTAACGATTACCACCGCCACACCCAAGCTAGAAACCACCGTCAATAAGGGATCAGATGCTTTACGGCGCAGAGGTTGGAAAGCAATACGTTCCATCGCTACCCCAACCAATCCAGCTAGACTACTGCCTAAAATTAAGGCGATCGCAAATGGTAATTTTACAGGTAGGGTGGCATTAGCCAGTAAGCCATTAAATCCGAAAGTACCACCCATGAGTGCATAGGTGAAATATGCACCCAGAGTAAATACTGCACCATGAGCCAAATTAATGATGCCCAAAATTGAATAAACCAGGGTATATCCTAAGGCAAAAATTGCATAGACACTGCCAATGGATAACCCATTTAAAAATTGTTGCAGAAACAGAGTTAAAGACATAAATAAACTATTTTAAAAATGCGAATTTACCCTGACTGCCATCTTTATCCATCTTAATTTGGGCTACATAAAAATCTTTCTGAACAACCTCACCTATAGGAGTAAAAGTAATTTCTCCTAGGGGTGTATTGTATTTTGCAGTTAGGATCTGTTTATTTAATTCATCCCGCAATTGTGGCAGTGCTAATTTATTAACTTTGCTTTTTTTATCTAAAGCTTGGAGTGCTTCAACATAAACCTGAACTGCGGTAAAAGCTTGAGCAGTAAATTGTGGTGGTTCTTTTTTATATTGCTCAGTATAAACTTTACGAAATGTGGAGTTAATTTCACTCTTGTGTTCTGGGCTGTAAGCTTGAGCAATCAGTACACCATCACAAAGTGCTTTACATACTGGGAAAATATTGGAAGTATTGAGTCCATTACCACCGACGATTAAGCCTTTATAACCTAGTTCGCGCAGTTGTCTGATCAAATTACCGCCATCAGCAGCCAAACCGGAAATAATCACTAAATCTGGTTTGAGGTTAATTGCATTAGTAGCTTGGCTTTGAAAATCTGTATCACTGGTTTGGAACTTTTGCACTGTTACCAATTCCAAACTCTGATCCTTAACAGTTTGCTGGAAAATGTCCGTTTCTGATTTACTATAAGAATCATTTTGAGCATAAAAAACTGCTACTTTTTTAATGTTGGGATTTTGCTTGAGCGCAGCTTTAATCGAATTAGGAGCGAGAATAGAAATAGGTGCCGATACACGAGCAATATAATCACCAATTTCGGGAATACCTTTAGCAGTATTAGATGCGGATACAACTGGAACTTTAGCACGGTCAGCAACCGGGTCAGCACTAAAAGCTTGCTGTGATAAAGTGGGGCCGACAATACCGACAACTTTATCTTTATTAATTAAAGTTTGAAAGGCATTAATTGCGCCATTTTCATCACCACTAGTGTCTTGAAACACTAATTTAATTGGAGTTCCGTTAATACCACCTTGATCATTAAAATACTTTTCAGCAATTCTAGCGCCTGCAACTTGTTCTTGACCAAGTAAAGCTACATTACTAGTTTGAGCAAAAGCAATCCCGATGGGAATTACACCAGATGTATTCGTTGTTGAGCTAGTATTATTTGCAGTCTGAGTTGGTGAAGTATTGCCTACATTTGTACCAGTATTAGCACTACCACAGGCTGTTAGCATGATGGTGAAAGTGGTAAACAATGTAGTTGTCAAAGCATCAGGTTTTGTCATGGCTGAAAAATTATCTCTTTTGGAATCCTCTTTATTTGACCACAGGCAGATGAAGATTCCAAGAGTAGTATGTCAGTTTTGCAAATATCACGCCTGCCTCTGTCTTGAAAATAGGGACTAGGGGTAGGGGCTAGGGAAGAAGGATTTTCATGCCTTTGTTGTGGGTGCGAGCCTCCCTACGGAGGAGCTATGCTAACGCCCGTGGGGTTCTAGCTTGAAAATGGGGAAAGAGAAAAATATTTATTTTCTATCCGTCCTGGTGTATGCAGTTCATGATGGCTATTTACCCTTCTTCTGTCACTTTCTGGGAGGGCGATCGTTAGAAGCCTTATGAGGCAATCAATACAAGCTATACTATTAGAAAAAAATGGGTCTTGTATTTGTTATTAGAAAAGAATCGCGCAATCGCTTGCTATATAGAAGCTCTAGAATTCAGAAATGGCAAATGTTTAAGGGAGAGTGACAGAACAGGGATATCCTTCTTCTGTCACTTTCCGAGAAGGCGATCGCCTTTAGGCTATAAAATACTATTTTTTCTCATAAAAACCTGCCACTTCCGCCAGCGTATAAAGCGGTCTTTCTTTTACCTCTTCATAAATCCGCCCAATATATTCACCCAAAATTCCAATACTAAACAATTGCACTGCTCCTAAAAAGAAAATGGCCATCAAAATAATGGCCATTCCAGTTAGGGGAGAATGGGGTTCAATAAGTCGCCAGTACAACACCAGCACACTCATTAACAGTGAAACTAGCGCAGCTAAAAAGCCCATATAAGTTGAAAGCCGCAACGGTACTTTAGAAAAAGAAACCAGTCCATTAATTGCCAATGCTAAAGATTTGCGAAATGTATATTTCACATCACCCGCAAACCGTGGATCTCGGTCAAACTTAATAGCTATTTGATTAAAACCAACCCAAGCACGTAATCCCCGAATGTAGCGGTTGCGTTCTGGCATTGAATTTAGAACGTCTACAACTTTACGATCTAATAAACAAAAATCCCCGGAGTCTGTAGGAATATCCACATCTGCGAGATGTTTGAGAATACGGTAAAAAGCATAGGCTGTGAAGCGCTTAAACCAGCCTTCTTTGCGGCGTTGGATGCGTTGGGCATAAACAATTTGATATCCTTGTCGCCATTTTTCCACCATATCTGGAATCAACTCAGGCGGATCTTGTAAATCGGCATCGAGAATTACAACCACCTGTCCCCGAACAAAATTTAGCCCCGCCGTAACAGCAATTTGATGACCAAAATTTCGCGCCAGACTTAAGTAAACCACACGCGGATCTTTTTGATGTAAATCCCGCATCATTTGCAAAGAGCGATCGCGGCTGCCATCATTTACCAAACATAACTCTACCTCACCATCCATCCGATTCATCACCTGCGAAATGCGGCGATACATTTCTTCAATGTTTTCTTCTTCGTTGTAAATCGGCACGATCAAAGAATACTTAGGCAGCATAGTTCACTTAACGTTTGCGACGAAAGGGGAAATTAAACTTCTGAGATGGAAAACTACGACGACGGCGATACCAGGTTGATCCAGCAACTAGGATTCCTAGCAATGCCAAAGCGCCAACAAGTGGCATTACCTCTCCAGTGCGAATTGCTTTTAAGCCAGAACTACCCAATAAAACAAATGGTAATACCCCTGGTACAGTCCCTAAGACTGTGCCAATTAGATAATCTTTAAAGCTGACTGATGTCAAACCTGCTGCAAAATTTACCAGACCATAGGGCATAATCGGCACTAGGCGAATGGCAAACATATAATAAACTCCTCCTTGCCGCACTTCCGCGTCAATCGCCTGCCAACGCCCAGCTAGTGTTTTAGCAACAGCATCATGCCCAATTGTCCGCGCAAATACAAAAGAAGCGATCGCCGCCACAATTGCCGCGACAGTTGTCCAAAATGTCCCCAGCCAAGGGCCAAAAATCGCTCCCCCTGTTAAATTTAACGCCGTAGAAGGCAAAACCAAAATCGTTGCTACCACATAGATCACAACATAAGTTACAGGTGCCCAAATCCCAGAGTTTTTCAACCAAGACTGAATCAGCGCTGGATTAATTCCCCCTAAAAAATATGCTGTCAGTCCAGTAGCAACCAGACAAACAATAAACAATAAAATAAAACTTGTTTTAAAATTTAGCATCAATCAACTAATCCTCATACTTCATATTTCAGTTGACGCAGGGATGTAATTGCTAAGACTAAAACACTCAGGGTGATTCCTAAAACAGCATAACTTGGTAGTGCAAAGATAGTCACTTTCAAAATATAGGGTAACTGCCCCTGTTTCCATTGCCAATGGTTTGCTAGAGAACCGATCAGCCAGCCATGAATGAATGTTGTTTGCACTAGCAGGCAAGCAACTCCTACTAACCAAACAGACATTCTTTTCCATGAGAATGAACTATGCCTGATTTGAAACAGCAAATAATTCAGGAAGAAAACCACAGCAGGTACTAACATTACAGAACTCGTAGGTTGTGAATAGCTAATAGCAATACTCAAGCAGAAAATTAGCGCAATTTCAGGCAATAATATATCTTTTGACCATGCAGTTCGCAATTGTTGTTTGTACCAATACCAACCGCCTAAACCCAGCAATACCAAAACAATTAAATCAGAAAATAGTTTAGCTAAGAATGTATTCTTAGGAAAGAATCTAGGCCCCACAACCATTAAATCTATACGACTGATCGAAATATAGGGATTATTTGATGGATCATTCAGCCAGAGGGGAACTCCACGCGCTGCATCTGAGAGAAATTCCGTTAAAGAATTACCTGTCAATACTAAACCGATAATTCCCAGGCAAATTGCTGTGATCATACTGGTTAAAACTAGAGAAAACCGTCTTTTAAGCAGAAAATAAGGAATGAATAATATAGCTAAAGTTGGTTTAAAAAGGGCAATTCCCAAAAAAAATCCCGCAGAAATATTTTGATGTTTTTTCGCAAAAATCAACATCCATAATAAAAGCACTGCAATGAAAGTGGCAACGTTACCTGTTTGCAAATCGAAAATTAAGCCAAAGATCAAAGCAACGGCAATAGTACAAATGCTGCGCCAAGCAGGCGATCGCGACTCTAAAAGGGTATTTGCTCCCCATAAAACCAATCCTATGGCTATTACATGCATTACCGTCCAGATTGTGAATGCAGTATTGATCGGAAAATAGCCGAGAAACCAAATTAGAGGAATAATATTAGGTGGATAGACAAAAGGTGGAATCGAACCACAGGCTTTTGCAAAAGTACAAAAACCCCCAGTAAAAATTTCTATATTAAAAGGACTCAAATGCTGATGAGCTAACTTACTTGCTACATAAAACCACTTGAAATCCCATAAAGGTGGATCTGGCTGATTCAGCAAATAAACCAACCAACCAGCATAAATAACTAATCTGGTAACTATTAATATAATAACTGCTTGGAGGATAAACTTAATTATCGGTTGACGATAATATTGCACTAACTTTTGGATAAAAACATTTTGTAAAAAAACCGAATCTTTCCAGATTGTCTTTTCATCATCTAATCGCCAATTACTTTTGAGTACAAAAGCAACTAAGATTAAAATAATCAGATTCCAAAATCCCAAGCTGATCATAGAATATTGAATTACATAATTAAGTTTTTTCCATAATCATACTGTATTGCTTGGTTATAGATAATACATCAGTAAAGTTGCTAGAAATTTATAAAAGTTTGCCATTCGCTATTGGAGATTGGGAAGAGCTTTTTCTAATCCCTAATCCCCAGTCTTCCAGAAAAGCGTTCCATGAAGCGGCGATCAAGCCAATCTTTCCAACACCACAATAGTTTGTGAGGTGGTAAAGTAAATGCCCCTCTTGTAGCGATCGCTTTTCCATCGCCTGTACCAATTAAACTCAAGTATTGTTTCTGGGGTTTATAGGGTTTGAGGGGTTGATCTAATAAATACCGTCGTAAGTTCTCAAACAAAGGCTTACCTTGCCTTACAGCAAATACCCCAGCTTTGGGAAGGCGATGATTTACCATTGTCGCAATGTCTCCAGCTGCAAACACATGAGGGTGGGTTAGCGATCGCA
Source organism: Aulosira sp. DedQUE10 (assembly GCA_034530935.1). GTDB lineage: Bacteria > Cyanobacteriota > Cyanobacteriia > Cyanobacteriales > Nostocaceae > Aulosira. Next base: position 110,302 of record JAVRCF010000005.1, on the reverse strand, counting down.
ATGTGTCCTCTACTAAAATAAAGCCTTGCTCATCAGTCCTCAGTCCGGTTGTTTTTAACCACTGAGGTGCAGATGCTTGGGTTACCCAGAAAATCTTGTTGCACTCTACTGTCAACCCAGATTCGCATTTAATTTCTAAAACTTCTGCATTGGCATTCTCGGCTAGCGGTTTAACTTGACAGACAGTTTCCCCTAGATGCAACTTCACCCCACGCTGTATTAATATTTTTTGAACTTGGTGCCGCACCGAGTAATTATGCTTAGGCATGAGTTCGCGATCACGCTGGAATAAATGAACGTCCAAAATCCCTAATTGCGGCAAAATCCGTTGTAAATGTGCTTGCATTGACAGCGCCAATTCTACACCCCCTGCACCGCCACCTGCGATCGCAATCCGGAGCGATTTTGGGGGATTTTCTCTCACGCTGTTGAGTAATTCATCCCAATGTTCTAGTAGTTTTGACACTGGTTTAGCTTGTATCACATATTCTGCCCCATCTGATACAGATCTTGTGGCTGGAGTGCTGCCAATATCAACAGACAACACATCAAAATCTACCGCCGGATGGTTGGCACAAATTACTCGATTGTTTTGCAAATCTAAACTAACAACTTGGTCAATATATAATTCTGCTTGAGCAAATTTGGCTAATTGTCGTAAATCAATATGGCATTGATCATGGCTGTAAAAACCAGCAATGTGTCCTGGTAGCATTCCTGAATAAGGTGTATCTGAGTTCATGGTAATTAAGGTCAAGCGTATACCAGGCAGAAGTTTTATACCAAACATTTTCAGAACAATTGCATGGCTATGACCACCACCAATCAGCACTAAATGTTTAAAATTTGGTTTTTTATCTTGCGGCATTTTGACACTTTAGTAAATACTTTTACTTTGTCTACGAATGTCTAAATCGCTTCTAATTACAGATACCATTATCTTCAGCCGGGAACACTAACTACGTCAGTCTCCTCTTTTACACTGCGGTTAATTTATTTTGAAATAATAATTTAAGTAGGACTTATATATATTACTAATCATTACTAAATTAAACCAATAAATATAATCTTCACCTATTAATGATATGCTTACATAGCAGTTATATTGTTTTTTATCTGAATATCTAATTATTCAAAATAATCTTGGGTATGTTCAAAGTATTTGTAACTGCTTACCAAACTGCCAAAAATTGGACTAAGAAAAATATAAATTTTTCAGATCAACAACGCTTAAGACTAGCAATTGAACAACTTGAGCAAAAAAACTTAGAAAATAGTTTAGCTGTATTTGATGATTTAGCACAAATTGCCCAAGCTGATCCAAAAGTCCACTGGCAAATTATGAAAGCTCTCACTAATTTTGTGCGAAATAATGCTCCTTATCAGCCTCAAGAAGAAATCAAGGGTAGTACCTTATTAACAATTCGTGCAGATATTCAAGCAGCTTTAACAGTTATTGCTAGCAGAAATGCTCAACAAGATTTGGAAAATGAGCTACTAGATTTAAGCTACACAAACATCAGTGGGGCTAAACTCGCTGGAGCCTATTTAGAACGAACAAACTTTGACAAAACTAATCTCTCTGGCTCAGACCTCAGTAGTGCCAATCTGCAAGGAGCAATCCTGAGTGCAGCCAATCTTACTGATGCTAATCTCTCTGGCGCTAACCTCCAAGAAACAATCCTAAATGCAGCTATTTTATCTGGAACTAATCTTTCTGGAGCCAATTTACAACGGGCAAACCTCCATTTAGCCAAACTTGATGGAGCAATTCTCAACAATGCCATAATCAATGGTACAAACTTCAGAGATGCTGAATTCTCTAGTACTAACAACAATAAAAACATATCTAATTAAAACCACAGATATTCATCGATGGACATCGGTTTATATCTGTGGTTTTATAATCAGGAAATAGACTCAAGGGGAACAGGGAAAAAGCAACAGCCAATTACCCATTCCCTATACAGTTGAAATGTCTTTTTCTTTTTCTACTAATAATTCGTCGATTTTGGCAGTGTATTTGTTAGTTAATTTTTGCAGTTTGTCTTGCTGGTCTCGTGCTTCATCCTCAGAAATTTCTGCGCTTTTTTCCTGTTTGCGAATTGAATCTATGGCATCGCGGCGGATGTTGCGAATCCCAACACGACCTTCTTCTGCATACTTAGCAGCAATTTTGACCAGTTCTTTACGGCGATCGCTTGTCAAGGGCGGTATATTCAGCCGAATCACAGAACCGTCATTGCTGGGGGTTAAACCCACATCTGACAGCGAGATTGCCTTTTCCACAATATTCAAGCTACTGCGATCATACGGCTGAATTAGGATTGTGGTTGCATCTGGTGTGCTAATGTTTGCCAGCGACTTTAAGGCAGTAGGTGTACCGTAATACTCCACCAATACCTTATCTAGTAGACTCGCATTGGCGCGACCAGTGCGAATCGTGTTAAAAGCCCGTTGAGTTGCCTCAACAGTCTTTTGCATAGTACTCTCAGCTTCATCTAATTTCACAAGAACCTCCCACAAGGGTGCCGATGGTTTCTCCCAAGACTGCTCGGTGGATATTACCTCGCACCGTTAAGTCAAATACAAGAATTGGGATATTATTTTCTTTACACAAGGCAATCGCGGTAGTATCCATTACCCGCAAATCTTTAGCCAAAACATGGGCGTAGGTGAGGCTGGTGTAACGTTTGGCATCAGGATAGACATGGGGGTCAGCATCATATATTCCGTCTACCTTGGTGGCTTTAAAAATCACTTCAGCATCGATTTCTGCGGCTCTTAATGCAGCAGTAGTGTCAGTCGTAAAGAAGGGATTTCCAGAACCAGCGCCAAAAATTACCACCCGTCCTTTCTCAAGATGACGGATGGCACGACGACGAATATACGGCTCAGCTAATTCTTGCATAGCGATCGCAGTTTGCACTCGCGTCTGTATCCCCATTCTTTCTAACGAATCTTGCAGCGTCATGGCATTCATTACCGTGGCAATCATCCCGATGTAGTCAGCGGTTGCCCGGTCCATCCCCGCCGAAGCCGCTTTCACGCCTCGAAAAATATTGCCGCCGCCAACGACGATCGCGATCTGAACGCCAGTGGCTACCACCTCTCCTACTTCTTGTGCTATTTCCTTGACCACTTCTGGATCAATACCATAGCCCATGTTGCCCATTAAGGCTTCACCGCTCAGTTTAAGTAAAACCCGTCGGTAATTCGTTCCCATGAAGTTACGCTTTGTCGAAAAAGTTGCAAATGCCTCCAATTTAAGATAACAGTACAGGGACTATCTGTGTCTAGTTACGCCAGATTAATGAAGTACCTACTGCCTCAGTTTCTGGTGGATATATTTTATGGCCTTTTAGTAGCGATGCGATCGCCTTTTTTAAATAATCCTCTCCCACACCTAAGGGGTTTTGGGGGTGATCGTCAATCATGCCTTTGTAGCGAACGATACCCATGTTATCGATTAAAAAAGCTATTGGTGTTTTATCTGCACCAAAGCTACGAGTCACATCTTGGGTTGAGTCCCATATGTAGGGGAAGTTCAACTGATGACGCTGAGCAAAAACTTTCATATTTTCAAAGCTTTCTGTTGGATGCCCAATAGCTTCACTACCGTTCATACCAATCAGCGTAAAACCGATTTTGGCAAATTCCGCTTGTATCTTTTTCAGTCTACCTAAATATAAGCCTACATAAGGACAATGGTTAGACATTGAAATTACAGCAACTGCACGGAACTTGTTGAGATAACGACTCAGATGGTGTACCTGATTGTCAATCCCTGGCAACTCAAAGTCCGGTGCATAGCTTCCAATAGGAGTATCAATTGATTCAAGTATAGTCATTTTTTTCGGTACGGAGGTACTAGCAACAAAAAAAATTCGTCAAATTTAGCTTCACTTTCCTAGTTGCAAACCACTCCTTGGCAGATGCTTAATATGCAATAATTTTATAAACGAATTTAGTTGTCGTAAATTGGGAAACTACTGAATCTACTACTGGTAATATTTCCCATAAATTGTTTCCCATGACATGGGAATTTTTACGCAATCACAACACACAACTAGTTAGTGTAGATAAGTTTAAACCACTAAAAGCTGAAACTTAAGGTATAGCCTGCTATATTAAACGGTTATTTTTATCGTAGCAAACTTTGCTTAGGGCAAGATTCCTCGAATTTAGTACATTATTTTAGTTTTTTGCTTTAGAGAACTCCAAAAAATAAATTATCCAATTTTTGGATTCAATACGACTATCAAATTCTTCTCCCCCAACTTCAAGAGCCTCTCCATCTCCTAGCGCTTCAAAAGCAATGGGATATTTTTTTAATTGAAGTCCCTTATATTCTTACTGCTTCTTCTTTACAAAGTATTTAAATAATAATTTTTACTATAGATAAACCCTTATCTACTATTTTCCAAATTACATTTACAAGATTATAAATTGGTCTTTAATACTGGTGGCTTCAGTTACTTTAAATGGCAATTGAGCAAAAATTGGCTATATTATCTTTCAAGTCTTATCATTATACTGTGTACAACAATTACTTATCTGCCATGACTAAACCAATGCCCTGAGGAAAGTATAAAGTTATTATATTTATTTATCAAAAAAAATAGATTGATTTTTAATTATGAAATTTTACCTATCTTTTTCAAGATTAATATACAACCATATAAGTACTCTTAAATACTTTGTTTTTAAGTGTAAATACTATGTTAGTCGGCAATTACCCTCAGCACTAATAGTAACGCCCTTAAGATAGAACTGGAGAATTTTTATAGACCAGACGCTAAAACATATTTACCTGACAAACAATCAACAGTATGAAGAAATATGAAGTATTATCAATAGCGTGCGGCAAAAAAATCTAGGTCTGATTCCAGCATTTAGTAAGTTATATTTCATAAACTGCTTATGAAGACTTCTATAACCGCATTTACCGCAACAAAAACTTGGATTTGGCAAGGATTCTCTATTTCCTATCAAACTCAAGGAAGTACTGGGCCAGCAGTTGTGATGGTACATGGCTTTGGGGCCTCATGGTGGCACTGGCGGCAAAATATTCCCGTGCTAGCAGAAAATTGCCGCGTGTATGCTATTGATTTGATTGGCTTTGGCAGTTCAGCTAAACCCAAGCCAGGTGAACAAATTGCCTACACACTCGAAAACTGGGGACAGCAATTAGCAGATTTTTGCCGTGAGGTGGTAGGTGAACCTGCATTTTTAGTAGGGAATTCTATTGGCTGTATTGTGGTGATGCAAGCATCAGTGAGCAATCCAGAGATAGCCTTAGGGGTGGCATTGCTCAACTGCTCCTTAAGATTATTACACGATCGCAAACGGGCAGCTTTACCCTGGTCTCGTCGCTTTGGCGCACCCCTGCTCCAGCGCTTATTATCTATCAAATTAATTGGCGAGTTCTTTTTTAATCAAGTTGCCAAACCAAAAACAGTCAGGAAGATTTTGCTGCAAGCCTATGCTAATTCTGAAGCGGTAACAGAAGAGTTGGTAGATATTTTAACTGCGCCAGCTAGTGATCCTGGTGCAGTAGCTGTATTCCTGGCTTTTACCAGTTATTCCACAGGCCCCTTACCGGAAGACCTTTTACCTGTGCTACCTTGTCCAGCAATTATTATCTGGGGAACAGCTGACCCTTGGGAACCAGTAGCTTTAGGTAGAGAGTTAGCCAATTACCCCCAAGTGCAAAAGTTTATTCCCTTGGAAGGAGTGGGACATTGCCCCCAAGATGAAGCGCCAGAATTAGTCAATCCGATTTTACAAGATTGGATATGGGAGCGATCGCAGCATGAGACTAACTAGGGGCTAGGGACTAGGGATTAGGGATAGGGACTAGGATTTTTTATGTTAGACCACCACGGGCTTTAACGGACAACCAGGGTATGAAAATCTTTTTTCCCCATTACCGATTACCCAGAGATGTTTGATTTTATTCAAACCTGCCAAAAATTTGTAAATTTTAGAAAATAATAAGTTAAGTCTAAATAATACACGACTAACCAATTTCCGCATGGCAAATATAACTCATCCTTTTCTTGAACGCTTACATAGTCCAGACGGCCCGGTTATCGTCTTTGACGGTGCAATGGGTACTAATCTGCAAACACAAAACCTAACTGCTGATGATTTTGGTGGTCCCGAGTATGAAGGTTGTAACGAATACCTTGTTCATACCAAACCGGAAGCTGTCGCCAAAGTTCACCGTGATTTTCTCGCTGCGGGTGCAGATGTGATTGAAACGGATACTTTTGGTGCTACTTCGATTGTGTTGGCAGAATATGACTTAGCAGATCAGACATATTACCTGAACAAGACAGCCGTAGAATTAGCAAAGCGTGTAGCGGCGGAATTTTCTACGCCAGAAAAACCTAGGTTTGTGGCGGGTTCTATTGGCCCCACAACCAAACTCCCTACTTTGGGACACATCGACTTTGACACTTTGAAAACGGCTTTTGCAGAACAAGCAGAAGCGCTGTGGGATGGTGGCGTTGATCTATTTCTTGTTGAGACTTGCCAAGATGTGTTGCAAATTAAAGCCGCACTCAATGGTATTGAAGAAGTTTTTGCCAAAAAAGGCGATCGCCGGCCGTTGATGGTGTCGGTGACAATGGAAAGTATGGGGACAATGCTGGTAGGAACAGAAATCAGCGCTGTCCTGACAATTTTGGCACCTTACGCAATTGATATTCTCGGTTTGAACTGTGCTACTGGCCCAGACTTGATGAAGCCACATATTAAATATCTGGCAGAACATTCACCTTTCACAGTTTCCTGTATTCCTAACGCGGGTTTACCTGAGAACGTTGGCGGTCAAGCACACTACCGTTTGACACCGATGGAATTACGGATGTCGCTGATGCACTTTGTTGAAGATTTGGGTGTCCAAGTGATTGGGGGTTGCTGTGGGACACGTCCAGAACACATTCAACAATTAGCAGAAATAGCTAAAGAGCTAAAGCCGAAAGTTAGACAGCCCAGTTTAGAACCAGCCGCAGCATCAATTTACACCACTCAGCCCTACGATCAAGATAACTCTTTCTTAATTGTCGGCGAACGCCTCAACGCTAGCGGTTCCAAAAAATGCCGCGAATTGCTAAATGCCGAAGATTGGGATGGACTGGTTTCTATGGCCAGGGGCCAGGTAAAAGAAGGTGCCCATGTTCTTGATGTTAACGTCGATTATGTGGGACGTGATGGTGTCCGGGATATGCACGAACTAGTTTCGCGCATTGTCAATAATGTGACATTACCCTTAATGCTTGACTCCACGGAATGGGAAAAAATGGAGGCGGGTTTAAAAGTCGCTGGTGGTAAATGTTTGCTCAACTCCACCAACTATGAAGACGGCGAACCGCGTTTTTTGAAAGTGTTGGAATTAGCCAAAAGATATGGCGCGGGGGTAGTAATTGGCACAATTGACGAAGAAGGGATGGCGCGAACCGCCGATCAAAAATTTGCGATCGCCGAGCGTGCCTATCGCCAAGCTGTAGAATATGGCATTCCTCCCACAGAAATATTCTTTGATACCCTAGCTTTACCCATCTCTACAGGGATTGAAGAAGATAGAAAAAACGGCAAAGCCACCATCGAAGCAATTCGGCGGATTCGCCAAGAATTGCCCGGATGTCATGTAATTTTGGGTGTTTCTAATATCTCCTTTGGTCTTAGCCCTGCATCCCGGATTGTCCTGAATTCGATGTTTTTACACGAAGCGATGATTGCGGGGATGGATGCAGCCATTGTCAGCGCTAGCAAGATTTTACCACTTGCCAAGATTGAAGCCCGCCATCAAGAAGTTTGTCTCCAGTTAATTTATGATCAGCGTCAGTTTGAGGGTGATGTCTGCATTTATGACCCTTTGACAGAGCTAACCACGCTGTTTGCTGGAGTTACGACAAAACGCGACAAGGGAGTTGATCAAAGTCTCCCCATTGAAGAACGCCTGAAACGCCATATTATTGACGGCGAACGCATTGGTTTAGAAACCCAACTGAAAAAAGCCCTAGAAATCTATCCTCCTTTGGAAATTATCAACACCTTCCTGCTGGATGGGATGAAAGTTGTTGGTGAATTGTTCGGTTCCGGACAAATGCAGCTACCCTTTGTATTGCAGTCTGCCGAAACTATGAAATCGGCGGTAGCATACCTCGAACCTTTTATGGAAAAATCGGAAGCTGGTAATAATGCCAAAGGAACCGTCATTATTGCCACTGTCAAAGGCGATGTCCACGATATTGGTAAAAACCTAGTGGATATCATTCTTTCAAATAACGGCTACAAAGTAGTTAACTTAGGCATTAAACAGTCAGTAGAAAATATCATTCAGGCGTATGAACAGCATAAACCTGATTGTGTTGCTATGAGTGGGTTGCTAGTAAAATCTACAGCTTTCATGAAAGAAAATTTGGAGATTTTCAACGAAAAGGGAATTACTGCTCCTGTGATTTTAGGTGGTGCGGCGCTGACTCCCAAATTTGTTTATCAAGATTGCCAAAATACTTACAAAGGTAAAGTAGTTTATGGCAAAGATGCATTTTCCGACTTGCATTTCATGGATAAATTAATGCCAGCAAAAGTTGCTGGTAACTGGGAAGATTTGCAAGGCTTTTTAGATGAAGTCGTAATTGATAAACCCGAAATTCAGGACTCATCTCCCAAAACTCAAAACTCAAAACTCAAAACTCAGCACTCATCACTCAGCACTGAAGTTGATACCAGACGTTCTGAAGCCGTAGCGATAGATATTGAACGTCCTACTCCACCTTTTTGGGGAACAAAGTTGTTGCAACCTAGTGATATTTTTCTAGAAGAAATATTTGGGTATTTGGATTTGCAAGCTTTGATTGCTGGACAATGGCAATTCCGCAAACCAAAAGAGCAAACGAAGGAAGAATATCAAGCTTTCTTAGCCCAAAAGGTGCATCCAATTTTGGAACATTGGAAACAGCGGATTATTAATGAAAAGCTGTTGCATCCTCAGGTAATTTATGGGTATTTCCCTTGTCAGGCTGAGGGAAATACTTTGTATGTTTATGATCCGAAAACTGGAGGTACAGAAAACGCAGAAGTAAAAGCAAGTTTTGAATTTCCTAGACAGAAGTCTTTGAAGCGGCTATGTATTGCAGATTTCTTTGCACCAAAGGATTCGGGGATAATTGATGTCTTCCCAATGCAAGCGGTGACTGTGGGAGAAATTGCCACGGAGTACGCGCAGAAGTTATTTGCAGATAATCAATACACTGATTACCTGTATTTCCACGGTTTAGCGGTGCAGGTAGCTGAAGCCTTAGCAGAGTGGACACACGCCCGAATTCGTAGGGAATTGGGTTTTGTGGCCGAGGAACCTGATAACATTCGGGATATGTTGGCACAACGCTATCGTGGTTCACGGTATAGTTTCGGCTATCCCGCTTGTCCGAATATTCAGGATCAGTACAAGCAACTGGCTCTATTGGAGACTGACAGGATTAACTTATATATGGATGAAAGTGAGCAACTTTATCCAGAACAGTCTACAACGGCGATTATTACTTATCATCCAGAAGCGAAGTACTTTAGCGCTTAGAAACTCAATCTTTAACGCGTTTCCTTACACTTAAAAAGTAGATTGGGTTAAGCGAAAAGTCACCCAATCTACCATCATTGTAAATTTTGGGTAATTCTTCCTGAAGCCACTTTACGTCTACAGTGATTAAAAACCCAGGACTAAAGCCCTGATTATAAAGTTTTCTCCTGTACACAATAATAAAGTTGGAAACTCAAAAAGACTGAAAATACTGTAGTTTTTTTTGATACTAGGATAGTCTTTAAAAAATACAATTGGCAACTGGAGCCTAGATTATCTTCTATATATCTTGCACTTTGAAAGAATACCGATTGATTAATGCACGAGCAAATTTCTGGTGTTGTTCAGCTAGATATTGAGGATAGATGAACTGAGCATTACCCATAAAGCGATACACCCAGCGACAAAACTCCTCTAGCGATCGCTCAGGCAATCTCACAATATAATCTAAATAAGCAAATTTGCCATCTGTTCCCTTAGGCCCTGGTTTGATTTCTTGGTGAAGATGTCGCTTTTCTCCCTCCTGGATAAATCCCATAACTTCAGGGAAAAATCGAACTTTCACTTCTACAAGCTCCAGTTCTCCACGGATCTCCCTTTGTTGCTCTTCTCTTAAACCCAACCTCAAGCCACAACCTGCCTTTAAGAGCCGATGAGCGATATGTAAGCTTTTCCATTGGCTATCTAAGCCGCGACCTTTGCTATCCAGAACATTGAAGTGATCACTAAAGCGATCAATACGTGACACTACGAGATGACCGTTGTTATAATCTTCCAGCAACAAATACCAGGCAATGTCTGCATAAATCAATTGTAAAGGATAAACTTGCTCATATCTGGTTTTGTTGGGATTGTACGGATTACGACAACGATAAAGCTCAACTGCTTGCCCTTTAATAATTGCCGCTTCAAGTGCATCTAGTTTTTCAAATAACGTACCTTGGCTTTGATATTTGCCCTTGGCCATCATTTCCACCGGATCGGTGTAGACAATAACTCGGTCTAATTGGGTTCTCACCGGATAAAGCATCTCATCTTTCAGGTTTAACCCTCCTAATCGCCGCATTAGTCTTTGATAGATCCGGTTAATTTGAGGGTCTTCCTGATATCTTGCCTGAGAGTGTAGGGCATTGAGCGCAACTTGTAACTCCTCCCGATTCATTAGACCTCTACCAACATAGTAACCCCATCGGTAAGGTCGCCTATCCAAAAGTCCATAGCGACGAAGAGTCTTCAAATCTTTTTGGATGGTATAACGCGAATATGGCGGTAGCTTTACATTTAATTCGCTTGCTACTTTTTGTAGGTACAATTGTACTAATTGCAATGTATCATGATTATTAGAGTCAGATTGCATAGGATCAATACAACCAACTCCTGGGTATCGGACAAAGGTTGCAATTAATAGTAAAAGTCGCTCGAAGGCAGGAAGAGCAGCATAAGAATGCGCCATAAACTATATTTCACCCTGAAAAGTCAATAATATAAAAGTATTTACCTGTAATTTATAAAAAGTTTAAAACTTTTGCTAAGTATAGTTCCTAAAGATTTCATTTTATAGCCTCTAATACTGCCAAATAGTCGCGCTCTATCTGAACCTCTTTGTAAAATGCAGTTCAAATAGAGTTTTGGAGACTTGAAAATATGCAAACATGTCCCTCCTGCCAACATCCCTTGTCTAGCAATGGATTCTACTGTTCTAACTGTCCTCAGCAGATTCGATGTAAAAACAAAGACTGCTATGAAATACTTCTTACTGACGCAAAAGGATGTGTAATGTGTGGAACCCCAATAGGTGAAGGGCATAACGGATCAACGTCCAGTAATAATGGTCTTCTACCTGCCGTAATGAATACATTAAAATTTGTTGAAACCAGCAAAGGCTACTCACGAGAGATTCAGGCATCTCTGAGTAACGAAGTAGGTATTAGCTGGGGTGGTGCAGCGATCGCGGCGATCGTTGGTGGACAAATGACACCTGGAAAACCACCTAATGGTCGTCCTGTGATTCGTGATTTAAATAATGCCGAACCTCAACAACTTTCCTTATTCAACAACGAATCCAGTGACGAGAACAATAAATCTACGATTGATACAGTTGCTGAACTTCCTGCTGCTTATGGAATTGATGCTGACAAATTAAAACAGATTTTTCGGTACAACGGTGAACAACTACAGCTAATGGAAACGCGGCTCAAAGCTGCAAACAGGCTAGATGCTGCACGTCGGTTAACCTATCTGGTTCTCCTGTACTCATTGGATGTCGATGGACGAGAGGAAATTCCTCGTAATGAATTGAATGACATTCTTAAAAGAGTTGGATTGTATGACACCAATGCGAGCACATGGATTGGCAAAAGTCCTGAATTGATTGTTGAGAGAGATATGGTTGGGCTGCGACTGTCGGGACAAGAGCAAGCGCGAAAAGTTCTCACAGAGGTACTTGATGACAAGATAAAGGGTAAGTGGAATTTAGCTACAGGTGCAACTTCACGAAGCTCGAAGTCTAGTGCCAAAAGTGAGGAGGATTCAGAGAATTCTACAAAGAATGGCAAGCACAAGAATAATGGATTTTCTAAAGAAGTGGAGCCTTGGGTAGCTAGTTGGAAATTATTTGCCTCGAATATTGATTTTCATGCAGCCATTAAAGATTGCACAGTCATTCAGAAGGGCTTGTTTGGTCTGTGGGCAATTGGTAAGGTCACAAGCAACCCTGAAATAGTGGTTTCAAGCTACAAGCTAAAGCAGTTTCTGTATTTGGGACTTGGCATCAAGGTAGGTGAGCGAAATTTAGAACGGCGCTTACAAGCAACTTCAGGACAAGGAAGCTTGATAAAAGTGCAGGGTGGTTTCCAACTACTACCTCCAGGTTTGGCTGAGGTTGAGAGATTGACAAGCTTCAGACAAGGTAACGCATTCACCGATGAATCTTCTGAAAATTCTGGTGAGGTGTAACCATGAGAAGGACATCTGAGCAACTAATTCAGGAACTTTCGACAATTATTGACTCTCACTTTGCCCATGCAGTGGTTGAATGCTACGTCGAAATGCAGCAACGATTTTTAGCTGGCGACTGGCAACCAACAGAACTAGACGGTGGGCGGTTTTGTGAAGCGATTTCGCGTTGCTTGCTTCAAATGGATACCGGAAAGATTGATCATCGAAAATTGCCTGGTAAAATTCGTGAGGATTTATTAAACAAAAATATTCCTCATCTACTTGGATCGAAGGATCGTTATCATTTGGCTAAAGTGATCGAGGTTGTATATGGATTCCGCTCCGATCGCGGTGCTGTTCACATATCAACCGAGTACACCGCAAACTATATGGATTCAATGCTGGTGCTTCATGTAAGCAAATGGATTTTTGCAGAATTTCTCCGCCTAGTTTGGAATCGAGATCGAAAGGTTGTTGCAGAAACCATTGCCCAAATTGTTCAACTAGAACATTCAGTAATTCATGAATTGGACGGAAAACCTCTAGTTCTGGCAAGGGATATTTATGCAACGGATGAAGTTCTGTTGCTGCTGTATCATGCCGCCAATAATCGCTTGAGTCGGGTTGAACTACGTGAACATGCTGTCAGCCAGAACCCTCAAAACGTTAATGTTGCTATATCTAGGCTCATCAAAACTAAAGATATTCGACCTGTTGCTGAGGGTGAAGTTGCTCTCACTCCTAATGGTCAAAAACGAATCCTTGAGCAGGTATTGCCTAAGCTTGTTCCCCAAAAATAGAATTCCTATTTCAATTGCAGGGTAAGCATTTAAGTAGCTAAACAAAATTAATTACACAAAGTTAAGCTATGAAACCCTAATCCAGACTAGAAACTCATGTGTAAATAATTCTGTGCGATTACTTATCAAATACCGTCTAAATCATGGCGAAGATAGGAGATGATGTAACAAAATGAAGATTTCTTAAAGTAGTTCTGAGTAAATAAGGCTCCATGTCAGCTTCCAGTTACTCTATCTTTAAGGATAAATAGATACTTTACAAGCGATCGCACAATAATGGATAACAGCAAGGCATTGTTTGACTACTGGCATGACCGAGTTCGGTTGAAAAACTCTGAGTTAATTGCAGATCCTGGACACGTTAAAACCCAGGAGCTACGCCATGATTGTACCAACTACGATGAACTTTGGCGTAGCCCCGAAGTTCATCGACTGGAGGAACCAGAGCGTAGCAGGGTTATTGCGATTATTAAGTACGAATGTACAGCCAAAGTCTTACAGAATCGAGCTGGTCGTCTGCGCGATCGCGCTCATGAGCTTGAAGCAGCTTGTCATGAACAAGATCAACAAAAATCCAAGCTCCTGAGTCTGATTAAAGCATTACAAGAGAAACTGTTTGGCAAAGACAAAGAAATTAAGAGGTTAGAAGTACGAATTGCCTCGTTGGAGGCTGAAAATCAAGCTTTCCGATCTGAATCTGAGAATAGGAAAGCTCAAGCGGAATTGTTTACAGAACTAGAGCATCTGAAAAAGAAGTACAATGCAGTTGAGAAAATAAGGCAAAAATTAGCTCAGAATAATCAAAGTTTAGGTGGAAGAGTTGCCCATACGAAAAAATACAAGCAACAAAGGGATGAAGCAAGATCTGTAATTGAACAGCAAAAACAGCAAATTGCTACTTTAGTTCAAGAGAGTCAGCGTCTTCGTGAAGATAATGAAAGATTTTATCTAAAATTAAAACAAGTAGAGCGATAAAATGCTCTAAATTTAGGACGCTAGGTAGTAACCATGAAACTTCAAGAGCTAAAAGCTAAAGTATACGAGTTAGCTGGGGTAAATACTACCAAACAACTCAAGACAAAGTATGAGGAGATTCAGACGCTAGATATGCGTCTAAAAACTTCTTGGGAAAAAACTCTTGCTATTCTAAACAAATCGCAAAGCAAGTTTGAGGAGTGGTTAGAAAATCCACCTGAAGAATACAAAGATCTTTTTTCTGAAATTACACAAGCCTCACAAAAATATGACAATAAATCAACAGAGACAAAACAGCTAACACGAGAGGTATTGTCAATAGCGAATAATCTCGAAGAGCTAGCAGCAGAATTTCAAAACGAAGGAAGTCAACTCAAGGAAGAAGTTGCAATAACTAGAAAGATTTCAAAACAAGCCAGACTTAACTAGTTTTGGCATAAGAGGACAGCCTTCCACGACTTACGTAGTAGTGGAAGATATGCCAGTTAGTTTCCAACTTTCTTCTCATTTTACAAAATTAAACCTGAAACCACGCGGTTAAAGCCACAGCCAAAGCATCAGCAGCATCATCCGGCTTAGGGATATCGTCTAAATTTAACTCCCGCGCCACTGCCTCTTGCACTTCGTACTTTTGGGCATTACCATATCCCGTTAACGCTTGTTTAATTTGGGCCGGGGTAAACTCCACATATGGGAGACGACGCTGTGCCAATGCCAACATCATTACACCCCGTGCTTGTGCAACCAGAATAGTACTTGACATACGATAGAAGAATAATTTTTCAATCGCAACCAAGTCAGGTTGCAATTCCGCCATTAGGGTGTGTAAATCGTCAAATAAGGTACACAACCGTTGCCCCATTTCCGTATTTGCGGGTGTACTAATTACGCCAAAATCTACCATCTGGACGCTTGTGTCTTGGATCTTGTCCGGATTTTGTTTGCAGGTAATTACCCCAAATCCTAAAATCGCCAGTCCTGGATCTAATCCTAAAATGCGTTTTTCCATTCAATTCACTTTTACTCAACAAAGTCTTATCTAAGGGCGAATACTGGCAACTTTGACGATTTACTCAAAGTCTATAGAAATGAAAAATTGTCATAAGTCTATACTTGGTGTTTAAACCAGGTAGTGTACATTTTCTGTTAATTATTATTTGTCCCACTGCTCCCAATTAGCTATGTCAATCGGTTTTCTCAGACAGGCTCTCCACACCCTGCAACAACAGTCACGCAGCCGCACTTCCCATCGGGTGAACCAGTGGTTCAAGTGGTTATCCCCAGGTTTATCAGTTAAACGTTGGTTACTCATCAGTGTTGGAGGAGTTCTGCTGGCGAGTCTGGGGTTAGCTATTTGGATTAAGTTGACCCCAATTTTTTGGGCAATAAAATTGCTTAGGGGGTTTCTGGAATTCATCGCTGACATCTTACCCAACTATATCAGCGGACCGTTAGTACTGCTGTGCGGGTTGCTGTTGCTGCTTTGGGGACAAACGCGCACTGTTGGATCAATTACGAAGGTACTAAGGCCAGAAGGCCAAGAGGAACTAATTGATGTTCTATTGGCACATCACCGCTTGTACCGAGGACCAAAAATAGTGGTGATTGGTGGTGGTACAGGTCTTTCTACTTTGCTGCGAGGACTGAAAACCTACAGCGCCAATATTACTGCCATTGTTACCGTAGCTGATGATGGTGGATCTTCTGGGCGTTTGCGCCAAGAATTTGGAGTGCTACCACCAGGGGATATTCGCAACTGTTTGGCAGCCCTAGCAGATGAAGAAAAGTTACTAACAGAATTGTTTCAATACCGCTTTCGGGCTGGGGATGGTTTAAGCGGCCATAGTTTTGGTAATTTATTTTTAACGGCGATGAGTGATATTACTGGGGATTTGGAACGAGCTGTTGCAGCCAGTTCCAAAGTCTTGGCAGTAAGAGGACAAGTTTTACCAGCCACCCTCAGTGATGTTCGTCTCTGGGCAGAATTAGCCGACGGTCGCCGCATTGATGGAGAATCTAGCATTCCCAAGGCTGGGGGCCGAATTGTGAAAATTGGCTGTATCCCTGCTAATCCGCCAGCTTTACCAGCAGCAATCAGAGCAATTAAAGAAGCTGATTACATTATTATTGGCCCCGGTAGCCTTTATACTAGCTTGATTCCTAATTTGTTAGTACCAGAAATTGCCGATGCGATCGCTCAAACCAATGCTCTCCGCATCTATGTCTGCAATATTATGACTCAACCAGGAGAAACGGACGGTTATACTGTTGCCGACCATATCAGAGCAATTGATGCAGCTACTGGAGAAAGACGGCTATTCGATGCTGTACTAGTACATAAAAAATCCCCCTCAGCTAAGTCTCAGATCCGCTACGCTCAACAAAATTCCCACCCGGTATTCCTAGATCGCGAAGCAGTCACCCTACTAGGACGTAGGATTGTCCCAGCTAATATTTTGTTTGAAGATGAAATAGGTTGTGTTCGGCACAATCCCCAGAAACTAGCACGAGTTTTATTGCGGTGGTACACTGGAGCGCATCATGGCAGATAACATAAAAATTATGCTTGCCAATGCAGAGGCAACCCTAAATTTGGGTATTACTCTTGGTCAATCTCTCAATGCTGGCAGTGTAATTTTACTTGAAGGTGATTTAGGTGCTGGCAAAACTACATTAGTGCAAGGCATTGGCCAAGGTTTGGAAATCACTGAATCCATTGTGAGTCCCACTTTTACAATCATTAACGAATATACAGAAGGACGGCTACCCCTTTACCACTTGGATCTATATCGCTTAGATCCACAAGAAGTTGCCGCCTTAAATTTAGAAACATATTGGGAAGGTTTTGAGATTATACCGGGAATTGTAGCCATCGAGTGGGCAGAACGAATGCCCTACAAGCCTGATAGTTATTTAAGTATCTATTTAACTTATGGAAATGAAGGCGATCGCCTTGCCAAAATTACTCCATACAATTCAGGGACTAGGGATTGGGGACTGGGTAATGGGTAATGGGTAATGGGTAATGGGGGAGAAACAATTCAAAATTTAAAATTATGTCCTGTTCCTTGTTCCCTGTTCAACAATCAATTTTGAGTATCTGCTGGTGCTGGATTAACTGTTGAACTTGGGGGAATTTGTTCAATGGGAATCAAAGCTTCCATCACAGCTTTCACAATTGGTGCAGCGACGGTAGAACCATAGGCGTTTTCACCCTTTGGCTCGTCTACCAAGGCTAAAACAACATACCGGGGAGCTTCCACAGGTAAAATCGCTACAAAACTGGTGATTCTAGCGCCAACTTGGTAGCCACCAGAAGCACTCGCTTTTTGAGCTGTACCTGTTTTACCTGCGATTCGATATCCAGGGATTTGTGCTGCCTTGCCACTACCTTCAGAAACCACAGTTTCCATCATTTCTACTACCCGTTGGGTTGTCGTAGGTGAGAAAATTTGGCGTGGCATAGGACGATTAGGTAAATAATGCATTTGCCCTTTGCTATCAATTAACCCTTTGACTACATGAGGCGTTACCAATTTACCGCCATTAGCTAAGGCCCCATGCATTTGTACTAACTGTAATGGTGTTAAGGAAAAGCCTTGACCAAAAGAAGTAGTTGCAGGTTCAATTGGCGAGGAAATAAATTCTTCTTGACTTTTGAGCCGACTACCAACTTCAAAAGGCAAATCTGTATCAATGGTTTGGCCTAACCCCAAGCGTTCCAGCCAGTTGTAGTAAATATTGGGCTGTAATCTTTGGATAATTTGCACCATGCCAATATTGCTGGAATGTTGCAGAATTTCGGCAATATTTATCCGCCCATAACTTTTGTTCTGAGCATTTTTTATAATGCGGTCAGTTACTTGAATCGAACCAGGGTCATTAAATACATCGTCAGGTTTAATTACACCATTTTCGAGAGCGATCGCCACATTTAACGGTTTAAAAGTCGATCCTGGTTCATAAAGATCTGCTACTGTCCAGTTTTTAAACAGCGAAATATCGGCTTTAGAGTATTGATTTGGATTGTAGCTAGGTTGCGAAACCAAGGCCAGTATGGAACCATCCGCTGCATCCATGACAATTACCCCGCCTCGTTTTGCGCCAAACTTTTCCATCTGTTGTTTGAGCGCAGAACGAGCTGCCCTTTGCAAGCGGCTATCAATAGTTAGTTGTAATTGCAAGTCATCAAAATGCAAAAACCCTTCCGGTGCATGATCTGGCATTAATGCACCATTCCCAGATCGACTTAAGCGCACCGTTTGCACAGAACGTTCGAGTAACTTCTCTTGACTATATTCCACCCCTGCTTGACCACGACGGTCAAGATTAACGTAGCCTACTATATCAGCAGCTAAATCCTCTTGTGGGTAAAACCTTGCGTATTTTTGCACAAATTCAAATCCATTTAAATGTAACCCGATAAAGCGATCGGCAATTTCTTCTGGTAGTGCAGGGGCAAGTGTAATCCCACTTTTTTTACTTTCAAATATTTTCACCAACTCAGCAGCATCTTTGTTAAGTATGGGGGCAAGACGCTGTGCTATTTCTTCATTCGACTTATCAAATAACTTGGGATGGGCAAAGACAGTATATACAGGACGGTCAATTGCCAACAAATTATTGCCACGATCTATTACTGGGCGACGGGGCATAAAAGGTCGCAAATTCACCATTTGTTGCTTCCGCGCCTTCTCCGTTAGCTTTGTTCCACTAACAATTTGTAGTTGATACAAATTAACTGCCAAGCCTAACCCTGCTGCCATGAGCACACCCCATGCTATAAACAGTCGAGTTCTCGTATTGGGTATTGGCTCTTGGGTGTTACGGGTAGGGGTTTCTTGTAATCCTCGTTGAGTACCCTTCCTCTGCCTGGTAAAATTTGAAGTCCGAAAATTTTTGAATTTACTTTTACTTGGTGACTTACGCATTTAGGTTTATCCATTGTCCTTTGCCATTAGTCATGAGCCACAAGTCTTATACCAATTCTCTACAATACAGCAACAGATTCAAACCCAGAAACCTAGATAAAATCTGACTTTCTTAATTACAAATTACGTAGCTTGCTTCTCGCGCCTTGGCAAGTATTACGAATTACGAATTGGTATTCATCCTAATGACAAACGACTAATGACCATTGACTCTTAACTTTAATATCCCAGTGGCGAGGAAGTTTGCGGCTGCGTTTCCAAATTGGGTGTGGTCTGAGTAGGTGTTGAATTAGGATTATTATTTGCAGGCGACAAGAAAATTGTACGTGCTGGAGTTGGTGATACAAATCCGGCCGTGGGTTGTTCTGCTTCTTGCGCCATTTTATTGGTTAGGGTGGCGTTAGTTGTCGTCAACTGCCGCTCATGACGTTGCAGACTTTGCAATCTCCGATATCCCTGACTCCAAAGCTCTTGCGAATAAACTGTCCAACCATAAACCATTAACGTTGTTGCTACCAACAAAAACGCCACAACTGAGGAATAACGATGTAAAGCATAAAAGCGCAGCAACCACACAGGTAAATTGCCGGAGTTACTCATTCCAGGAAGCTTTAGGAAATCCAACCCAGAACTTTTATGCACCGTAGTTGACGTACTTGACTGCCCTTTAAGATTAGCAGCTTGTTGTTTACCCGACGGCATCGTAGTCGGTATAAGCAACCCATTTGTGGCAGAAACCGATAGATTTTTCGATGAACGCCGTTGTCTTGTTGAAGGTACTGGTGAAGTTTCAACAGTAAGTTTAGACGCTCTGGGCGCAGCTGACTGTCGATTTGCCGAGCGCCTAGTTCCTACAGAAGGAGTAGAATCTCGTCGAAACCAATTACCCGTTGCAGAAACAGCTGATTTGCGAACAGCAGCCATAACTTTTTCTTTAGGTGGGAAAAACTGTATTTTAGATTTGGTTGTGTGTTTTTGCTAAGGTTCCAATCCCCTTACGCAATTAGCACAAATAACACCCTAAACCCTTTTCAGTGTTTTGGCAGGTAGCTGCACTAATGTTTGCATCACTTGAGTATTGCAATACTCGCAATCAGCGAACTGCACCAGGACAGCTTGAACCTTTGGGCATCGCCTCTAAAGTATGGCAATGCTGGGCAGCAAGCGGCAAGTGTCTGCGGAAACATGACAATTTTTGGTATGATAGCTTGAATTGCTACCTAATTCTCTGAAAATCATTTTGAGTGATTAAGTTCTCTTTTTCGTTAGTTAAGAGAAACTAATTACCCAAGCCAACTTATAATGCTACCCTCAAGAAAAAATTTTTTAAAGTGTTGCTTGGAAATATGTACCTCAAAGCATTTTAAAAAAAAGCAACAAATAGGGTATCGTATTCATCAGGCGAAAATTTTATCTTGCCACAATTGGTGAACGAGGAGTTATGAAAACAAAAATTTTTGGTTTGGCTCTCATGTTAAGTCTGGCGGCAATTCTTGGAGCTTGTGAAGGTGGTGGTGAAGGTGGTGGTACCGGCGGTGCAACCACCAGTCCAGCTGCTACAGGCGAACCCACTGATGCTGGTACTCCTGCTGCAACAAAATCCCCTGCTGCAACAAAATCCCCTGCTGCAACTCCAACTAAGACACCCTAGTAGATCAGTCTCACTCAAGATTAAAACAGGTTAGTAACAATGATTTTCACTGTATCGCTTGCGTTGATGTGGTGGAGATTAAGATCTAAGTAATCTTGTGTTGCTAAGTGAAAACTTGAGACTGCTCAAGCATTTGTTAACTAAGGTACTAACATAGAGGACATTGGTGAAGAAGTTTAACGACTTTATCCAGTGTCCTTCTATTGAAATATTTATTTGGAAAACTCATATCTTGCACCACTGGGCTTATAGCACTTTTTCTAGGGTGGGCACTGTTTACCATTACTGCAAAGTTTAGATTCTGACTTTGTAGCAAGTGGCTCCCCTACGGTTATTCAAAATGCTGCAAGATATAAAAAAATATAGGATTTAAAAATCGAGCATTTTCTCACAGCCCGCCTCGCTCTAAGCTATAAGTAAATTAAATAGTACACTTGAATTCAAAATTCCCAAAAAATATATAAATTGCTAGATATCCTTATTGAAAGGGGTGGAAAATATCAAGGTAGATGGAGTAGAGCAACAACGCAATCCAACCTACAAGATTTGATAGCGAAACCCAGTAGAGATGCAATCTATTTCATCTCTACTGTTTTTCCACAAATCCCGCGAGGTTTTATGAAGCGAATAAAATTTTTCCTTTTGAGCATTAGCATGATTATTTTGGTGGGTTTAAGCAGCCATTGGGGGACAAAGGTAATGGCATTACCACCAGCACAAGATATCCCAGAAGAGATATTACGGACAGAGATAATTATAGAAGCGCGATCGCCTGTTGATGGCAAACCTCTAACTGCCGCCGAATACGCTCAATTGCAAGAGCAGCTGCAAGTTATCCCACCAAGGCAACTAGATCCTAGAATCCGGGATCAGATTTATTTGCTGCGGATACGTAAAGCCTTGCTTCAGATTTTCCCATTTTTAGGGATTTGACAAATTGGTCAAGAGTCAAGAGTTATTTCTCCCTCATCCCCAGTCCCCAAGAGGTACCAGTTGCACATTTCTGATGTACGATAACGGTGGCGACAAGATTGCAAATAAATGTAAAGAATATATATATTTTACAAAAGCCGATTTAGTCAATCACTTTATTTCAAGTAGGTAGCTTTAATGTCCATGACCACGATCGCTCCTGAACAGGTTAACCGCATCGTTTGGAATCAACATCAAGATCCCTTTGAAATACTGGGTTCTCATCTCATAGAGCAGAATGGCAAAAATGTCTGGGCTGTGCGAGCCTACCTACCAAATGCAAGCGCGGCGTGGGTAGTGATTCCTCAGGAACGCAAAGAGTACCCGATGCAGACAGCGCATCATCCCCACTTTTTTGAATGCATTATTGAGACAGCAGAACTGGCAAATTACCAGTTACGCATTAAAGAAGGGGAACATGAGCGTGTCACCTACGATCCTTATGCCTTTCGTTCTCCCCACTTGACAGACTTTGACTTACATTTGTTTGGTGAAGGTAATCACCACCGAATTTATGAGAAGCTGGGAGCGCACTTCACAGAAGTAGACGGCGTTAAAGGTGTTTATTTTGCTGTTTGGGCCCCTAATGCTCGTAACGTTTCTTTGCTGGGAGATTTCAATAACTGGGATGGACGCAAACACCAAATGCGAAAAGGCCCCACTGGCGTTTGGGAATTGTTTATTCCTGAATTAGGCTTGGGAGCGCATTATAAATATGAAATCAAAAATTTTGAAGGTCACATTTACGAAAAATCAGATCCCTTCGGTTTTCAACAGGAAGCCCGCCCAAAAACAGCATCAATAGTTACCGATTTAAATGCTTACAGTTGGAACGATCAAGACTGGTTAGAAAAACGGCGACACGTTGACCCTTTAACTCAGCCTGTTTCAGTTTATGAAGTGCATTTAGGCTCTTGGTTACACGCTTCTAGTAGCGAACCTGCCAAACTACCCAATGGTGAAACTGAACCTGTAGTTGTAGTTTCCGAACTGAAACCCGGCGCACGCTTCCTCACCTACCGAGAACTAGCAGATAAACTCATCCCCTACGTTAAAGAACTCGGTTACACCCATGTCGAACTGTTACCGATTGCAGAGCATCCCTTTGATGGGTCTTGGGGTTATCAAGTAACTGGCTACTTTGCTCCCACGTCCCGTTTTGGTAGTGCTGAAGATTTTATGTATTTTGTTGACGAATGTCACAAAAATGACATTGGTGTGATTGTGGATTGGGTTCCCGGTCACTTCCCCAAAGATGGACATGGTTTAGCCTTCTTCGATGGTAGTCACCTGTACGAACACGCTGATCCCCGCAAAGGCGAACACAAAGAATGGGGGACGCTAGTATTTAATTACGCACGCCACGAAGTTCGTAATTTCTTAGCATCAAATGCGTTATTTTGGTTTGACAAGTACCACATTGACGGTATTCGCGTTGATGCTGTAGCTTCCATGCTTTACCTCGACTATTGCCGTAACCCCGGAGAATGGCTACCTAACAAGTACGGTGGTAGAGAAAATCTCGAGGCGGCAGATTTTCTGCGTCAGGTAAATTATCTCATTTTCAGCTATTTCCCCGGTGCGCTTTCAATTGCTGAAGAATCCACCTCTTGGCCAATGGTATCTTGGCCTACCTACACAGGTGGTCTGGGCTTCAATTTAAAGTGGAACATGGGCTGGATGCACGATATGCTAGACTACTTCAGCATGGACCCTTGGTTCCGCCAGTTCCACCAAAACAACATCACCTTTAGTATGTGGTACAACCACAGCGAAAACTTCATGTTGGCTCTGTCCCACGATGAAATCGTGCATGGTAAGAGCAATATGATTGGCAAAATGCCAGGGGATACATGGCAGAAGTTAGCGAATATACGTTGTTTGTTTACTTATATGTTTGCTCACCCCGGCAAGAAAACCATGTTTATGAGCATGGAATTTGGGCAGTGGAGTGAGTGGAATGTTTGGAGTGATTTAGAATGGCAGTTACTCCAATATGAAGCCCACCAACAGTTAAAACAATTTTTCCAAGAGTTGAACCATCTCTACCGCAGTGAACCAACTTTATACACCCAAGATTTTGCTGAACCAGGTTTTGAGTGGATTGACTGTAGCGACAACCGTCATAGTGTGGTTTTCTTCATCCGGCGTGACAAGGATTCAGAAAATTTTGTAGTTGTGGTTTGCAACTTTACGCCACAACCCCATTCCCATTACCGCATAGGAGTACCAGAAAAGGGTTTTTATACGGAGTTATTTAATAGTGATTCCCGTCAATATGGCGGTAGTAACATGGGTAACTTGGGCGGTAAATGGACAGATGATTGGTCATTGCACAATCGTCCTTATTCTTTGGATTTGTGTCTGCCACCTTTGGGAGTGTTAATTCTCAAGTTGGATCAGAAAAAAACAGCAGCAGCATTGGGATCTTAGTCAAGAGGGTGGGGAAGTCTCAATAGTGTTAGGTTAAGGGGAAAGGGTAAATTCAAACCTTTCTCTTTTTCCCCTGATACCAATTCCACAAATCTTTGCAACACATCAATCATCTGTAGGGGCGCAAGGCTTTGCGCCCCTACTTTATGTATCAATACGCTTGGGTTAAAGATCTTTGTAGGGGCACGGCACCCAAAATATTTTTCACAACTAGACAATCTTACTAGCGCCCATTGGTGTCAACTTAAGCTAGAAATAGCTTTAGTGTAGGCTTCCTCACCCGACGACAGAATCAATTCCAAGGCTAATAGCTCAAGTCTACTGAAGTAGACTCAAAATTTTGGGGATTGGGGATATTTAGTCATCTACCCTTCGGGAACACTTCGTGTACAGATGACTTTTACTATTAGCAAGGAACTGAAGTTCCTTGCGGGACGAGGGTTTCACGTTAAGTTGACACGTATGACTAGCGCCGTGCCCCTACGGTGTAATCCATTTCAGCCTAACTGAACTGTATTGCTTTATGTAGGGCTTGCTGCTCACAAAAAAGGCAAAGCGATCGCCTTGCCTTTTCTTATTGTCGTATCAATCCTAACTCAGCACTACTATTGCACTGGAGCAGTTGTCGGGAAAGCACCAGGTTGCACAGCGACGCTGACATTTTGGCCATTGCGACGCAACTCTAGGCGGACATCGCCCCCAATTTGGCTATTATCTACAGCTTTTTGGATACTACCAGCATCTGTCACTGATTGACCATTGAGTTTTTGGATGACATCACCTGCACGAATTCCGGCTTTTGCTGCTGGTGAATTCGCTACTACTTTCACAACTAAGACACCTTTATCTTCCTCAACACTCAAACCACTATTGGGGTCAGAGTTAATGTTTTGTTTTAATTCAGGTGTCAAACCCACCATTTGAATTCCCAAATATGGGTGCTGTGCTTTACCTGTAGCTATAAGTTGATTAGAAATGCGTTGTGCTGTATTGATGGGAATAGAAAAGCCCAATCCTTGCGCGCCCTGAATAATGGCTGTATTCATGCCAACTACTTCACCACGGGCATTAAGCAAAGGCCCACCAGAATTACCGGGGTTAATTGCTGCGTCAGTTTGAATAAATTCAACTCGTTTATCAGGCGCACCGATTTGATTGCTGGTTCGTCCGGTGGCGCTAATAATCCCGGTAGTTACAGTATTATCTAGTCCCAGGGGATTACCGATCGCGATCGCCCATTGTCCTGGTTGCAGTTGATCAGAGTTACCGATGTTGACCGTTGGTAAATTATCTGCCTGAATCTTCACCACAGCAACATCTGTTAACTCGTCTTTCCCCAACACCTTGCCTTTCAAGCTGCGTCCATCTTTGAGGATGACTGTCACCATATCAGCACCATCAACTACGTGGGCGTTGGTCAAAATCCGTCCATCTTTACTGATAATAAAGCCGGAACCCGTACCCCGTCGTACCTGGTTTCCTTGTGGGATTTGAGAACCAAAGAAACGGCGGAAAAATGGGTCGTTAAATTCATCTGGTATCTGAGTTTTAACTGTGCGTGAAGAGTCAATCCGCACTACAGCAGGGCCCACCCTTTGCACAACCTCTGTAACAAAGTTAGGGTCTGTGGCTGCGGGTAATGGCGGAGCAGCAATTACTGGACTAACTGCCAAATTCGATGCACTTTGAGATAGCTTTTGAGGGTGTCCAGCTAAATAGCCACCTGCTAATGTCATCCCAGATCCCAGCAGCACCAGCGAAAGAGAGGCAGCTGCCTTTGTCCAGGGTGCATGATTACGATGTTTAGTGCCAGAATTGTTTAATGAATTGGCGGTTGATAAATTGTCTCCGTCGCGTGGTTGGTTTTGCATTGCTGTCTGGAAGGATATTTAGATGTACTACTAATTATAGATATCGTTTTTGACGCTTTTGTTGCACGCATATTGCGCTGGTGCGAAATAGCTCTTTTCTAACCGTGTTTTTATGGAGTTGCTGGAACTCAATATTCAGCCTCTAGCTTTTCTTGAAGCTTTAAAAAGCGATCGCACCGATAGTTAGATTTACTACTAATATAAATATCGTTTTTGACGCTTTTGTTGCAGGCGTATTGCGCTGGTGTGACATGAATATTTGCGTTCTTCTTTGGGTGACAGAAACTTTGTTCAACAGGAGAACCCCTGCACAAAAGTGTCCTCCTCTGCGTGAGAAGAAACTAACTATACAACAATTTGATAGATCTCAAACTAGGTGTAAATGCGATCGCCTCACAGTAATTTTATTAGATCGCGCGTAAAACCCCATCCCCTTGTGGGTGGGGAAGCGCGGCTAACTGAAGGGGTTCGATGCCCCTTCAGTTAGCATTATCATGGACGGGTAAGCGCGTCACCTCGAAGTTTTCTGAGTTTCTATGTACCGCTTCACTGCTTCTTCCGAGACTCCGCCAACAGATGAGTAAAACGTGCCATCGCTCCACATCCCTGAACCCCAGCACAAGCGGAAGAAAGGTGTAGAAGAGAGGTAAGTTTACATGGACTTGAATTTGCTTACGTTCGCAAAAAAACGAACGGGACTTTTGAATGTGTAGGTAAATAAGGAGAAACATAAAATGAGTAAACAACAACTCTTGCAAAACCCCGGCACGCATTTTGTAGAAATGCCATGTTTGGATACTGATTCTCAAGCTAATTTGCGTAGCGGAGTTATTTTAATTAGTCCACTAACTGCCAAAGAATCAGTAGATAAGTTTTTGAAAACTGAAAGACACGTTGCTCATTATGAACTTGCAACTACTTACACTGTAGGGTGCGAAGGGCAAGAAAAACATATTTGGGATTTTAGTCATCATGAAGTCTATGAACCAGTAGATATGAAACTTCCTTCAGTAGTTATTCTTCGGTATCGCCGTAGATATTTTGAGCCTGTCAATCATGAGCAGGTTATCAAGGATTGCATGGAAGCAGGTGTATCAACAGAACTTCAAATAGCATAATGAAGCGTACTGTTAGCATAAGAGTTGATTTACCATCCGAAAGGTTTTTACCTTTAATGAATCAGTGTGCAGAAATATTTAATGCACATATTGACTGGGCTATTGCTAACAAAACTTACAACAAAAACAAAGCACACAAGGACTTGTACGCCATGCTACGGCTACAGTATCCGAGTGTGCCTTCTGCTTTATTGCAGACAGTAAGGGACAACGCTTTAGAAGCAATTAAAGCTACTAAATTTAAGCATATCCCCAGGAAGAAACCAACATCAGGGTTGAGATACGACAAGCGCACTATGACACTGCGTGGTCATCAGCTAACTTTGTCCTGTATTGGTAAGCGAGTTAAATTAATCTTAGAAATTCCTGATTATTTCAAACAAGTTTTTGAGACTTGGGAATTTTGTGGTGCGACTTTAACTTACTCAAAGCATTCAAAACAGTTCTGGGTTCGACTGGTTTTTGAATCGGAGAATCCGCAAGAAATTAGTGGAGGAATTCAAGGAATTGACCGAGGACTTTACCATCAAGCAGTAACTTCTGATGGTCAATTCTTCTCAAGTTCTCAAATTAGAAATGCTCAAAGACGTTACTTATTCAATCGTCGTCAACTCCAACAACAAGGCACTCGCAGTGCTAAACGTCGCTTAAAAGCGATGTCTGGACGTGAGAAGCGGTTCATGAAGGACACGAACCATTGTGTAAGTAAAAAGCTAGCCAGTCAACCAGGTGTAGCGGTTTTTGTGCTTGAAGACTTGTCCAGTATTCGCACCCAGCGACGCGGCAAGAAAATGAATAAATGGTTGGGTAGTTGGGCGTTCTATCAGCAAGAGCAGTTCTTGGCTTACAAAGCAGAAGCGTTAGGGAAACGAGTAGTCCACCAAGATCCCCGATACACTTCCCAAAAATGCAATATTTGTAAGCATATTAAGAGGACAAATCGGCATAAGTCTAAGTTCCAGTGTAAAAACTGTGGACACCAGACCCATGCTGATTTCAATGCTTCTAGAAACATCCGTGATGATTATATTCTCTCCTCTACCGAAGGGACGGAGGAGCAGGGATCAGTCAATATCCCATGTGTTTCGGGAAATTCTTTTTCCTAGTTACAAGCCCCATCCCCTCGTGGGTGGGGCAGTTGACCCATAACTGACTTCAGCTTTCTTCTGCTCCACAACTTCTGGCGCACCTACTTTTAAGCTTAATTCCTGATAACGTGTAGTTAAAAACGGCTGACCCAAACCTATCCCAGAAAAGGGACTTTCTTTAAGAACTTCTAGCTGCGAACTAATCAAACCCAAGCGAGATTCCAATTCCGCCGGAAATATTAACAAATCAGCACCCATTCCACTGAAACTAGACGCGCCTAACCATTGTCGCCACGCCAAACTTTGTTGAGTGTAATTGAGAGTACACAGCTTGTGGTTTCCTTGGCGAACAGTCACACGTTTTCCTTGTTCCCAGTCAAAATCAGCTAATTCCTTTGGTAATCCCCAAATTTCCCGACCACCAGCTACCGAATCAACATGGTCTACATAAATATGGGAAACCCAACCGCCTATTTTACCCTGATAACTAACCACCGCAGGAACAACTATTAACTCGCTGTACTCCAGCACCGAGTTTGAACCGTAATAGGATAGATATACACTGGCAACAGTTTTACCAGGCCAGACAGAGATAATGTCTAACTCTGAAGGAATTAAGGAACGCACTTGCTCAACATTCACTAAATGCAGAGTTTGAACAGCATCGCCTTGCAGTATCCAAGGTGCTTGAGGATATGACATATAGCAATTTTGGATTTTAGATTTGGGATTTTAGATTGAATTTCCACCTTGATTATTTGGTAACAAAATATCAAATAAAAAAAATCCCCACCCAGGCTCATGCTTGGATGGGTAAGAGAGGGTAAGGATGCGATGTCTCCGCCTACGCATCCCAAACCACTATTAAAAATTACTTGCTTTCGGTGAAGTCAGCATCAATCACATCATCACCGCTACCAGAAGAAGGAGGGGGAGTTGGTCCGCCATCTTGAGGGCCAGGAGCGCCAGGTGCAGCACCGCCAGCTTGTTGATAGATGTTACTACCAACGGCGAATAGTGCTTGTTGCAATTCTGGTGTCAGCTTCTTAATTTGCTCATCGTCTTCCTTAGCTACGGCATCGCGCAGGTCTTTCACCAAACCTTCGACTTTGGTTTTGTCAGCTTCAGGAACTTTATCACCTAATTCTTGCAACTGCTTCTCAGCTTGGTATGCCAAGGAATCAGCTTGGTTCTTGCGTTCAATCTTCTCACGACGTTCCTTGTCAGAGGAAGCGTTTTGTTCGGCTTCACGCACCATCCGATCAACATCTGTTTTATCCAAGGTGGAAGCACCAGTAATGCTGATGGATTGTTCCTTACCAGTACCTTTATCCTTGGCTGTAACGTTGAGGATACCGTTAGCGTCGATGTCAAAGATTACTTCGATTTGAGGTACACCGCGTGGTGCTGAGGGAATACCATCAAGGCGGAAGGTTCCCAAACTCTTGTTATCGTTAGCAAATTCCCGTTCACCTTGGAGAACATGAATTTCTACATTGCTTTGACCATCCACCGCTGTAGAGAAGACTTCCGATTTTTTGGTAGGAATTGTGGTGTTGCGGGGGATAATTTTGGTCATCACACCACCCAAGGTTTCTACACCTAAAGATAGTGGCGTTACGTCTAGCAACAAGATACCAGTAACATCACCAGCTAATACCCCTGCTTGAATAGCTGCACCAACTGCTACTACTTCATCGGGGTTAACAGTTTGGTTAGGATCTCTACCTAACAACCGCTTCACTAACTCTTGGACTGCGGGAATCCGGGTAGAACCACCAACCAAGACAACTTCATCGATATTGTCTTTGGTTAACTTGGCATCTCTGAGAGCATTTTCTACAGGGACGCGGGAACGGTCGATTAAGTCTGAGCAGAGTTCTTCAAACTTAGCGCGGGTGAGGGTTGTATCCAGGTGCTTTGGCCCATCCTGGGTAGCAGTGATAAATGGCAGGTTAATTTCCGCTTGGGTAACGCTAGAAAGCTCAATCTTGGCTTTTTCTGCGGCTTCGGTCAAACGTTGTAAGGCTTGCCTATCTTTGCGTAAATCAATGCCTTCATCTTTGCGGAACTGTTCAGCTAAGAAATCAACAATTTTCTTATCAAAGTCGTCACCACCGAGGTGAGTGTCACCAGATGTGGCTAGTACTTCAAATACGCCATCACCTACTTCCAACACAGATACGTCGAAGGTACCACCACCAAGGTCAAATACCAAGATAGTTTCGTTGCTCTTCTTATCAAATCCGTATGCTAGAGAAGCAGCAGTCGGCTCATTGATAATCCGCAGTACTTCAATCCCGGCGATCTTACCAGCGTCTTTGGTCGCTTGGCGTTGGGAGTCGTTAAAGTAAGCGGGAACCGTGATCACAGCTTGAGTAACTGTTTCACCAAGATATTTACTAGCGTCTTCAACTAGTTTACGCAGAACTTTGGCGGAAATTTCTTCAGGAGCAAATTGCTTACCAGCACCAGGAGAGTCTAGCTTGACGTTACCGCTACTGCTTAACACCTTATAGGAAACTTCTGTCGCTTCGTTAGTCACCTCATCAAAGCGACGACCAATAAAGCGTTTCACTGAGTAAAAAGTATTTTCCGGGTTCATCACCGCTTGGCGTTTGGCAATTTGTCCTACCAAAGTATCGCCATTTTTCGCAAATGCCACAACTGATGGTGTTGTCCGAAAACCCTCTGCATTAGCAATAACCGTGGGTTTACCACCTTCCATGACTGCGACGCAGGAGTTCGTTGTACCTAAGTCAATTCCAACTACTTTTGCCATTTTAAGTGCTGGCTCCGTATAACTACAAATGAATGGGATTATTAAGGACTAAATTTTTGAACCAACTGTGCTGAGAAAAGCAGCCAGTTCAGCATGAATACCTTTGGTTTGGTTTTCGGAGTTAAGACCCCATACTATGCTGATATATATACTGAGCTTATATAGCCAGTCCATTAAGGGGGGTTTCCCGAACCTTGATTGGGACGGTTAAATTTAAGGATGTATTTAGTTGGCTCATGAATTGAATTGCTTTCACTGTGTACTAATGTATGAGAATTAATACTTTCGCGAATTGGGGTGAACCGTAACATCAGAGTGGGGTTTGCCGTCTTTATAATGAACTGGAGTGCTTGTAGAGAAGAAAAGATGCGATCGCTCTCTTTTTATGAAGGAATAGCGAACAGAGAATTCACATATTAATAGTTTGTTTCCTTGTCCCCCTCATCTCGCTCACCCCTCGTTCCCCATCCCCCGATTGATTACGCACCGAATGAGTGACGATACACTAGAAGTGTAAATAAATGTAACAAAGTTAAATGTTTACAAACGTGGAAACTATCACCTTAGGGAAAAATGGCCCAGTTGTTACACCCCTTTGCCTTGGTACTTGGGCATGGGGTGATAAACTATTTTGGAATTATGGCGATGGCTACGGCCCAGATCAGTTAAAAGAAGCCTTTACAGCGGCACTAGAGGCTGGCGTTACCTTTTTTGATACTGCGGAAGTCTACGGATTGGGAGTCAGCGAAACTCTGTTAGGGCAATTTCTGCAACAAACACAGCAACCTGTGCAAATTGCTACAAAATTTGGGCCTCTACCGTGGCGCTTTACAGGGCAATCGGTCTCTGATGCTTTAACGGAGAGCCTCAAACGCCTACAATTAGAGCGAATTGAACTTTATCAAGTCCATTGGCCATTCACCTTCTTTTTGAGCCAAGAAACACTGATGAACGCCCTAGCAGATGAAGTGCAAAGGGGCAGAATTGGCGCAGTTGGTGTAAGTAATTACTCAGCCGCACAAATGCGAGAAGCTCAGGGAATTTTAGCAGCTAGAGGAGTACCTTTGGCAGTAAATCAGGTACGCTACTCTTTGCTGTCTCGCCAAATTGAAAGCCAAGGTATTCTCTCAACGGCTCGTGAATTGGGTGTAACAATTTTGGCATATAGTCCTTTAGCCCAAGGATTACTCACTGGCAAATACACAGCCAATAGTGGCGAAACGCCTACAGGTGCAAGAAAAATAGACTCCCGATTTAGTAAAGAAGGACTACAAAAAATTTCACCTGTAATATTTTTACTACAGCGATTTGGAGAAAAATACGATCGCACCCCTGCTCAAGTTGCCCTGAATTGGTTAATTGCTCAAGGTAACGTCATTCCTATTGCTGGGGTAAAAACAGCACAACAAGTCAAACAAAATGCGGGCGCTTTGGGCTGGAGACTAAGCGATGATGAAATTAGCGAGTTAGAAAAAGTTAGTCGCCCTTGGTTGTAGAATTTTTGTTGCAAATAATTATTTTGAGCAACACACTTTAGGGGCATGGCACCAAAAAATTTTGTGCCCCTACTATCTTTTGCGTTATTCTTTGTGTAAAACAAAAAAGATGCAATTTATTTACGGAAAATAGCTTTAATAAGTACTAATGCAAAATTAAATATACATTTGTCATTACGAATGTAGCTCGCAATGACATAAATGATTTTGCGTAACCACTTAGAATAATAATTTTTTTTACTCAAATACAGGGGGCCACAGTTCTGATAATGTAATTTCCCAACCACGTAATAAGTCTGGCAATGTCAGCGTATCGTCATCTTGCAAAATTACAGGTTCTTGGTTAAGTCTGTAAACTGTTAATGTCAATTGATCTGGATCAATCAGGATACCAACAGTAGATCCAAGTTCTAAAAATAGCTGAATTTTTTCTACCAGTGGTTTGAGGCGATCTGACTTAGATTTGATTTCTACTATCAAGTCAGGCACAAGTTCTACAAAATCGCGTTGGCTTTTTTTAAGTCGATCAGCACGAACAAAAGATACATCGGGAGCGCGGAGATTTCGTTTTTCGTGATCAGATGTTTTCCCATTTTCTGTATCTAATATAGGCAGAATAAAACCAGCGCTAGAACCAGTTACCCGCCCTAATTTTCGTGGACGTACCCAGTTGCCAAGCAATCTGATCAATTCTGCACCTATTTCTTCCGAAACATAATCTGATGGACCCATAATCAAGATACTACCATCCACCAGTTCCATCTGCCATTCTGGATGTTCTGTTTGGAGATGTTCTAAATCTGTAATGGTGAACATAAGACTATAGGTAATCCATCTTTATTATGCTCTGAACAAATAGTAAAAAAGCCCAAAGTCAAAAGTCAAAACTGTGAAGTACACACCACTAAGCTAGTAGTTTAAAGTAGGGAACTTTTGCCGAATCTAGATAAATTCTAACTCTTGACTCTTGACTCTTAACTGTTAACTTAAGAAGCTGATTCTCTAGCTGTAGATGAACCTAACTTGTGATTAACAGGGGAAGCATCACGACGGCCTGTCCGCAACTTTGGCTTGGCACTACCACGTCTTTCCTCTTCGCCAGTGTTGTTGTCTGATTTGCTCCAATTGGAACGGTTGCGATCGCCAGAACCATCACGACGCTTGACTAGCTTGGGTTTAGGGCTGGAGGCATTGTCTTCTTGGGGAATTTCAATGTCTGAACTTAGCCAAGCAGGACGAGTTTGATCGTAAGCGATTTGCAAGGCCGCAGCTGCGATCGCTTGAGCATCGTATTTTTCAATCAATTCGCTGACTATCGGTAAAAATGAAGCTAGGCGCTCGCCTGTTAAAGCTTCTCCTACCTGATCTTGCAATTTATTGATGTGCCGCGCTTCAATTTGTGCCCTTGTGGGAATTGACAGTAATTGCCAAGTTTGGCGATTATGGCGTTCAAATACCTGCTGCTTACGACGCTCAAATGGTTGTACTAAAGAAATTGCGGTTCCTTCCTTACCAGCCCGACCAGTACGACCAATACGGTGAACGTAGGTTTCTACGCTATCAGGTAAGTCGTAGTTGATCACATGAGATAGTTGGTCTACATCTAACCCACGTGCCGCAATATCGGTTGCTACTACCCAGCGTACCTGACGATTGCGGAATCGGCTTAATAAGCGCTCTCTAGCTTGTTGGGACAAGTCGCCGTGATATTCATCGACACTGTGTCCGGCTGCTTGCAGTTGACTGGTGAGTTCTGCGGCGGTGCGTCTGGTACGGACGAAGATCAAAGCTGATTCTGGGTCTTCCATTTCCAGAATTGGCTGTAAAGCCTTTGCTTTTGTCCAATGACGGGGAATTAAGTAAGCTACCTGATTAATTTTATTGGGAGCAGCTTTTGGCTGTTCGACGGTAACTGTCGCAGGCGATCGCAAAAACTTATTCACCAACTGCCGAATTGATGGCGGCATTGTAGCTGAGAATAATGCTGTTTGGCGATCCTGGGGTGCTTGAGACAGGATTTTGATCACATCGTCGATAAAGCCCATGCTTAACATTTCATCAGCTTCATCCAACACAAACCACTTGACTTGATCGAGCTTCAGACAACCCCGATCTAGCAAGTCGATTACCCGTCCTGGAGTACCCACAACCATGTGTACACCACGTCTGAGTTGTAAAATTTGGCGATCAATTGATTGACCACCGTAGATTGCTAACACCCGCAATCCATCATCACCCATAAATTGGGCGATCGCATCGTGAACTTGCATGGCTAATTCACGAGTTGGGGTTAAAACCAGTGCTTGCACTGCTCTTTGATTAACATCTAGGCGTTCTAAAATCGGCAGAGAAAATGCCGCTGTTTTACCTGTTCCTGTTTGGGATTGTCCAACCACATCACGACCAGCTAGCAGTTGGGGAATTGCTTGGGTTTGAATATTGGTTGGTGTGGTGAAACCAATTTTCTCTAGTTGTTCAACACGTTCTTGTGAAATGCCTAGTTCTTGAAACGAAAGATTCATTAACTCTCCTAGATTTTATTTTGGATTTATGGATTTAGTCATTGGTGTAAGAGTCATTAGTCATTAGTCATTGGTCATTAGTGATTAAACAAAGGACAAAGGACAAATGACAAATTATTTCTTGACAATTTGACCGTAGAGGTCGTATGTATCCGCACTTTGGATCTTTACTGGCACGATTGTTCCTAACTTTGCTTGGCCAACGACATAGACCTGCCCATCAATTTCCGGGGCAAATCGCCCAGAACGACCAATTAATTCTCCAGTTTCCGGATTTTCTTGCTCAATCAGGACATCAACAATTTTGCCTACTTCCTGTTGATTCTTCTGCCAAGCAATTGGCTGCTGGAGTTCCATGAGGCGGTGTCGGCGATCGTCCATTACTTGTTGAGGTAACTGATTTGGCAGCTTGTAGGCTGGGGTTTCCTCCTCTGGGGAAAAAGTAAACACGCCTACATGGTCAAATTCATGTCGCTGGACAAACTGAAGTAGATGCTCAAAATGCTCTTCTGTTTCTCCAGGGAAACCAACAATAAATGTTGTCCTTAGTACCGCTGATGGTAGCGCTGTCTTAATGCGTTCAATAATCCCATCATTTACTCGCCCTTGCCAAGGACGGTTCATGGCGCGGAGAATATCGGGATGAGAATGTTGTAAAGGCAAATCTAAGTAAGGTAAGACATTTGGTGTTTCTTGGATTGCCGCTATGACATCTGGTGTCAGCCCTGTGGGATAAGCATAATGCATTCTGATCCACGGTACATCTACTTCTCCCAAAGCGCGCAATAATTCGGCTAACTTTGGCTTACCGTAAATATCCAAACCATAATTAGTGGTGATTTGGGAAATCAGAATAATTTCTTGTACCCCTTGACTAGCTAACTGCTGGGCCTCAGCAACAATGGATTCAATCGTACGTGATCGCTGGTTTCCTCTTAGATAAGGAATAATACAAAATGCACAACGATAATCACATCCTTCGGCCACCCGCAGATAAGCTATGCCCTCAGTTGTAGTGCGGTAGCGCGGTGTAGTTTCATCAGCGATGTAGGTTGGTTCGATACTAACCTGTTTGACCCGCTCTCCTTGTTCTACCCGCTCAATTACATTTACAATTTTGTGATAATCGCCTGTACCTACTACTGCCACGGCTTCTGGCAACTCTTCCAATAACTGTTCTTGGAAGTGCTGGGCCATACAGCCAGTGATCACGATTTTTTTATTCGCCTCTGCCAACTCTACCAAAGTTTTAACAGATTCTTCTCTTGCTGCCGCAATAAAACTACAGGTATTGACAATAACGTAATCTGCTAATTCTTCATTACTATCTACACCATAGCCTGCTTTGACTAGCAGTCCTAGCATGTGTTCTGTATCAACTCGATTTTTCTCGCAGCCCAGGTGAGAAATTGCAATTGTTGGCTTGTCACCCATATTTTGAAAAAATTTTCAGTTTTTTTCTTGTCATCAAACACAGTCGAGCGTTTACGGCGCTCTTGTTTTTGTCTGCACCCCTAAGTGAACAGTACTAAAGTGGAAGGTTAGCATTGCCTGCCCCTGTCCGCAAACCTATGACCCGCATCAATGTTAAGGTCATGTTATGATGCTTTTATTAATCTGTTGTCCCAGGGTAAGATTGAGTGTCTTGGAGTACCTTTGACACTTGTTATGTTTTTTAACAATTCGCCTATTGGTATTTTACATTACCGTGGCGTGTGCGTTGTTAATTTACCCATCGGGAAGCCGCCCAAAGGGCTGGTTGTGAGAAGTCGCTACCCTCAGGGAAATCGCGCTCTGGTGCGGACGCTCTGCACTAAGCGAAGCCGGAGGCTTTACGCGACTACGCCTAATCAAGCAGTAATGCTACCCTTCAGATCTGGCTTTGCCTACGAAGTCCGCAGGTGAGAGACCTAAACCGTGGGAAGCTGCCTCGCGTCTTGTGAGTTGCAAACTCCTCTTGTAGTCAGGTTTTATCTTAACATATCTTATGGAAGGTTTTACGCCAATTTCCATC
Organism: Aulosira sp. DedQUE10; assembly: GCA_034530935.1. Lineage (GTDB taxonomy): Bacteria > Cyanobacteriota > Cyanobacteriia > Cyanobacteriales > Nostocaceae > Aulosira. Next base: position 73,120 of record JAVRCF010000005.1, on the reverse strand, counting down.
CTAGGGGGGACGCGGAAAACCGTACAAAATAAAATCAATTATTCATTAAGTCATTAGTCATTAGTCATTGTCAAACAATTCTAGACTCTAGACTGATGTACTGTGGACTCCGCGAAGCGGTTAAAGACGTGGACTTATATCAGCTATTTAAAACTCGAACACCAATTATTGGCGTGGTTCACCTACTACCACTGCCGACCTCGCCCCGCTGGGGAGGTAACCTCAAAACCGTGATTGACCGTGCCGAACAAGAAGCCACAGCCCTTGCAAGTGGTGGGGTTGACGGTATTATTGTAGAAAACTTTTTTGATGCGCCCTTTACCAAAAATCAGGTTGATCCTGCGGTTGTGAGTGCCATGACTGTGGTGGTGCAGCAAATACAGAATTTAGTGACATTGCCTATAGGTTTAAATGTTTTGCGGAACGATGCGAAAAGTGCAATAGCGATCGCCAGTTGTGTGCGGGCGCAATTTATTCGCGTCAACGTCCTCACAGGAGTCATGGCAACCGACCAAGGATTAATTGAAGGAGAAGCTCATCAAATACTCCGCTATCGGCGGGAGTTAGGCAGTGATGTTAAAATTCTGGCCGATGTATTGGTGAAACACGCCCGCCCTTTAAGTTCTCCAAATCTGACAGTTGCTGTTAAAGACACAATCGAAAGAGGTTTAGCAGATGCCGTAATTTTGTCAGGTTGGGCTACTGGTAGCCCTCCTAACATAGAAGATTTGGAACTGGCCTGTGGTGCGGCCAATGGCACGCCAGTCTTTATTGGCAGTGGGGCGAATTGGGAAAACATTGCTACACTAATGCAGGCCGCCGATGGTGTAATTGTTTCCAGTTCCCTAAAACGTCACGGTAGGATTGAGCAACCAATTGACCCGATTCGTGTCAGTCAATTTGTAGAAGCCGCACACCGGAGTTGGAACTCTAAGGGTGAAACTAAATCAGTTTCCTCAGTAACTATACGTTCCTAGGGATTAGGGACTAGGGGCTAGGGACTAGGGATTAGGGACTAGGGGCTAGGAATTAAAGGCTAGGGACTGGGACAGGAAGACAAGGGAAAACAACCAATTCCTAATCCCCAGTACCCAATCCCCAGTACCCAATCCCCAGTACCCAATCCCCAGTACCCAATCCCCAGTACCCAATCCCCAATCCCCAATCAAAGTTTATGATACGCCGCCGTTCTACTCCTTGGATTCATAAATGGTCGCGTCCATTGATTGCCGCGATCGCTGGGCTTGGTGCCCTAATCACAGGTTATTTGACTATTGAAAAGTTAACAGGAGGCAGTGCAGCTTGTGTAGCACAAGCTGGTGTTAAAGGCTGTAATGATGTGCTTTCCAGCCCTTGGGCAACAGTTTTCGGCCAGCCATTAGCCTTGTTTGGGCTTTTGGCTTATGTGAGTATGCTGATATTTGCTTTGGCTCCCTTAGCATTGAAAGCCGGAGATAATAATCGCAAACAAATAGAAAATTGGACTTGGTGGCTGCTTTTAGTAGGCGCGATCGCTATGTCCGTCTTCAGCGGCTACTTAATGTATGTACTGGCATCTCAAATCAAAGCCATTTGTCCTTATTGTATAGGCTCGGCTATTTTCTCTGTGAGTATGTTAGTACTCACTATTCTTGGTCGGGCTTGGGAGGATGTTGGGCAAATTCTCTTCACAGCCCTGATTGTCGGGATGGTGACACTCATTGGCACTTTGGGCATTTATGCTGGTGTGAATCAACCCGTTGGCACAGCTGAATCGACTTCTGGGAAACCCGTACAAATTAGTTTTAATCCCAAGCAAGAGCCTAAACCAGGGGTAGGTTGGGAAATCACCACTACTTCCGGTGAGGCGGAAATAGCCCTAGCACGTCACCTGAAAAAGATCGGTGCTAAGGAATATATTGCCTGGTGGTGTCCTCACTGCCATGAACAAAAGCTCATCTTTGGTAAAGAGGCATACAGTGAAATAGACAGTACAGATTGTGTCTCTGCTGATAACCCACGCATTCAAAAAGATGTGTGTCAAGCTGCAAAAATCGAAGGCTACCCCACCTGGATAATTAACGGGAAAAGCTATAGCGGAGTCCAAAATTTAGAGGAATTAGCTAAAGTTTCTAATTATACAGGCTTGCGAAACTTCAAATATTTCAAATAGCGAGCTTGAGCAAACTTCTTGTCCACAACTTCAGCTATATCTTACTAGTCAACTGGTTGCATAAAGCACATTCCGGTTGGCTTTTTTATTTGTTCACTTTTACTAATAAGTGATCCTAAATCATATTATATTAATTTGAAAAATTACTGCACCAGATGGATTCCCACAACCTAGGCAGGCGATTCCCAATATAAAATCTCCTAGGAAAGTTATGAGCAAAGACAACCTCAGCTTAAGACTTGCCACCAAATCGAAAATTGTGTAATCCCTCTTTTGTTACTCTGGGAAAAGAAAAATAAGAGCCAAATTTTTAACCGCACACAGAACGGGCATTTGAACGTTTATTTTCTAACATAATGCCTAAAATCAAGGTTTTTGGTAAAAGTCTTATTCTGTAAGCATCCCAGATTATTCTCTCCCGAAAGTGATAAAAGAGGGGTAATACCAATTCTTCAAAATAAAGCTACACATGGACAGCAGGGGGGCAGGGGGCAGGGAGCAGGGGGAGAATTATCTGTAGCAAGGATTTAGAGAAATGGTATAAGTCGTTGAAGTCTTTGGGCATTTTCTTTTTTAATTTCAATTGTCAAAAAGAAGGCCATGAATCCACCATTAGGTATAGAAGCAATTTATACTTCTCTACCTAATGGTATGTTGCAATCATGCATTAAATTGATATAATCTTTGCCTACTATTCCTCTACAGATATCATCCGTAAAGGAAAATAAATGGTATTTAATAAATTTATGTTCAGTAAAATTACGTAATTTACTGTTTTTTTACACTAGTTAGATAATATTTAATACGCACTTATGCAAATATATAATTTTAAGGTTTGACTGCTAAAATTTCCTATAAATATACCTCTGTTAAGTAGGTGGTTGGAATTAAATATAAGATGGACGTAGGTTGGGGAGCCACCGCCGTGGACGGGTTACCCTGCTTGAGGCGAGTGGCGTTTGAGAAACGTAGACACCGAAGGTGGCTTCCCGCAGGGTAACCCAACACCCGCATGGGTTACGCTATCGCTAACCCATCCTACTACTACAAATAATTATGTCTCCCTACTTATTAGGAAACAATATTTAGGCTTAACTTGTGATATGAGGCGCGAAAGTTCAAGTTATCATTTCATCGGATAATGAGTGGTTATGCATAGAAATAGATCTGAACTACCCAAGATAATCTTGAAGAATTCAACGGCTGTGATCAGATTCCTAGTCAGGCAATAAAGTCTACTCACGAGCTACATTCGCAATGTAGTTAATAGAGATCGTAAATCAAGAATATTTCTCCCCACTAGGTAATGGGAATGAGTAAGCAGCTAGGCAAGCGTCTTGTGCGGTTTATATCTAGACTTAAACAACCGCTTGGTCAAGGACAGAGGGAATTAATTACTGCCTCCAGCGTTGCAGTCTGCATCTTGTTTATACGCTCTTTGGGATTATTTCAATCCTTAGAATTAGCAGCTTTGGATCAATTGTTTCACTTGCGTCCAAACGATCCACCAGAAGAGCGTATCACTATTGTAGCGATTGATGAGGCTTCTTTACGCCAAGTTGGTTCCTGGCCAATTCCAGATGGCGTAATTGCCGAGTTGTTACAAAAATTAAGAGCTTCTAATCCCCGTGCTATTGGCTTGGATATCTACCGGGATTTACCAGTGGAGCCTGGATATCAAAATTTGGTGGAAACTTATAAGTTGATGCCAAACTTGATTGGCATTGAACAACTGGCTAATAACAAAAATGCCAGCGTTTTACCGCCACCAGTGCTAAATCAACTTGACCAAGTAGGTTTTAATAACGTTTTATATGATCCGGATGGCAAAATACGTCGCAGCCTGCTGTATTGGCACATTGATAATCAGGCACACGAAAGTTTTGCTTTGAAGCTGGCTTTACTTTATTTAAAGTCACAGGAAATAACTCCCCAAACCGCAGCCAGCAACTCTGAGTATTTGCAGTTAGGCAAGGCAGTGTTTACTAGATTTCAGGCTAATGATGGAGCCTATGTGCGAGCTGATGCTAGAGGCTACCAAATTTTGTCCAACTTTCCCAAACCAATTTGTGCGAGTACATCCAGACAATCTTGTAGTTACCGCCAAGTATCTATGCGGGATGTGCTTGCAGGTAAAGTAGAACCAAACTGGATTAGCGATCGCATTGTCCTGATTGGTTCCACTGCTCCCAGTCTCCAAGATTTTGTGTTTATACCTCATTCTCGCAGGCTGATGGCTACAGCACAGCCAATCGCGGGAATTGAACTGCAAGCCTATTTTATCAATGAGTTAATTGCTGCTGCCTTAGAAGGACGACCATTACTTCAAGTTTGGCCAAAGCTAGGGGAATACTTATGGATTTTTGGTTGGTCTTATTTAGGAGCAGTCGCAGCATGGCGAATCCGACACCCAATCAAGATATCTATCAGTATTCTACTTTTTTGCTTGTTTTTAACTCTGTGTGCCTACCTTGCTTTTTTGTCTGGTTTGTGGATACCTTTTATTCCCTCATTACTAACATTTGCCAGCGCAGCTATTGGGATTACTTGTTATCTTGCCTATATACACGAAGAGTTAAAACGCTCTAAAGAGTTTTTGTATCAAGTGATTAATACAATTCCTGACCCAATTTTTGTTAAAAATGAACAACATCAATGGATTGTGTTAAATGAGGCATATTGCCAATTTATTGGTTATCCTAATCAGTTGTTAATTGAAAAGTCAGACTATGACTTTTTCCCAAAGCATGAAGCTGATGTATTTCGCCGTAGAGATGAGATGGTTTTCCAGACGCAGCAGCCCCAAGAAAGTGAAGAACAGTTTACTGATGCCTATGGTTCAACCCATCTGATTGCTACGAAGCGATCGCTGCATAAAGATGCTGCTGGCAATTTCTTTTTAGTTGGGGTGATCCGAGATATTACAGAGCGCAAGCTCATGGAAGAAAAACTTAAGCGTAAAGCTGCCCAGCTATACCGCTCTAACAATGAATTAAAGCGCAAAGAAGACCATTTGCTTTATTTGGCATATCATGACCCTTTGACTGGTCTCTCCAATCGTAAGTTCTTTAACGAAAAACTTCATGAATCTTTGGCTTGGGCACAAAGTAATAATTTATTACTGGGACTACTGTTTATAGACCTTGATGGGTTTAAACAAGTTAATGATACTCTGGGACATGAGATCGGCGATCGCTTATTGGTGACTGTCTCTCAAAGGCTCAGTAATTGTTTGCGCGGTAGTGATACAGTGTCTCGCTTGGGTGGTGATGAATTTACGGTGATTTTACGGGCAATTCCTCACGTACAAGTAGCAGCAAAAGTTGCCGAAAAAATCTTAAGTACCATTAAAGAGCCAATAGTTTTAGATGGATATACTACCAAAGTTTCTGCTAGTATTGGTATAAGTATTTACCCTTCTAATAGCCCTGATAGTGAAACCTTAATTAAACAAGCCGATAGCGCTATGTACCGAGCTAAGCACCTGGGTAAAAACCGCTATGAGTTTGCTTGATGATTACCGTTGGGGTGTCTACCAGGATTTAGCCGAATTATAATTAGCGATCGCCAATTGTATATTTATAGTACTTACGCAACTGGCGCACCCATCCTCTGGTATAAGAGTCAAGGGTCAAGGGGAGCCAGCGCTGTGGGCGGGTTTCCCGACTTGTCCCTTGCGCGTCTCCCCTTCTCCCAAAGGGAGAGGCTAGCGCCAAGGGAGAAGCGACTGGCTCTCAAAAATAGAGATTTTTTGGACTCTTGACTTTTGACCCTTGACAACCCAAACGCAAAAAATATGACACGCAGCTTTAGTCCTAATTTATTAACATTAAAATTAACCATACTTTTTATTTTTGTAGCAATTGCCGCTATCCCATTCTGGCGATAGAAGTTTTTTACATATTGTAGTAGTTAATTTAGTTTTAAAGCCCAAATTGTGAGCATAATAAAAATAATGTTAAGAAAAGATTGAATAAACTTACCTAGCTCCAGATCTAGAGGAATCCGGTTTGATTCTTGAAAAAATCTAAGATACAAGGGTGTGTTATGGCATAGCCTAAAGCACCAAAACCTTTGAGTGGTGCTTTAGCCAAAGGCTAAAGCACCACCGTTTATTTTAAAAATCCAATAGGATTGCTATGTATCAACACCACTGCATCTTAAAATCATAATCATCCTTTAAAAATTCAGATGAAACATTAAATTGACTATTTTTATCCTTGGCTGTTTAAGAAAACCACTATCCTGACAGATAATATTTTTTGCTTAACCTCTGCAAGCTGATAGGGAGAATCTCAGATGAACTTGGAATTGTTTTTCCAACGCACAGAAGCATTGCACAAGCGGTTAGCAGATTTATATCAAACGGCTACAGTTTTGCCTTGGGTGCCGCCAGATATGCTACCACAAGCTTTTCAGGAACTGCATAACACCTCCAAAACAGTACAGTTAGCAGTAGAAGAACTGTATCAACAAAATGAGGAACTAATACAAACACAAAATTTTTTAGAAGCAGAACGCCAACGCTACCAAAATTTATTCGAGTTTGCGCCAGATGCCTATTTAGTCACTAATACAGAAGGCAGAATCTACGAAGCCAACTCAATGGCAGCTAAGTTATTTAATGTTTCCAAAAATTTTTTAGTAGGCAAACCACTTGTCAACTTCGTTCCTCTCGAAGAACGTCAGCAGATTCGTAGCGAACTCAACCGACTCCCTCAATCAGACAGAACCAAAGAATTACTAGTACGTTTGCAGCAGCGTCATGGCAAAACTTTAAATACCGCTTTAACTGTGACGGTTGTCCGAGATCAGGATGCTGAAATCATATCTTTCCACTGGCTAATACGTGACATCACAGAGCGCCAACAATGGCAATCATCAGAAGATAATACTATCAACAGCATTATCCAGCATCGGCAATTGGATAAATATTCAAAAGGAGAGAATATTACCCTCAAACCGCTAGAAATTTTTTATGTAAATAAAGGTTGGGTCAAACTCAGTACTTTCTGCGAAACTGGCGAAGAAGTTTTAATAGGATTAGCAGGGACAGGAATGGTTTTTGGCTCTAGTATGACAGCCTTAAATATTTATCAAGCAGTAGCCTTATCCAATGTCGAGTTGGTGTCAATATATATGACAGAGATACCAGCTTCTCCTACTCTCAGTTCTACAATTTTACCAAAAATAAATCAACGCTTACAGCAAACAGAATCTTTTTTAGCTATTTCTGGAAGACGACAGGTTCAAGAACGCTTGCATCATCTTTTGCAATTTCTCAAACAAGAAATTGGTGAACCTGTCTCACAAGGAACGCGTCTCAGTGTTCGTTTGACTCATGAAGATCTTGCAAGCGCCTGCTGCGCTAACCGAGTCACAATTACACGATTGATGAGTAAATTAAGAAAAGAAGGTATCATTAGTTTTGATGCCAAAAAACACATCATTTGCCAAGATTTTGATTAATGAGATGTCATGCAATATGGTTGGTTAAGGGGACAGTAAAAAGGTTTAAATTCGCCTTTTTACTCTGACCTGCCCAAACTAAAAGGTCAACGAAAAGGCTTATCAGAACCGTATTATGATGTCATCAATTTTTTTGGCTCTTACTTTAATACTACGTTTACGTAATAATTAAATTTTAATGAGTGTATATCTATAATTTAATCCATATAAAAATACTAAAATAGTGTAGACTAAAATTTACAAGGTACATACCGTCAAGGAGTTTCTCTGGAAAGGGAATGTTGATGACGCGATCGCAACCTTTGCTAACTGCAAACTTAAACAAGCTGAGAATTTCTGTATTTACCTTGAGAAACATCGATACCGCATCGTTAATTACCAGTATTACCAAGCCGAGCAAATTTGTTCTATTGGCTCTGGTGCCATTGAATCTACTGTTAAACAAATTGACCGTCGGACTAAAATTTCTGGCGCACAATAGAAAATCGAGAACGTTCCTCAAGTTATTGCTCACCGTTGTGCCTACCTTAATGGATTAATCTTTGCTCGCTAAATAAAAAGTGGGATGCTCCCACTTCTGTTCTCCCTTTGCGCCTACCCTGCGGGAACTACTTCGTCGAATGCGTGAGACAAAAAAAGCGATCGCCTGCAAAACTCCACCATACGATCACTCTCTTCTTCCTCTGTGCCTCTGCGGTTCGTTAAAAAAGCGATCGCCTTTCACGCTCCAATATGCGATCGCCCCTTTTCTTCTTTCTTTGCGCCTACCCTGCGGGAACGATTTCGTCGAATGCGTGAGACAAAAAAGCGATCGCCTGCACTAATGTCCAGAGTGCGATCGCTGAATTCGACAAAATAACTAATATGACTTACTTTGGAAAATTTTTAACCGTCTCATAGTAAGGTGTACTTTTGAGTGCTTTTAAATCTTTAAGAAAACTGGGTAGATACTGGGTATTCACTCTCTTTCTAATTCGGTTAATGCTTCATTAATATTTAATGGTGTTTCTTGTTGTACTTCCTTGATTGCTAATATCAAACCTTCATCTTCAATCGCTTCTAATAAGCGTAGATAATCTTGAAAATCTATAATTACTTTACGAATGTTACCTTGAGTATCTGTGATTAATTCTTGAGCAAATGGGTATTCACTGGGTTTCATTTGGGTATTAGTGTTTGTAATTATAGAGAATTTGATTACCTTTACATAGTACAAGTATAGAAGATTTGGAGTTAGCGATCGCTGCGCTGCGACTTTGCGCGAAACAAAAAAGCGATATCCAAATGCCCAAAGAGCGATCGCCCTTTCTCTTCCCACTGCTCGCCTCTGCGTGAGATAAAAAAAGCGTAGGCAAAGCCTGCCGCAGACATTGCTGATAAATGATATAAATCTAACTATGATAGACCACGCTCGCCTATTCAAAGAACTGCTCACTACCTTCTTCAGGGAATTCATCGAGTTATTTTTTCCAGAAATTACCCTTTATTTGGAAAGATTGACACCTACCTACGACTAAATGCTCAGGAAAAAGAAATTTTTCAGACTGAAATTGCTCAATTTGAACCAATTCAACAAGAGGTAGTTATGCAAATTGTCACCAGTTGGACGGAGGAAGGGATACAACAAGGGCTGCAACAAGGAGAATTAAAAATAATCCAGCGTCTATTAACAAGGCGCATTGGTGAGATTAATCCTGAATTACAAGAGCAACTGCGCGGGTTATCATTAACTCAATTAGAGGATTTAGCTGAAGTTTTACTAGATTTCTCCTCTGAAGGTGATTTAGTGGCTTGGTTGCAACAGTCACAATGAGATATATCCTCTGTATTAACAAAGCCTACAGCAAAACATTAAGAGCGATCGCGTCTTATTTGCGCCTCTGTGTGAGATAAAAACGACAACTATTTGTCACCACTGAAAAAATATGTACAGTGACTAATTATTCGTCGTCGTGACTAATTAATGTCATTGAGAAAATCCTTGTAAAGTATAGATTCTAGCGCTTTTACAAATTTCGTATAACTTCTTTGTAGTGACAGAATAGATGTCATCGTCCGTAATTGTGACAAATTATCTGTCGCTTTCTGAACTGAATAAAAGCTTTTGTGTATTTTCATAATGACAAATTGACTGTCGCTTTCTGTACAATTAGAATAACAATATGTATTTATAAAAAAAATTATGTATTATGAACAGTCAGAAAAATTATGATTTAGCTGTTCATACCTCGGCAATTTCTACGGAAGGCTTACAAGGAGAAAGCGATCAAGCTCTTGAGAGGAATGTGATTGTGACACAACTCTCAGAGGAAGCCCAACTCAAGCTAGAGGTAATCCAAAGTTTGCTGGAACCATGCGATCGCACTACCTATGGGCAAAAGCTAAAAGAAGCTGCTGAAAAACTAGGTGTATCGGTGCGAACTGTGCAGCGACTAGTCAAAAAATGGGAGCAAGATGGCGTAGTCGGACTCACTCAAACTGGTAGGGGTGATAAAGGAAAGCATCGAATTGGTGAGTTTTGGGAAAACTTTATTCTCAAGACCTATCGAGAGGGGAACAAAGGTAGTAAACGCATGACTCCCAAACAGGTTGCTTTAAGGGTTCAGGCTAAAGCCCGTGAATTGGAAGATTCTAAGCCGCCCAATTACAGAACAGTGTTAAGGGTATTAGCGCCTGTATTGGAAAAGCAAGAAAAAGCCAAGAGTATCCGCAGCCCAGGTTGGAGAGGAACTACGCTTTCGGTTAAAACCCGTGAAGGGAAAGATTTATCTGTAGATTACAGTAACCATGTTTGGCAATGTGACCATACCCGTGTAGATGTATTGTTGGTAGATCAACATGGTGAATTGCTAAGTCGTCCTTGGCTAACCACAGTAATTGACACCTACTCTCGTTGCATCATGGGTATCAATTTGGGTTTTGATGCCCCTAGTTCGGTGGTAGTCGCCTTAGCCTTACGTCATGCGATTTTGCCAAAGCGATACGGTTCAGAGTACAAACTGCATTGCGAATGGGGAACCTATGGGAAACCAGAACACTTTTATACAGATGGCGGTAAAGATTTTCGCTCTAACCACTTGAGTCAGATTGGCGCACAATTGGGTTTTGTTTGTCATTTACGCGATCGCCCTTCTGAAGGTGGAGTAGTGGAACGTCCTTTCAAAACATTGAATGACCAACTATTTTCAACGCTTCCTGGCTATACCGGATCTAATGTGCAGGAGCGCCCTGAAGATGCAGAGAAGGACGCAAGACTCATTCTGAGAGAACTAGAACAGTTACTTGTTCGCTACATCGTTGACCGCTACAACCAAAGTATTGATGCGCGAATGGGCGATCAAACTCGCTTTGGTCGTTGGGAAGCGGGATTACCTTCAGTACCAGTGCCAATCGAAGAACGTGATTTAGATATTTGCTTAATGAAGCAGTCACGGCGCACAGTGCAAAGAGGGGGATGCTTGCAGTTTCAAAATGTGATGTATCGAGGGGAATATCTAGAAGGATATGCCGGGGAAACGGTCAATTTAAGATATGACCCCAGAGATATTACAACGGTGCTGGTTTATCGCCAAGAGAAAAGCAAAGAGCTTTTTCTGACTCGCGCTCATGCTCAAGGTTTGGAGACTGAGCAACTTTCATTAGATGAAGCTGAGTCCGCAAGTCGTAGACTGCGTAATGCAGGTAAGACTATTAGTAACGCCGCTTTATTGCAAGAAGTGATTGAGCGTGATGCTCTGGTAGCTAACAAGAAAAGTCGCAAGGAACGTCAAAAATTAGAGCAGGAAATTTCGCGCTCTACTGCGGTTAATCAAAATAAAGCTGAGTCCCTAGCATCTCCTGTTATCGAAGCAGAAGAGGTGGAATCTACGACTGAGGTTCAATCTTCATCTCCAGAACTAGAGGTATGGGACTATGAACAACTGCGTGAAGAATACGGATTTTAAACAATGACAGATGCACAAGCGATCGCCAAGCAATTAGGTGGGGTGAAACCAGATGATGAGTGGTTGCAGGTGGAAATTGCTCGTCTCAAGGGTAAGAGCATTGTTCCATTACAGCAAGTAAGGTCTTTGCATGATTGGTTGGATGGAAAACGGAAAGCACGGCAATCTTGCCGAGTTGTTGGGGAATCACGCACGGGTAAGACAGTTGCGTGTGATGCCTACAGATACAGGCAAAAAGTACAGGCGGAGGTGGGAAGGCCACCAATTGTCCCTGTAGTTTATATTCAGCCACCCCAAAAATGCGGTGCAAAGGATTTGTTTCAAGAAATTATTGAGTATCTCAAATTTAAAGCAACTAAGGGAACAGTCTCAGATTTTCGCGGCAGAACAATGGAGGTATTAAAAGGCTGTGGCGTAGAAATGATCATTGTTGATGAAGCTGATCGCCTCAAGCCTGAGACGTTTGCTGAAGTGCGCGATATTTATGACAAGTTGGGCATTGCTATTGTTTTAGTAGGAACTGACCGTTTAGAAGCAGTAATTAAGCGAGATGAACAAGTTTATAACCGCTTTCGGGCTTGTCATCGTTTTGGGAAGTTGTCAGGGAAGGATTTCCAGGATACTGTACAAGCCTGGGAAGATAAGGTTTTAAAGTTACCATTGCCTTCTAATCTCATTAGCAAAGATATGCTGCGGATTTTAACTTCGGCAACAGAAGGTTACATTGGTCGGCTAGATGAAATTCTCAGGGAAGCGGCAATTCGTGCTTTATCAAAGGGATTAAAGAAGATTGACAAGGCTGTTTTACAGGAAGTGGCACAGGAGTATAAGTGATGGCAGCACCAGATGTTAAGCCTTGGCTTTTTATTATCCAACCTTATGAAAGGGAAAGCCTGAGCCATTTTCTAGGTCGATTTAGACGTGCTAACCATTTATCTGCTAGTGGGTTGGGTAAATTGGCAGGTATTGGTGCAGTAGTAGCGCGGTGGGAAAGGTTTCATTTTAACCCTCGTCCTAGCCAAAAAGAGTTGGAAGCGATCGCATCTGTAGTAGAAGTAGATGCGGAGAGGTTAGCCCAAATGTTACCGCCTGCTGGAGTGGGAATGCAGCATGAGCCAATTCGCTTGTGTGGGGCTTGTTATGGGGAAAATCCCTGCCATCGCATTGAGTGGCAATATACATCGGTGTGGAAATGCGATCGCCATCAACTCAAAATTTTAGCGAAGTGTCCCAATTGTCAAGCACCTTTTAAAATGCCTGCGTTGTGGGAGGATGGGTGTTGTCATAGATGTAGAATACCGTTTGCAGAAATGGCAAAGCTACAGAAGGGCTTGTAAGTAATCCCAGAAAAAGACATGAAATTGCTGTCTCAAAGTGAATTTTTCTGTTTGTCTAAAATGTGCGATCGCACAGCAGAATGATTCCTACTTTTGATGTGGCATGAGTAGGATAACTCGTTCTAACCCCACTCACTTTCCTTTAGTTCCCCTTCGTGTGAGTTTAATCAATAAATACGCCATTAAACCAAAAAAGGTGGTAGCTAGAAAACTCCACAGCAAGGATAATACCAGGGGAGAAATTGGGTACTTGAAATTAGTTGGCGCAAAGGGTTTATCTATGTATTGGCTAACTACACCAGAAACTATCGCACCACCACCAAAGGCCGCACCTAGTACTTGGATGGTGTTTTCTAGAGAGCGATCGCGCTTGGCTTGTTCTACTTCTACTATGCCGCGAATTGTCCCAATCATCTGGTCAAAAAGATTTTGACCAGGGGTAAGATAAGCTAAGTTTGTATTGATTTGTTCGACAAAGGTATCTTCAGCCAGTTGCAAGAAGTTGGACAAAAATTCTAAATTATCTGAGCCAATACTTATTTTATTCAGCTTTTCAAGATATAAACCATAGTTTTTGCTATTAGTTTGGATCGTAGTTTTGTGCAGTTCTAAGTCTCTTAAATAATCAACATAATTAAAAGAGATTTCTGGTATTTCCTGAAGCCATTGATTAAATTTATCAAATTTTAAATCTATTTGGCTATTTTTTTCTTCTTTAAATTCTTGCTTATATTTTTCTAAATCAGAATAAGCTGATCTAGCTTGTTCATGACACCATATAGCTTCCGAACGAGCATAAATAATTTTACTGCGGCAAAGGAGAAGATCAATTAAAGGATAATAATATTCCCCCTTATTTTCTAATTCTGTAGTTATATCATGAGTATTTAACCAAATTAATAAATGAAACTGTGCTTCAGGAGAGTTAGCATCATTGTTATATTCAAATATTGGACTACCTAATAATTGTCCTTGATGCTGACGATAAATATTTAGTTTTTGCAAACTTTCTTCTGAAAGTAATGCTTTGACGCAAGCATCAGCGAATGCTTGTTCATCATTTATTTTTCCTATAGGTCGAGCAAAAAATACTAGAGTTTGTCCTAGTGAAGCATTAATTTTTTTAGAAAGTAAGCAATCATTTGGATTTAATCCTCTTAAATCAGCAAGTTTTACTTCTGGATGAGGATAACGTAAAGTTAAATCAAGGGCATAAGTATCGTGGATTTCTAAGGGATTAGCTTCACCGCTCAAGTGTAAATTTTGTTGATGTTGGATGCCAGTGAAAGTTAAAATATGTTCCAGGATTTCTCCAGTGATGCTAGTTTTCTGATTATTCGCTTTTTCAATGAGTTCAGGTAAAGTTTCTAGTTTAGGAACACTAAGTTCTTTAGCAAGCTGCTTGCATGTTAACCATAAATCGTTGGCATTTTTAACAGGCTGTTTGGGTTTTTGTGACAGACTATGCTTCAAATGAAAGGCATATAAAGTTAATTTGGGATAAGCTACCTTTCCAATAGGGAAATAATCCATTTTAAATTAAAAATAAATATTTCTGTATTCAGATACCCGAATTTTTCATAACTCGGCTATATTATCAATTATTACCATTTGATTTTTCTACATCCTTAGTAGATGCAGAATTCTGTTGAATCTCATTAAGTAGACTCTTTTTATCAACTTTGTATTTGGGAATATTGGTATTTACTTGCTTATCTCCTGGTGCTCTCCCTCGTATTTCTTCAAATTCTGCTAAAGCTTCATCTACTTTAGTATGTTCTGCACACCAATCTGAAATTGCATTAGATAAAGATTTGATGTCATCGTCTTGGTTATTAATCAATTCCATTAGTGTAATTCTATCTTCTCGTGAAAATAGAGAAGGTTGAGCATTCAACAGATGAATAAAAATATTCACAATTTTTTCATAATCAGACATTACTATTCTCCTAGTTGCCAATAGCAGTAAATGCAGCCCAGTGATAAGGAGAGTTGAATGGTTTGTCTCCAGCCATCTTATTCATCAGGCGGCGTAGCTGACCTTTCTTGGTACTATCTAAAACTAATTTCTTTACCCAATCTTGTAACTCTTCTTTAGTAGCATCCCGCAACCACTGCTGTGCTTGATTCATAGCTAGTGGTACTGAAATATCTTTAGCATTCTTCAAAAATTGAATGAACTTAATCATCAAAAATGCTGTGGATAAATCGTTCACTGTCCATAAACTACTGACCACACTGCTACTACCTGCATAGAGAAAGCCACTGGGTAAGCCGATATATTCATCGCTGGTATTTCTGAAGTCTATCAATCCAGTTTCGCAGGCTGAGAGAACTACGAGACGAGTTTGACTAAAGTCGAAATTCCGCTCAAACAAATTACCTAATGTCAAACATTGACTTAAATCTATAGCTTCGCTATTAGATACTTTTATATATCTTTCTGGATCAGCATTAGCAGTCATTAGAGAAACATAGGCATCTGCCAATAGTAAGAAGGAATTTTGAGGAGAATTAAAGTTGAAAGAAGCATGACAAGAAAAATGGATATAATTAATCTCTTCTAATTGTGTTGCTGCTTCAGATAAGGCAACTTTTGTGGCTTGTTTTTTAAGTAATACTTGATGGGAGGGGAAGTAAGATAATATCATTTCTACTTCCAAGTCAGTAAAAGAGAGGTCTTCTGTGGGGTTTTGAATCGCAAATAGAGATTGAAAATCAGGACGCTGTCGCTTTTGTAATTGTTGCAGTAGTTGACAACTTGGTACATAACTCACACCATTGGTAAACAAATCCAGAAGACAAGGTGAATTTTTAGAATTTTGATTTACTGGGAGTGCATGAAGGGGAAATAAGTGTAGTGCATTATAGGGAATTAGAATAAGTTGGTCGCAATGCTTCGGTATCTGGGTTAATATTTCATCAATGTGCAAAATGGAGGCTAATTTATTGAGTTCCTCCCCTAAGCTATTCTGCCAATTGTCATTTCTACCATAATAATTCTGCAAATATTGATTTATCCAATCTCCTAACGCTTCCAGGTCTCCTGGCTGGGATTGGCAAAGAGTGACCTCTCCTGTAGGTGTGGCAATAAACGCTAGAATTTTATCGTTGAGAATATACCACTCGATAATAGCTTTACGCTCATCCAAAGTAGGGTAGAATGAATCAAATTTAAAACCATAACCAACGGATAAGTAGCGATTTTGTAATTCATTACGCTGCTGCCGCAACTGTTGCAAATGTTGTGCCAGTAATTTTGGATTTTCAGCTTTCCTATCTTGGATTTCATATTGCCCTTTAGCTATTTCATCCCTATATGTTTCTAGTTGAGTTACAACATCTAAGGGAAATATATTTTTCAGATCACGGCTGAGGATCTGCTCAACTAAATTACGAGTTTTACTACGTTCAACATATTCAATTGCTTCCTTAATATTATTTAACTTTAGGCAAACTTCTACCATGTGGCTATAAACTTGGTTAAAATATTCCGCTTGCTTCCGTTTGCTTTCCTCCCCAGAAACTATTTCCTCCCGCAAATATTCTACAATGGTAATGGCAGATTTAAAGGTATTGTAAGCTAAGACAAAATGATTGCTATTTTGGTAAGCCACCCCTAGGATAAATAAAATTTCTGCATGGTTTTGGGGAAAAGTATCAACAGTATAAACTTTTAGAGATTCTTGTAAACAAGCAATTGCCTGGTTTAAATTATCTACCTTCTCTCCTCTGGTTCTATTAAGATAAATAGCAGCAAGATTACTTTGGGTGGTTGCCCAATTAACAGGAAATGCATCAAAACTACAAACCTTCAAAGCTTCTTGGAAACAAAAGATTGCCTGGTCTAAATTATCAGCCCGATCTCCTTTATTTTTTGCACCATAAGCAAGACCAAGATTATTTTGCACACTTGCCCACTCAAAGGGAAAAGCGTTAAAAGTATAAACCTTCAAAGCTTCTTGAAGACAAGTAAATGCCTTGTCTAAATTATATTCTCTTTCTCCCCTAATTCTCTTAATATAAGCGTCAGCGAGATTATTTTGCACATTTGCCCAATCAATAGGAAAAGCCTCAAAAGTATAAATTTTTAGAGATTCTTGGTAGTAAGTAATTGCTATTTCTAAATTATCTACTTGCTCCCCTCTTATTCTGGCACTGTAAGCTTTACCAAGATTATTTTGCGTTCTTGCCCAATCAAAGGGAAAAGCGTTAAAAGTATAAACTTTTAGAGTTTCTTTTAAATAAGCAATAGCCTGTTCTAAATTCTTAGATCTCTCCCCTCTGATTCTTTCAAAATAAGCCAGACCAAGATTATTTTGTAGATTTACATAATCAATAGGAAAAGCCTCAAAAGTATAAATTTTTAAAGCTTCTTCGTAAAAAGCAATAGCCATCTCTAAATTATCTACGCGCTCCCCTATGATTCTGTTACGATAAGCTTCAGCGAGACTATTTTGCGTTCTTGCCCAATCAATAGGAAAAGCTTCAACAGTATAAACTTTCAAATCTTCTTGGTAAAAGGCAATAGCCCACTCTAAATTATCTGCACGTTTACCTCTGATTCTTCGACTGTAAGCGTCAGCGAGATTATTTTGCGTTCTTGCCCAATCAATAGGAAAAGCATCAACAGTGTAAACTGTCAAAGCTGATTGTAAACAAGTAATAGCCCGCTCTAAATTATCAGCCCGCTCACCTCTGATTCTTTGACTGTAAGCGTCAGCGAGATTATTTTGCGTTCTTGCCCAATCAATAGGAAAAGCATCAGCAGTGTAAACTGTCAAAGCTGATTGTAAACAAATAATAGCTTGCTCTAAATTATCAGCTCGCTCACCTCTAATTCTGTTAATATAAGCAGCGGCAAGGTTATTCTGGGTGGTTGCCCATTCAATAGGAAAAGCATCAACAGTGTAAACTGTCAAAGCTGATTGTAAACAAATAATAGCTTGCTCTAAATTATCAGCTCGCTCACCTCTAATTCTGTTAATATAAGCAGCGGCAAGGTTATTCTGGGTGGTTGCCCATTCAATAGGAAAAGCATCAACAGTGTAAACTGTCAAAGCTGATTGTAAACAAATAATAGCTTGCTCTAAATTATCAGCTCGCTCACCTCTAATTCTGTTAGTATAAGTATAAGCAAGAATATTTTGCGTCTTTGCCCAATCAATAGAAAAAGCTTCAACAGTATAAACTGTTAAAGCTGCTTGTAAACAAACAATAGCTTGTTCTAAATTATCAGCCCGTTTCCCTCTGATTCTGTTACTATAAGAAATAGCAAAAATATTTTGTGTGGCTGCCCATTGATATGGAAAAGCGTCAATAGTATAAACTTTTAAAGCTGCTTGCAGACAAACAATAGCTTGTTCTAAATTATCAGCCCGTTCCCCTCTAATTCTGTGACTATAAGCATTAGCAAGAGTATTTTGTGTTGCTGCCCAATCATAGGGAAAAGCATCAATAGTATAAACTTTTAAAGCTGCTTGCAAACAAGCAATAGCTTGCTCTAAATTATCAGATCGCTCCCCTTTAATTCTGTTACTATAAGCATTACCAAGAATATTTTGCGACTTTGCCCAATCATAGGGAAAGGCTTCAAAAGTATAAACTTTCAGTGCTGCTTCTAAACAAGCAATAGCTTGCTCTAAATTATCAGATCGCTCTCCTCTTATTCTGTTGTTATAAGCAGTAGCAAGAATATTTTGGGTGGCTGCCCAATTATAAGGGAAAGTGTCAACAGTGTAAATCTTCAACACTGATTTTAAACAAGCAATAGCTTGCTCTAAATTATCAGCCCGCTCCCCTCTGATTCTTTCACAGTAAGCAGCACCTAGATTATTTTGCACACTTGCCCATTCATAGGGAAAAGCGTCAATAGTATAAACTTTTAAAGCTGCTTGCAAACAAGCAATAGCTTGCTCTGAATTATCAGCCCGCTCCCCTCTGATTCTGTTACGATAAACTTCACCAAGGTTATTTTGGGTCGTTGCCCATTCATAGGGGAAAGTATCAACAGTATAAACTTTCAAAGTTGATTGCAAAAAAGCAATAGCTTGCTCTAAATTATCAGCCCGCTCCCCTTTGATTCTATTCACATAAGCAGCACCGAGATTATTTTGCGCCTTTGTCCACTCATAAGGAAAAGTGTCAACAGTATAAATTCTCAAAGCTGCTTGCAAATACACAATAGCCTGCTCTAAATTATCAGCCCGCTCCCCTCTGATTCTATTAATATAGGCAGTACCAAGATTATTTTGCGTGTTTGCCCAGTCTTGTGGAAAATCTTTCTGAGTGTAGATTGTCAAGGTGACTTCATATCCCGCGATCGCAATTTCTATATTGCTGGCTTTATCACCCAAGGGGAATTCCATTATTAGAGTGCTAAATACAAAAATAACTGACGCTAGGTTCGTCTCATCTACTTCTCCTTCTTCTATTGCATTTGTCCCCCAGTGGAGTAAGACTTCTGCTAACACTCCATCAAGTTTGTCTGTATTCTTCGCCAGCAGGGGGTAAACAGCTTGCGCGTTACCCCCGCTTTCTGCGGTTGCTTGTAGTACTTCTATCAAGAATTGGAAATATACCTCTATTTCCTCTTCACTGAGAGATTGCAAAGCTAATGTAGCATCTAGATTTAATACTGCCCTTAGTTGAATCGTTAAATTTCGCAACCAATTCGCTGTATTCTCATGTCCCCGCTGCAAAAACATCTCCGTCTCTGCTTCTAACGTCTGCAAGAAGCCAACATCCACTAATTCTTGGTTTCCTGCTAAAATCTCTCCGACTTCATCGTTGCTATGGCAATTCAACAGGTTTTGAATGAGGTTGAAATAGGCTTGCTGACGCTGTTGGTTCATAGGTAAGGACGTGAGAGATCACACTATTATAGTGCGTGAAAAATTTAACACCAGCGCCCTAGATTGGTGATGTGTTGTCAACGATGATCGCATACCCTACATCTATAAAATTAAATTCAACAAAAAACTAGTTACTGAAGTTTTTAAGATTCTCTCTCAATCATTGATGAATGCGATCGCCCATTGCCAGTTTCAGGTAAAAAGAGGATGCGTTGGCGTAGCCCGCCGCAGGCATCGCTACTCACTTTACAGTAGTCAAATCTTGTTGCTCTACCTCTACATTGAAAATGATTGTAAAACTCACACCAGGGATGAGTCGGCGCAAAACTTGTAAATGAGCTTCGGCATCGCTGCGGCGACGAAAACGAGCGACAATCTGGTTCTGCATATTAGGTAAAAGCCGGACTATACACCAAGGACTGAGCTTTTCAAGGTAAGTCATGAAGTTCTCCTGGTAATATCTGTAAATTCCAAGACAAAAGCCAGCCTACGGAGACACGGGCTGGCAAGAAATATCATTTTGATATTGAAATTAGATGCAGTTTCTACTCACTTTCGTCTGTAAAACACAGTTTCTACAACAGTTCTTCGGGAATCTCCTCAAAGTGTTCCAGTAGAAAGTTCATCAGTGCAAGGTGGTGTAAATCGGCTGGCATGGGGCGGCGGTAGTTTTTACCTCTAGCAAACCAGCGTCGCACGTGGACAGGGAACGATCGCAAATCTGCGCCATTTCTTCGTAGTTCACCTGCCACTTGGTGTAAAACTGCTTGGGAGTCATTCCCAACTGGCAATAACTGTAGAATTGCATCAAATCTTGCTCTCGCTGCTTGAGTGGATGAGGATTCATTAGTATGTCTCCTCGCTAATGGGTTCTAAATCTTCTTCCCATGCAATATCGGCAGATATCCAAGCTGCACTGGGGCTATCTTTGCTCAACCAAATCAGGTAACACCAACTCCAGCAGCGATCGCTTGCAAAGCTATAAAATCGACCAATGACAATACCCCAGTCAGTATCGCTTTCAGTAGAGAGCCAACGCAAGCGATCGCCATATAAAAATCTGGGTGTCTTGGCTACATCAGGAAAGTTAGCGGGAAGCTCAATAGATGCGTCTGGGTATTTCAGGTTAATCAAGCCTGGGACTATATCTTGGTGATTGTGCCGGATGAGATTGAGATAAGCAGCAATCAATTTACCATTGATGCTATGAGTCAACTGAGAAATCAGAATCGCAGCTAGAGTTTCTATTTCTTGCTGCTGGAGTTGCATCCAAGTGCTATCAAAGTCTGCATCAGAGTAGTTTTTGAGCTTTGCTAGTAATTCTGTGATGCCGAAATCATCTAAAGCTTGTTGATAAGCTCTGTGTTCATCTGTTTTGTAGCTAACAGGCTTTAACATTGTATATGTCTCCTGTGATAGGGGGGCCAAAAGCCAGCATCCGCCCTGAGAAAGTTGATGGCTGGCTTTTGACTTATAAGTAATTATACGCAATAATGAAGTATTTTTGTGTTAATTAGTGTGTTTTTATGTGTTAAATATAAAAACACACTAATTGGCTTATGATGATCGCATGGGAAAAGTAACTGTAACTATTTACATGGAAGAAAAAGATAAAGAAGCCCTGCAAAAATTGGCTGATGCAGAGGAACGTTCTTTGTCTCAAATGGCGGTGTTAATTTTGAAACGAGCGATTAAACAAGCTCAGAATGACGGGACTATTACACCACAGTAATTCGTAATTTGTTAAAGAAGCGCGAGTAGCGAGTGTCTAATTTCTGCCTATCTGTTAGGAGACTTTGGTTATGTGGTGCTTGTGATGTATGCTGTACATCCTTGAGATATTCGCAGAGAGATGGCGCATTCCCAAGGAATGTAAAAATTTTAGATAGATGCCAAGGTGGGGTGTGAACCTTGTGTTATTTTGTTAAACAGTTTCTAACATCCTCTACTTCAAGTAAAAATATAAGCGCCATTTAACTGAATTTTCTCTTTGAAGTTTTTATTTAAAAATTTAGCAATATGAAAATTGAAATCCAAGGACGAGATGCAGTAAGAGCTACAGAAGAACTTTTAGCAATTGAGGGATTAGAAGGAAGCTATCAAACCATTGAAGAAGTCGAACGGGAAGGAACCCTAGCCACCATAGCCACGATTGTGGGAATTGTGAGTGGAACATTGACCATTGCAGAGAGCATTCACAAGTGGAAGGAGAAGAATCAAAAGTCTTTACACGACCCAACGGGTGCCAGGATTGAGAAAGTTTTAATTGTTACTGATGATAATCGGCGATTACTGCTCAAAGACGCAACAGTAGAGCAAATCAAGGAGATTCTAGAAAACTACAAGTAGTAATGAAGATTCTCCACCTTGACCTGA
This sequence comes from Aulosira sp. DedQUE10, assembly GCA_034530935.1. Lineage (GTDB taxonomy): Bacteria > Cyanobacteriota > Cyanobacteriia > Cyanobacteriales > Nostocaceae > Aulosira. The sequence goes on along the minus strand of JAVRCF010000005.1, from coordinate 50,988 downwards.
AACTCGTGGGCGATCGCTACGCTCAGTTGCGTTTATTCTGGGATAATCCCAATAATTGCCAGTCTCGTCAGCTACCCCTGGCAGAAATCACTGAGTTGATTGAAAAGGTAGAAACAGACTATTACACCAGACTGCCCGAAGACTATGCTAAGACTGGGCAAGCACTTTATAACTGGTTAGACGGCAGCGATCGCATTTTTCAAAGTGCTATTTCCCAGCATAAGCGTGAGGGTATCGTTCTTGCTATTGCTGCAACTGAAAAACTCGCCCATTTACCGTGGGAAATACTGCACGATAGTACAGATTTTTTGCTGAATCGGCGACCTTTTCCGATTATTCCCATCCGGTGGGTAAAGGATGATGATTCTAAACAACTGACACCGGAAGATCAGCCAGCAAATCGGGCATTAAATGTTCTGTTTATGGCAACTTCCCCATTGCGAATCGAACCGGAACTGGATTTTGAGGCAGAAGAAGCCAAAATTTTAGCAGCAACGAAGCGTCAACCCTTATCGTTGATAGTGGAAGAAAGTGGTTGCCTAAAAGAGTTGGGTTATTTGGTGGATGATTACGAGAAGAGTTACTTTGATGTTATCCACCTGACAGGTCATGCTACGTTTCGGGATAGGGAACCACGTTTTATCACTGAGACGGAATTGGGAGAAGCAGAATATAGCAGTGCAGAAGACATCGCTACAGAATTGCAATTCCAACTGCCCAAGCTAATTTTCCTTTCTGGTTGTAATACTGGATACTCAAGTAACGCTGGTGCAGTACCATCAATGGCAGAGGCATTACTAAAGCAAGGTGCAACTGCTGTTATCGGTTGGGGTCAACGAGTGTTGGATACTGATGCCATCGCTACTGCTGCTGCCTTGTACCAGGAATTGTCAGCCGGAAAGACGCTTACAGAAGCAATTGCGATCGCTTATCAAGTACTGCTAAAAAATCAAGCACGAGATTGGCATTTGTTGCGCTTGTATGTGGCAGAAACCCTACCGGGTGCGTTGGTCAAGCGCGGACGTAAACCCGTACCTCGTACTTCTGTTGCTCAAGAGTTTTTAGACCCAGAGAAGAAACTTAGAGTTGCCACCCGTGAAACTTTTGTTGGTCGTCGTCACCAGTTACAAAACTGTCTGCGGGTACTCAAGCCCTATTCAGAAAAGATTGGGGTGTTAATTCATGGCATGGGAGGATTAGGAAAAAGTACCATTGCTGCGAGATTGTGCGATCGCTTATCTGAAAGTGAAAAAATCATTTGGTGGCGACAAATTGATGAACCTAGTTTTGTGAGTAAGCTAGCAGATAAACTGAGGAATGCAGAACTACGGACAGCACTCAGGGAAGGCAAAGAGGAACTGAAATACCGATTAAGAGATGTGTTCACGGAGTTGAACCAATTTGGGGAGAAACCTTTTTTGCTGGTATTTGATGACTTTGAGTGGAATTTAGAACATCGTCAAGGAAGGTATATTCTCAAAACTCAAGTAGCCGAAATATTGAAGTCATTAGTATGGGCAATTAAAGAGAATAATGCCGACAACCGTATTATTATTACCTGTCGTTATGACTTTGAATCAGACTTGGATGAATTATTCTATAAACAACCTCTAGAATCCTTCCGCAAATCGGATTTACAGAAAAAACTGAGACGATTAAAAGCTTTTAATTCCGAAGAAATTTCTCTAAATTTAATTGAGCGAGCCAAAATTTTGGCTGATGGTAATCCTCGGTTGTTGGAATGGTTAAATGATGAGGTGTTGTTAGGAGAAGATGCAGAAACAAAACTCACTCAACTTGAAGCAAATCCTACTGAATGGCAGGGAAGAATAATTTGGGAAGAGTTATACGAGCAGCTTGACCAAGACATTGAGCGAATACTCAGCCGATGTTTGGTATTTGAAATTCCCGTCCCCATGACCGCATTATCAGCAGTTTGTGAGTCTACCTCTGACTACAAAAAACAGTTGAGTCGAGCGATTGAATTAGGGCTTATAGAAGTCAGTCCCGAACCAGAAGAATCAAATCGACTTTATCGAGTCTCCCGCATTATACCTCACATTATCCCCAATATCCGCCTTCCTGAAGCGCCAGAAGTCTATTGTCTCTACCAGAAAGCTCATGAACAATTACATCAGTTGTGGGGGAATAAAGAAAATAGAAGTGAAGAAAAATGGCAAGAAATTTTTCGATTGAAATTCGCCAATAAACAAAATCCTCAACGATTCAGGCAAGGCTTCTCTCAGATGTTGGTAGTTGAATATAACCTATATGCCGATTCAGCTTTTAAAGGAGAATTGAGAAAATGTAGTGATGACTTGGTGAATGGTGGACTATGCACACAATTGAAAGAATATCTACAGCAAGAACAGTGGAAAGAGGCAGATGAGGAAACTGCTTGGATTTTTTACCAAGTCATGGTTAAACAAGTCATTCTTAAAGAAAACTATAAAGATTGGGAGGATCTGCTGAATAATTTCCCCTGTGAAATTCTTAAGGAAATTAATCGACTCTGGCTTGAAAATAGTAACAATAAATTTGGCATCAGCATCCAGAGTGAAATTTACCATCTGCTGGGAGGGACTCAACAGTATAAACAAGAGGTTTGGGAACAGTTTTGCGATCGCGTAGGTTGGAGAAAAGGAGATTCGTACCAGAGCTATAATGAAATCGTGCCAATAACCGACATGACTCACGGAGATCATCTGGGGATGTTACCTATATTAATTTATGCTAGATATTCCTGGTGGTGTGGGCGTAGTTTTCCTTTTATTACCCTTGTGAAGCACGAGTTTGTATTGGAGGGTGGAGGGATGTCTCCCGTGCCGGATTTAACAATTTTCTTCTCTCGCGCAGAGACTTGTAAAGTCTAACATTTAAGGCTTTCAGAAGTTGGTAAATGTTTTTACAAGCTAAGTTTCTACCTAGTAATCAACATTTCATAAATTCGATACCAGGCACTAGGGGGATATAGCAGTTTGCCGCAATGAATTTTGCTGCTACCTCATGCACCTCCGTAGATTCTGTCACCCTCTGCTGGTTCCAAGGCAGGCTCATTTGCCCAGGTGAAGACTTTTGAGCCTTTCCACCCTTCATCACCGATGGCAAAAAGCGATCCCCAGTGATTTCGCTTCTCTGGTTTCGCTTGTGGTCGGTATTTGAGTGCGATCGCAGTTTTCTACAATTTGAGTTAACAGTATTCAGCGATCGCCTGCAAGCTAATTGAATGGGAAACGCTAGAAGGTTATCAGGCTGTTAAAACTTGCTTTGCTGCGACTTCCATCAGTTTCTCGCTACTGTCTCGTCCTTGTTTCAATTTGGCTTCTAGGGTATCGCAAAGAGACATCAGGCGATCGCACTTCTCTACAATGCGTTTTTGTTCAGCAAGAGGAGGAAGGACAATTTTGATTTCCTTAATCTTTCCCAGGAAAAGGTTTGCTTGTGCTGATGCTTTGGATTTTTCTATTATTTGATTTTGCACTAGTAAGGATCTCAGAGTATAGGCAAGAAATTCACTAATTACATAAGCTTGAAATGGCTTGACTAAAGCAGCACTTCTCACCATTACATAAGTTTCATCTTTATCTACAGTTGCTACTCTGCCAACACTTCCTGAGCAAGAGATAAGAATGTCTCCTTTATCTGGATCGCATCTTTTTCTAATTCTTACAAATTCATCTTCAGGAACGTAATCAACGTCATCTAAAGCAATTCCTTCGTCTCTAACATTTCTAGCTGATAGGAGATAATAACCGCTAGTAGACCTTTGAGGAGTCAGGTGTTCTCCGTCTGTGATTTTCTTTGATATATCAGAAAGATAGCACCATTCCCACCCATCGGGAATTACAAATGGGACAATATCTTGTTCCATCTTAGGTAAAGCTTTCTCTTGTTTAATTTGTTTGCTTTCAATCAGTTTTTCTTTCTCATATTGAATATTTTTCAATAAAAATGACGCTGATTCATCATTTGGATTTTGACGCACAAGCTTACCCTGCACTGCCAATTGTAAAATCGCCTGACGCAGTTTAGGAATTGTTTCAGGAATGCTGTAGAGTAAATCAAAATTATTGCAAATGCGCTGCCAGTGTTGGCGGAACTCTTCGGCATTTTGGGAGGAGAGGAGTTGAGCGATCGCACTCTCATTCATCCTCAAAATGCTCTCCTGCCTTTGCTGCTGCCGTTTTTCGATTTCGTCGCAGATGGAAAGCAGGCGATCGCACTTCTCTACAATCCGTTTTTGTTCTGCAAGTGGTGGAACTGGAATCAGAAAGTCTTTTAGCCTATTCATACTCAGACCTTCACGGGATATTCCTACTTGCACTTCCATAATTTGATTTTGAATCAAAGAAGAAATAAGACAAAGGTGTAGATAATACCGTAAATCTTTATTGATTAATCTAATAATTGAAACGTGCTGGCTTACATTGCCTTCATCAAAATCATCTGGGACTACTGCACATCTTCCAATAGATGCTCCGGTAATATTGAGGAGAATATCACCTGCTTCTACAACTGTACCAGACATTTTTTGATGAATTTCAGATGTTATATATGCAACTTCATCGAGGTTTAGACCATCATTCCATACATTTTGTGAACGTAAAAATTTAATCCCATCGTCAACATAAACATTTTTACCACCTAAAGGTGTACTCCCAGCGCCCAATTTTTCAACCAAATCTCCTAGCCTAATCAATGCCCATTTTTTAGAAAGTTTAAATAAAAAACTAATATCTTTATTAATAGGTAATGTTTCAATTCTCTTAATTTTTTTTGACTTAATTAATTTCTTTTTTTCAATCTCAATTTTTTCTAATAAAAATGATGCAGGCTCATTATCATCCTTTTGAGTAACCAGCTTACCTCTCACAGCCAATTGCAGAATCAACTCACGTAGCTTTACCACTGCATTTGGCGCATCAGTTAATAATTCAAAATTTTGAAAAAATGTATCTACTTTCATTTAAATGGATTCACAATTTGTAATTGACTATCTACCACTAACCCATCCTGCATATCTTCAGAATAGAGAATACCTGCTCCCGCAGCTAAAGCACAAGCAACAATTAAACTATCCCAAAAAGAGAAATTAAATCGACTGCGGAGGTTAGAAGCAGATTCAAAAATAGTTAGGTTAAACTCTACCACAGTGCAGCGACGATAAAGTGACTGAATCACAGCTTTCACTTGCTCCTCATTAAAAGCTGCTTTTTTCAGTAAATTGCTAGAAACCTCATTGACAACCTGTGTACTGATAACTATTCCTTCAGCGTCTGTAATAGAAATAGCAATATTACGCTTTCTTTCTCTTTCTGCAACTTTTATTTTTTGGTCGTCAAACAACCGATAAAGCCAAACATTTGTATCAACGAATGATGCACCAGATGTCATAATTAGCGATTATAAATTTCTTCACGGCTGAGAAATCCATTCACCTGCACAGGGTTCTCTGTCAATTCATCAATTATGTCTCTTTTTCGAGATGACTTTTGCTTTACTAAAACAATTACCTTAATATCATCTCCTTCACTGAGTTCCTGTTTGTACTCATCAGGAATCTGAATTAAACCGTTTTGAATCTTTGCTTGAAATTCAACAGCATTTAGCATATTTAATTCCTCTTATATGGAGAACATAAATCAATTCTAACTGCATTTTTTTATCACTCGTCTCTCTCCAACGCTTCCATTAATTCAAATTTCAACTTACTCCGCACCTCACCCAACTCTGCCATGAGTTTTTGATGCTCTGCTAACATCTCATCTAAATCAGCGTGTTCTACATCAACTTTGTGAGGATTTTTAATATCTAGGTTGTAATTATTCGCCTTCAAATCTGCAATTGAAACTTTCCAAGCAAATTCATTTTCCTCGCGGTTATCCCACCATTCTTGCTCCGGTGCAAACTCCTCAAAACGAATTGGTTTAGTTTTCGAGTATGATTTATAACCTGCTGGATAAGGGTGTTCATAATACCAAATCGTTTCTGTTGGTTCGCCTTTGGTGAAAAATAGCAGATTAGTTTTAATACCTGTGTAGGGATTAAATACACCATTTGGTAAGCGCACAATTGTATGGAGATTGCAGTCTTGCAGCAGTTTTTCTTTAATCCGCGTTTTCACACCTTCGCCAAACAGCGTACCATCTGGTAAAACTATCGCCCCTCTACCGCCTTCTTTGAGTAAATGAGCAATCAGCACCAGAAATAAATCTGCCGTTTCTCGTGTGCGGAAGGTAGCGGGAAAATTGTCCTCAATTCCATCTTCTTCCATCCCACCAAAAGGCGGATTAGTGATAATTACATCCACCCGTTCGTGAGGACTGTAATCGCGCAATGGTCGTGCCAAAGTATTATCATGTTCTGCTGACGGCACATCAATACCATGTAAAATCAGATTCGTGACACAAAGGTTAAAAGGTAACGGCTTTTTCTCAGTCCCGCGAATCGTCCGTTGCAAAATTTCTGGAACATCAGCACTTTGAAAATGTTGGCGAATGTAATCAATAGCTGCTGTTAAAAAGCCACCTGTACCGCAAGCTGGATCAAATACAATTTCGCCTAATTGCGGCTTGATTCTATCGACAATAAACTTTGTCACCGCACGGGGAGTATAATATTCTCCCGCATTTCCCGCACTCTGCAAATCTTTGAGAATTTTCTCGTAAATTTCGCTAAACTGTTTTTTCTGGTCTTTTTTATTAAAATCAACTTCATTGAGCTTATTAATTACTTGGCGGATGAGAGTGCCATTTTTCATATAGTTGTAAGCATCCTCAAACACCTTACCAATCATCTGCCCACGGGCATCAGTTGCCGTAGTTCTCAGTTCTTTGAGAGTTTTAAATAAAGCATTATCGACAAAATCTAGTAAACCATCTCCCGTGATACCTTCAGAATCTGCTGCCCAATTCCGCCAACGCAATCCTTCAGGAATCGGAGATTTATAATTATCTTCTAACAGTTCATATTCTTCTTCACGGGCATCAAAAACTTTGAGGAATATCATCCAAACTAACTGGTTAATGCGTTGCGCGTCACCATCAACGCCCGCATCTTTCCGCATGATATCTTGAATAGTCTTAATTGTAGTGCTGATTGACATAATATGAGACTGCGATCGCCGATTGGCACAATTAACCTAGAAGGGATATCATATCGCGTTCATACGCCTGATATTCGTTCTTGCCAAAAGTTTTATCACTATTTTTTGTGCAAGATTTTCACTGGGATAGATGCTTAACGAAAATTCATCTCCAAAAGATGCTTCTAAATTTTGAAGACCTGTCTAACTCCTAGTTTAGGCTAATACCTAACGCAAGCTAACTTAAAGCTAAAATAATAAAAGAAATAAAATTCTATTTTAATTAAATTTGTATTTTGGTTCTTATTATTTGTGTTTTGGTTTTTATTATTAATGCTTTATGTATATATAATGTTTAAATGTAAATTTTATACTTTTGATACTGCAATATGTCTGTAAGTAAATAAAAAACTTTATTTTAAATTTATTTAAATATGATGTTTGAGTTATTTACTTTACGGAATAAATCTATTTTATTTTGTATATATGAATTGTAGTTCATATACTTTATAATTTTCAGTCAAGCAAACATCAGTATTATAAACGAATGTACTACGCCTTAGGTGTGATTAATGTCTTGCTTTTTCAGTATAAAATTGTAGTATACAGGTTATGTTTGACTTGTCAAAACTAACCGAATAGAACGTATGTACTATATTAAAACTAGGGAATTTACAGTGATTTTTATTACATAAAGGAGGTAAAATAAAATCTTAGATACTATCTAATCTCAATAGAGCGATGAGGTATCCGTTAATTATAGGCTTAGGTGAAGTAGATAACCATGACTCAATAAAACTATCTACAAAAAAAGGGAATAATATCCCAAACGAAAAAAGAAAAGAACGTCATCCAGATTCACTAAAGGCAGCAGAGGAAATATGGAAATCAAAGTTTGCAAATATAAAAACAAGGTCACTATCAGGTACTTATAATTGTGTCGGTTTAGTATTTGGTGTCAGACGTACCTGTATTGATATAGAAGAAGTAAGTAAAATATTGCAAGATGATGAATATCAGTTTTTGTGTGATATAAAGGACGTTGAAGTTGGAGATTTGGTAATATATAAACATAATCAACAATATACACATATTGGTATTGTGTTCAACAAAGAGTCTGACATTAGAAATGCAATGTTCAAGATTACTATTTTAAGTCAATGGGGATTTGATGGTGAATACTTACATCTATTAGAAGAAGTACCATATCAATACGGCAAAAATTATGAATTCTGGACAGATAGGAAGTTAGTAAAATGAGACATGATTTGTTGGAAAAGATAGAATCTATCCAATTTTCAACCTTACTAGGTCTTGCTAGTAGCTTTGATGTATTCTGCAATATATTGCATGAGCAAAGTGAATTTCAAAATCTGATTAGAGAATTACTGGATTCTCCTCAGAATTGTTGGGATTTATTAAAAAGAGTTGCAAATTTATCTCAAGAAAAAATTGATGAGACATACGATAATCCTTGGGATACAGCAATAGCTGTTTATCTTTATGTTTTAAGCTTAATCAATTTGGAATTAGCTCAGACTGCCGCTTCTTTTGCCTTAGGAGCAAGAAATAGTTGGTGGACAAGAAAGCTAGCCTCTTATCTTTTACGAGGTAAAAAAACAAGCTCGCTAGAGAAAGAAAAGATAACTTTTGAATCTAAAAGTATTTCTCCAGACTTTAGTCATGAAGAAATTCAATTTTGTAGTGCCAAGAATGTTTCTAATAAAGCGAGTGTAACGGTTTATAATTATTCGTTTGCCATTTTAACTCCTACGAACGCTTCTGTACCAATAGAAAAAAAACCTAGTCAAAAGCTGTTCGTATATGAATTGGGTATTGCTAGAAGTATTCAGAACGCTAAAAATATTGGAATTTATACTTATAGTTAATACTAATATGAGATTGTGCAAAACAAATTATGTAGAGACGCTATATATATAACGTCTCTACATTCAGTAATAAGGCATTCATAAAGGGAAAGTATAAGTAGAGAATGATGTTTTTTTGTATGGCTAGATTCAAAGCAAAAGTAAGGTAATTTTTAATGGCTAAATTTCTTTGGGCAATTATTTGTGGGCAAGCAATTCTAAATGCTGAAACTGATAATTTTAGTTTAATCGAGATATTACAAGAAATAGAACTTCCTATTATAGATGCACCAAATGAGTTTTTTTTTCCTATAGACTTTGACCTTGTGGTTTCTTGGGAAAGAATGAATCAAGAGAGTGATTTAGACTCTTTTATCCTAACTTTACGTTCTCCTTCTGATCAAATTCTATTACAAGCAACCCATTCTCTGAAATTTTCTGAAGGTTCTATTAGCAATATAACTGTATTTCATTTCAATGGAATTCCTATATCCTCTCCAGGATATTATACATTTAAAATAGCTATTCCACCTGAACAAAACGAGGAAGCACAAATAGTTGGCTCTGTTTCACTAAATATAAATTATTTACGAAAAAAAATACAGTAATATTATCTGCTTCTTGAGCATAAATATTCAAGAGTCAATTTTAAAGAAAATCCCTCAAATAAAATCTATTTTTTAGTTGTGTCTTAAACCCGAAGAGATTCATCTTTTTACTGTCTACTTCCAATAACAATTCTCTGCTTTTGTGCTAATTTATACAGCTTAACAAATAAGTATGCTGGGTGCTTGCCTCCAAGGGGTTGATTTGGCGGTCATCCCTCTAATATGACTTGAGCTAGCCATCCACCAGGGTTTTTGATTACTGATTTAAGTAAAATTCTTTCTAGTAAAAATGTAGTTTAAGGTTATCAAGATACTCGATATAGTTCTGACTTGAGAACTGACAAAGCTTGTAAGTAACCTTGCTTACCACCAAAAATACTAATTAACTCTAAAGGAGTGCCTAAATCGCTGATTGGTTTAACTTTCAACACATCCAAACTTTCAATATCTTCAATCCCCTCATCAGCATACTTATCCAACAAAGCATTTAAAACCGTTCTAGCTTGTTCGCCATAGTTGCTAAAGTAGTTACGCTTGCGGACATTGTTTGCTCTTTCTCTGCGTGTTAGTGGCGGTTGGTCAAAGACAACATGACAAATCAAATCTAAGGGATCAAAATCCTTACCAATCTCTTTTTCTAACGCTTCCAAAGGCACACCCAGTTCTTGTAACTCTTGGATAATAGCCTGCTTCTGCTCCGTAGAGTGCCATTTCTTCAAGAACGCATCTAATGAGGCGTACTCCTGACTAACTGTTTTGCGAGTATAGTCTTTTATCGATTCCGTAATCAACTTACCGTCTTTGCCGTAGTATTGCTCTCGAATAAAAGCAACAGACACCTCTTCGTCTGCAATTACATACCTATCCCGCGTTTGCTTGCGGCTAATCTCGCCATCATCTATAACTACCTCAACTACCTCATCGTCTCCAGCATCAGGCGGAACAATTGGATCAACTGGCTTAGGCTGATAAATTTGTACAGGATCGCCATCAAAATCAGGGTCAGCAAATAACTCTGTCGCTTTTTTAAAGTCCATAATTGTGAAGAACATTTTGCCATAGTCTTCATCAATGCGAGTCCCGCGACCAATAATTTGCTTAAACTTGGTCATTGACAGGATGCGCTGGTCTAAAACAATCAATTTGCAGGTTTTAGCATCAACACCCGTCGTCAGCAACTCAGAGGTAGTAACAATCGTGGGATATTTACTTTCAGGGTCAATGAAATTATCCAATTCTGCCTTACCCTGAGCATCATCCCCAGTAATTCGCATAATGTAGCGGCTATTCTCCGCCACCAAATCAGCATTTTCATTCACCAACGCCACCCGCATCCGTTCTGCGTGGTCAGTCGTCTCACAAAAAACGATAGTTTTGGCAAAGCGATCGCTTGATTTGAGATAATCAGAAATAATCCGTGCAACTAACTCGGTACGCTTCTCTAAAACCAGAGTTCTATCAAAATCTCGCTGATTAAATACTTGGTCGGGAATTTCTTTACCATATTTATCCCTTTGTCCTGGCTTCGGTTTCCATCCACTCAAGTCTTGATCGAAGTCAATACGAATTACTTTGTAGGGAGCTAAAAAACCATCTTCAATCCCTTGTTTGAGCGAATAGGTAAAAACTGATTCACCAAAATAATTAATATTAGAAACTTCTTCTGTTTCCCTTGGGGTAGCTGTCAAGCCAATCTGCGTAGCATTTCTAAAATATTCCAAAATCTCTCGCCATGCCGAATCCTCATCCGCGCTTCCCCGATGGCACTCATCTATAATAATTAAGTCAAAAAAATCTGGTGAAAATTGGCGATAAATATTTTTCGCCTCTTCATTTCCCGTTACCGCTTGATACAGCGAGAGATAAATTTCATAAGATTTATCTACCTGTCGCTGTTTAATTTTGGTCATTCTTGCGCCAAAGGGTTTAAAGTCATTGACTCTAGTTTGATCAACCAAAATATTCCGATCTGCCAAAAACAGGATACGCTTTTTCGCCCCTGACTTCCACAACCGCCAAATAATTTGAAAAGCTGTAAAAGTCTTACCTGTACCCGTCGCCATCACTAACAGAATGCGGTTTTCTCCTTTAGCTATCGCTTCAATTGTCCGGTTAATGGCAATCTGTTGATAATAGCGTGGCTGTTTTTTATCAGGACTGGGATAGTAATCTTGAGCCACAATCGGCTGAATCTGTGAGTCAATTCCCTTCCAATCACAATATTTTTGCCAAAGTTCCTGCGGTGTCGGGAACTGATTGAGGGGAATTTCCCGTTCTCGCTGTCCTGCGCTAATCGTGCGATCGCACATCATAAAAGCGTCGCCATTCGAGCTAAAGATGAATGGTACATCAATTAATTCACCAGTTGCGATCGCCTGCTGCATTCCCGCGCTAACAGAGTGATTATTATCTTTCGCTTCAATTACAGCCAGTGGTACACCTGGCTTGTGATACAGCAAATAATCAGCACGTTTCTGCTCACCTCGACTAGCAAGCTTACCCCTAACAATCACCCGACCCTTTGTCAGCGTCACTTCCTCTCGAATCTGAGTGTTGATATCCCATCCCTGATTAGTCAAAGCAGGTGTAATAAATTTGGTACAGATATCACGTTCACTCAAAGATTTCTTGTCAATTGCTTCTGACATAAAAGGGTCGGCTTTCGATTTAGAGAGGCGCAGTATAATTGTATGCCCCATCATTGCCTGTTGTTAAGTATGAATCTAGCATTTTGATATATGGCAACCACCGAACCTATATATTCAACGTCAAATTAGCTACTAAAGCTTTTAAGATTGTCCCTTAATTGTTGATGAATGCGTTGGCGTAGCCCACCGCAGGCATCGCACGGCTTTCCACACACATCGTGACTCATAATATTGATAAAATAGTCACGAATCGTGAGTATAAGTGAGTCCAAGAACAAAGCAGGTAATAGACAGGAATCCCCAGACAACTGAATATAGAATCGATGTACTCAGTGACTTGCCTTTGGAGCCTTTGGAATACTGCCAACGATGGGTTGAGATGTCCTCGGACGAACGGGGATACAGAAAAGCCTGTATTGCTGCTCTAGCTGAAGCAACCGGGTTAAGTGAAAGGACTATAGGGAATTGGGGACAAAACTTTGAGAGGCGACCTAACTATGTAGTGCATATACTACGCATGGCAGATATGCTTAACCAAATTAGAAAAATAGTCTTACCTCCTGATTATCCTCAAAAATAATTTACTCGTGATTCGTGAGTAAAATACTTGTACTGTGAGCAGATATTTTCTAACTTGGGTTCAGCAAGCACAGGATTTCTGAGAGTAACAGGTTAGCTCATTGGCATTTCCTAATACTCCCTGCCTCTGCTGGCTTAATCTGACTCACAAAGACCGAAGATGCAGACTGGGAGAACCTCCCATCAGAATAATCATCCAATTGATATACTCCGTCAGTTGCCCCTTGAACCTACGGAGTATTGTCGCCGTTGGGTAAATCAGGAACCAGGCCGCAATTATCGCAAAGCCTGCATCAATGCGATCGCGCAAGTTACAGGTACTAGTCCAAAAACCGTTAAGGATTGGGGAACAGAGTTTCGCCACCGACCTAAATACGTTACCCGCATATTGCGGCAAGCAGATCTAATCAACCAATTTAGACAGCTTGTTGCAAAAGGAATTGTGACTTTACCTCCAGACTTTCCTCAAGAATAAGCCAAAGCGATCGCGACTCACGACCAATTGCCCCAAAAACCCCTTGCTCTGTCTACAAGGGTAATCTTAGGCTGACGGGAAGACGTACTCACTGTTATGAACAGCCGCATCCTTGTTGATGACAAAAATGACAGAACATCAAATGAACTCAATCTCTACCTTTGACATCACCAAATATTTTCTGCTTGATGTGATGAAAGACATTAAAACTGGACGCATCCAACTGCCAGATTTCCAACGGGATTGGGTTTGGGATGATACTCATGTGCGTCGTCTGCTTGCCAGCATATCTTTGGCTTACCCAATTGGCGCAGTCATGATGCTTCAGCAAAGCAATCAAGCCCGACAATTTAAACCACGGCTTATTGATGGGGTATTAACACCAGAAAATCAGCCGCCAAACTTGTTAATTATGGATGGCCAGCAACGCCTGACAACTGCATTTATGGTGTTACTGTCTGAGCAACCAGTCATCATCAAAGACCAAAAAAGCCAGAAAACTATCAAAAAGTGGTACTACCTGCATATCGAAAAATGCCTCGATCCCTCAGGCGATCGCCATAGTGCAATAATTGCCTTACCCGAATGCAAAATTACGCGCACCTTCACGGGTGGATTGATTGACTGCTCTACTCCTGAAAAGGAATATCAATCACTATTGTTTCCCTTATCTAAAGTTTTCTTTTTTTCGGAATGGCGGAGTAAATTCTCTAAATATTGGCAATACGATCCCCAAAAACTGGAACTAATTGACACCTTAGAAGTGGAAATTCTCAAGAAATTTGAGCATTATCAAATTCCTGTGATCCAACTACGTGACTCTTTACCAAAAGAAGCCGTTTGCCAAGTCTTTGAAGATACAAACACTTCTGGCTGTGACCTTAATTACTTCGACTTAATGAGTTCCAGCTATTGCTCTGCTGACTTCAGTTTGAGAGATGACTGGAAACAGCGCGAAAATCGCTTCCAATCCTTAAAAGTATTGCGTAAGCTCCGCAGTACTGATTTTGTACAAGCTGTTACCTTGATGGCTAGTTACGCTAAGAGGATAGAAGCTATTAAAAAAGGCTGGAATACCGATAAATTACCAGGCGTTGCTTGCGATCGCACTGAAGTGCTAAAACTCACCAAAGAAGAATATCAAAAATGGGCTGATCCCATTTCTAGGGGTTTTGAAGAATCTGCTCGTTTCCTTTATAGTCAAAAAATCTTTGATGCAGATGATTTAGCTTACCCGATTCAATTAGTCATCCTCAGTGCCATTTTTACTGTTTTGGGAGAGCGTTCCCGTTCTTCTCATATACGTTCTATGCTAGAACGCTGGTTATGGTGTGGGATGTTTGGTGAAGTATATACACGCTGGAATGAGGCAAGAGCCGGAAAAGACGTTATAGAAGTACCAGAATGGTTAGCAGGTGGTTCACTACCGCTCACCATTGTGCAAGCGGATTTTTCTTTTGATAGATTGATTAGCGTTAGAAAACGTTACGGTGCAGTTTACCAGGGTTTAGCTGCTTTACTACGACGTGAGGGCGCAATAGATTGGTGTACTGGGGAAGAAATCAATGATGTGATTTATTTTGAAGAACAGATAGATTCGCACCACATTTTCCCTGTGGCGTGGTGTCGCAAGCAAGGCATTGACCCAAAAAAGTATAATTGCTTGATTAACCGTACTCCTTTAAGTGCCAAAACCAACAAAAAGATTGGTAGTAAAGCACCTTCGGTTTATTTAGAAGAGTTTGAACATTCTGGGACATCACCTAGAAGACTTGATGAAATATTGCGCTCGCACGCTGTATCTCCAAAAACTTTGCGCCGAGATGATTTTGAAGTCTTTTTCCATATGCGGGCAAATAATTTGCTGACGCTAATTGGAAAGGCAATGGGCAAAAGTTTAAGTTTTGAATCCTTTCAAGATTTTGTTGGAGAGCATCATAACGGCAATAGCAGAGAGTATAAGCTTCATCCCGAAATTATCACGAAATCTTAAGCCATCAGTATCATCATTGCCGGCTTGACTCAATAGTGGAGTTTGTGACAGCAAACATAACTCTAGCATTGTGCTATATGGCAACCACATAAGCTATATATTCAACGTCAAATTAGCTACTAAAGCTTTTGAGATTGTCTCTTAATTGTTGATGAATGCGATCGCACCAAAAAGGTATTACAGTTTGTCCTTGACAAAGTGCTTCTAGCGCTACTTGCTTGTCAAACTCTGTCAGTAGCAAAGGTTGTTCAGGCGATCGCGTGGTTAATAACATTAGTCGCTTCATCTTTTCTTCGGGAAGAGACTCATCAAATAACCAAGGTTCCCGTTCGCGCAGTGTTACCAATGCTGCATGGCAAACCTCAAAATTTAAACCGATTGACAGCAACTGCTCCATTACTGTTAATGCCAGTAGATCAGGTTTAGAGTAGTAAACATTACGACCTTTGCCACTACTGTTAACCGTAGGTACTATAACTCCTTTCTCTCGCCAATACTGCAACTGACGGCGAGAGCAATGAGTAATTTCTGATGCTTCTGTGCTTGTGTAGAACTTGTCTTCCATAAGAAACATCCTATAGAAGCATCTTCTAAAACACATTAGTAATTTGTATAACATTATGTGTTTTTGTGGTATTTTATTTTTATGAGCCAAATCACTATTCAATGTCGCCTAATTGCTAGTGAGTCTACCCGTCAACAACTCTGGAAGTTGATGGCAGAATTAAACACACCCCTAATTAACGAACTGCTTGAGCAGCTTAGTAAACATCCAGATTTTGAGAAATGGCGAAAAAATGGCAAACTGCCGTCAACTGTTGTTTACCAACTTTGCCAACCCCTGAAAACTGACCCTAGCTTTACAGGTCAGCCCAGTCGTTTCTATCTATCAGCAATTCATGTTGTGGATTACATTTACAAATCTTGGCTCGCTATACAGAAACGTCTACAGCAGCAGCTAGATGGCAAATTACGCTGGATAGAAATGCTCAACAGCGATGCTGAATTAGTAGAAATTAGCGGCTGTAGTTTAGACGCAATTAGTAACAAAGCGGCTGAGATTTTGGCAATGGCTACACCAGAATCTGACTCTAATGCTTCTTTAACTAAAAGGGGAAGAACTAAAAAATCCAAAAAATCATCTGCTTCCAATCCTAACCGCAGCTTATCTCATAAATTATTTGACACTTACCAAGAAACGGATGACATACTTACCCGTAGCGCCATCAGCTACTTGCTGAAAAATGGCTGTAAACTCAATAACAAAGAAGAAGACCCCGAAAAATTTGCTCAACGCCGTCGTAAGCTAGAAATCCAAATTCAAAGGCTAACAGACAAGCTAACAAGCCGAATTCCTAAAGGTCGAGATTTAACGGACTCTAAATGGTTGCAAACACTCTTCACCGCTACAACCACCGTTCCAGAAGATAATGCCCAAGCCAAACGCTGGCAGGATATTCTCTTAACCAGATCTAGTTCTGTCCCTTTTCCTGTGGTTTTTGAGACGAACGAAGATCTAGTTTGGTCAACAAACCAAAAAGGTAGATTGTGCATTCACTTCAATGGTTTAAGCGATTTAGCTTTTGAAGTTTACTGCGATAGTCGTCAACTGCACTGGTTTAAACGTTTTATAAAAGATCAACAAACTAAACGCAAAAGCAAAAATCAGCATTCAAGTGGCTTATTCACCCTCAGAAATGGTCGTTTAGCTTGGCAAGAAGGTGAGGGTCAAGGCGAACCTTGGCAACTTCATCGATTGACTCTCTATTGCTGTGTTGACAATCGTCTTTGGACTGCTGAAGGAACAGAACAAGTTCGCCAAGAGAAAGCAGAAGAGATTACCAAATTCATCACCAAGATGAACGAGAAAAGTGACCTCAGCGACACACAACTTGCTTTTATTAAACGTAAAGAATCAACACTGACCCGCATAAATAATTCCTTTGATCGTCCTAGTAAACCTCTGTACCAAGGTCAATCACACATTTTGGTTGGAGTAAGCTTGGGGCTAGAAAAACCTGCAACTATCGCTGTAGTGGATGCGATCTCAGGTAAAGTCATAGCTTATCGGAGTATCCGCCAGTTACTTGGCGACAATTACGAACTCCTGAATCGCCAAAGACGACAACAGCGATCATCATCCCACGAACGCCACAAAACACAAAAAAGCTTCTCTCCCAATCAATTTGGTACATCTGAGTTAGGGCAGCATATAGACAGACTATTGGCTAAAGAAATTATTGTGATTGCTCAAACCTATAAAGCTGGCAGTATCGTTTTGCCTAAGCTAGGGGATATGCGAGAAATTCTCCAAAGTGAAATTCAAGCCATAGCCGAAGCAAAATGTCCAGGCTCCGTAGAAGTTCAGCAAAAATACGCCAAACAGTATCGAGTTAACGTTCATTCCTGGAGCTACGGCAGATTAATTCAAAGCATTCAAAGTAAAGCCGCTCAAGCAGGAATCATCATTGAAGAGGCAAAACAACCTATTCGCGGCAGTCCCAATGAAAAAGCAAAAGAATTAGCATTTTCTGCCTACCATGACCGTCTAGCTAGGCGAAGTTGACAAATATCTGAACCTTGACAATAAAATAATTAATAGCGCCGCAGTTCATGCTGCTTGCAGCCTCTGAACTGTGTTAAATGAGGGTTAGTTTGACTGTAGCAATACAGTCTTGCTTTCTGACCCTGGTAGCTGCTCACCCTGATGCTGCTGTCTTTATGACAGGACAGGTGCGCTCCCAGCAATAAGGGCGCGGATGTACTGCTGTAGTGGCTACTGAATCACCCCCGACCAAGGGGGAACCCTCCCCAATTCTTCATTTGAAGGACTAAAGTCTGGGAAAAATTTCTCAGAGAGCCGCGCAATTTCCAAATAGCATGTCCAGTCTTAATTTCATCGTTTTTTAGTTAAGACATGATTCTTGAGACTGAGGATCAAATAGAAATTTGAGAGACATCCGCGCTAAGAACATCTAGAAACTTTTCCCCACAATATTTTGAAACTGGGTCGGTGGCAACAACCTTCCTAGTACAGGGTGGGTTGAAAGAAAACGAATTGAGGAATTGATCAAATACGGTAGTCAGGGTAGTGGCAACAACCTTCCTAGTACAGGGTGGGTTGAAAGCAGCTAATCGCATCAAAATAGCAGCCGCCCTTTGTGGCAACAACCTTCCTAGTACAGGGTGGGTTGAAAGGCAATTGGCTGATGGCTGGCGTAGGCGATCGCTCGTGGCAACAACCTTCCTAGTACAGGGTGGGTTATCCTCGAAATATTTTTCCAGTAATAGTCAGAACTGCTTGTGGTTTTAAATTTTAAAAGTCCTAACAAGAATTAGAGGGTTGAAAGAAGCTCCTCACACTACATTCAAAGCTATTTTTTCGTAAATGAGCTTTTTAGGGTAAATGAGGTCATGTTAGCGTTGTAGTTGTAGACTGCTAAGTAAGGTTGGTTTAGTAAATGACACGAATTTGTCATTGCTACTCTCAAAATACAAATTCCACCTTAAACGACAACAATTTGTCATAACGACACTAATGTGTCACTGATGACAAATAATTAGTCACTGTACAAAAAATAAGAAAAAGACCGTGAAACATAGAGTTCCACGGCTTTTTGTGTGGTGTGAGGAGCTTAACTACAGATCATCATAAAGTAGCTGATTACTCACAATGCTCTCGTAACAGTTTTGGTAACAGAATTTTTACTGATGACCAATTCTTACCCTAGGAAGTTTTCATCAATTCAAAACGATAGGGATATGTAAATCGTGTGTTAAGCAAAAATGAAGAACTTATAAAGAAAACTACAAACTAGCTGTATCCGAGAAAACATAATTAATAGATTTAAGCAAATTTTCTCTTCGCTTCAGGAGGCCGCCTGATGGTTACAGTAACAGTACCAGAACAACAGGTCAAAATTGGCTCAACCCAACTGCTGATTAATAATGAATGGGTGGAAAGTGTCAGTAGTCGCCGATTTGAAACTATTAACCCAGCTACAGGTGAAGCTATCTGCACAGTAGCAGAAGCAGATGCGCCAGATGTGGAAAAAGCTGTACAAGCAGCGCGCACGGCTTTTAGGGATGGCGAATGGCCCAAGATGTCTGCCACCAAGCGGGGTGAGTTGCTTTACAAGCTAGCTGACTTAATTGAACAGAATATTGATGAGTTAGCACGGCTGGAAACTCTAGATAATGGCAAGCCTGTACATAATTCGTTGGGTGATTTAGGGTTAGTTATTAGTTGTTACCGCTACTATGCAGGTTGGGCGGATAAGGTTCAGGGCAAAACCATTCCGATTAATGGCCCTTATTTCTGCTATACACGCCATGAGCCTGTGGGTGTAGTTGGTCAAATTATCCCCTGGAATTTCCCATTGTTAATGCAGGCTTGGAAGCTTGCACCAGCTTTGGCTACAGGTAATACTGTGGTGATGAAGACGGCTGAACAAACACCTTTATCAGCACTGCGGGTAGGTGAGTTAATTATTGAGGCTGGCTTTCCGCCGGGTGTGGTGAATATTCTCTCCGGATACGGCCCAACGGCTGGGGCGGCGATCGCACGTCACATGGATGTTGACAAAGTGGCGTTTACTGGTTCCACTGAGGTAGGACATCTGATTATGGAAGCTGCTGCCAAAAGTAACCTCAAACGGGTGACTTTGGAATTAGGTGGCAAGAGTCCTAACATCGTCTTTGCTGATGCTGATATGGATTTAGCAATTGAAGGTGTCCATCAAGCGCTATTCTTTAACCAAGGTCAGTGCTGCTGTGCAGGTTCACGGCTGTTTGTAGAAGAAAAATGCTATGACGAATTTGTTGCTAAAGCTGTAGCAAGAGCTAAAGGGCGGACTGTGGGCAATCCCTTTGATGCTAATACAGAACAAGGGCCACAGGTAGATCAAGAGCAATTCAACAAGGTGATGGGTTACATCGAGTCGGGAATGCGGGAAGGTGCCCAAATCCTCTGTGGTGGTACTCAAGTTGGGGAACGTGGTTTCTTTATTGCACCAACAGTCTTTGCTGATGTCCGCGATGACATGAAGATTGCTCAAGAAGAAATCTTTGGCCCAGTGATGAGCATTATCAAATTTAAGGATATTGATGAGGTGATTCAAAGGGCAAATAACACCATGTATGGACTTGCCGCCGCAGTGTGGACTCAGGATATTACCAAAGCTTATGCGATCGCCAACAATGTTCGTGCTGGTACAGTTTGGGTAAACTGCTACGACGTATTTGACGCAGCTGCACCGTTTGGTGGTTTTAAGCAGTCAGGTATTGGTCGGGAATTAGGCGAGTACGGTTTGCAACAATACACTGAAGTTAAAACGGTAACTATCAAATTGTAAGCTTACAGCCAAGAAAGTTCGCTTAAGGGTGAAAAGGGAAGGGGTCATTTCCCCTTCCTCCTGCCTCTTGTTGAGGTACGCGGAAATAAAAATGTGATATTTTCTATCAAGTGGGAATGATAAATAGGTATTGAATATCACCTAAAAAAAATTTCAATGAGAATTGCGATCGCACCATTTGCTTACTTTTACAGACTTTACGTTAAAAACAAAGGCAGGCGTTCCCCAAAACGGCATATTGGGCTGGTATTAGTAAGCGGAATTTTAGCGCTGTTGGTGGTGCTAATGGGTGTTAACCCAGGACTAGCCCAAAACCCAGGAGTAGATCCAAAACCTGAACTAGCCCCAAAACCAGAATCATCAACATCATCATTCCTAGTAGCCACACGTGTTATCCCACCCTTTGTATTTGCCAACAAAGGTGAACTATCCGGGTTCAGTATTGATCTCTGGCGCAGCATTGCTACCAAGTTAGGTATAGAGTCGAAATTTGTTGAGTATTCAACTGTACCGGATCTGCTTTCTGCTGTTAAGGATGGCAAAGCAAATTTAGGAATTGCAGCTATTTCAATTACAGCCGAACGGCAGGAGAATTTTGATTTCTCTTTACCAATGTTTGCAGCTGGGCTTCAGATAATGGTTAGACCCCCAGAAGCAAATGGCGGTGCCTTGTCTAATATTTTGCAATTGTTTTTTTCGGCGGCTCTTTTACAAGTAGTTGGCATTGCACTGCTGCTGATTGTAGTAGCAGCTCATGTCATTTGGTTAACTGAACGGAATCACAAAGAAGGAATGATTGATAAATCATACTTTCCTGGGATTTTTAAAGCCTGCTGGTGGGCAGCTGCAACATTAGCAACTCAAGCTGATGAAATGCCCAAGGGAGTACTGGGACGTTTTATAGCTATTATCTGGATGTTTATCGGTGTTCTTTTTGTTGCCTACTTTACAGCCGCAGCTACCACCTCGCTAACTGTGCAGCAGCTTCAAGGAGATATCAGGAGTGTAGATGATTTACCAGGTAAGCTAGTAGCAACTACGGCTGGAAGTACAGCCGCAAAATATCTGAAAGAACGTAAGATTTCCGTCTTAGAAGTTCCTAAAATTGAGCAAGCTTATGATGCTCTACAAACTAAAAAAGCTGATGCTGTAGTGTTTGATGCTCCCGTACTCCTGTTCTATGCGGCTCATGAAGGCCAAGGTAAAGTAGAGGTTGTTGGTAGTGTCTTCCGTGAAGAAAACTACGGTATTGTCTTACCCAATAACAGCTCCTACCGCAAACAAATTAATAATGCATTGTTGAGTCTTAAAGAAGATGGTACTTATCAATCACTTTATGAAAAGTGGTTTGATGTTAAAAAATCTTAAGTTCTGCCAAAAAATCAGCATTTGCGGTGATGAAAATATTGAGGGCAAGAATTTTGCATCTACCTCTTATACTAATTTGAAAAAAGAATGCGACAAATACATACTCCCAAACTTTTGTTATGTATGGCATTCTTAATTTTGAATTTTGAATTGGTATTAGCCTTCCTGGGCAATTTGAGCTTTTGCTTGTTGCCACAAAGCTTCTAACTCTTCCAAACTGTAATCTGAAAGGGGGCGGTCAACAACTGCCTCCATTTTTTGTAACCTTTGAATAAATCGCTGATTTGTGCCTTGCAACCCAGCGCTAGGATCGAGATCATGCCAACGGGCTAGCTGAATAACTGCAAATATTAAATCGCCTAATTCTGCTTGTTGTGCTTCTGGAACTTCTTCAGCTAAAGCCTGTTGAAATTCTCCCAACTCTTCATGAAATTTAGCCCATACCCCATCAATATTTTCCCACTCAAACCCTACATCTGCGGCTTTTTGGGAAATTTTCATCGCTGCCATCAATGGGGGTAGGGAACGCCCATAACGACTGAGTTTAGTACTAAGTTTCTGATGTTCTGGGGATGGTTCGCCCTTTTCTGCGGCTTTAATTTCTTCCCAATTTTGCCGTACCTCATCCACACTCGCCACTGTCACATCGCCAAATACATGGGGGTGACGGCGAATCAACTTTTGGGAAATACCTTCAGCGATTTCTTTAAGAGAAAATTGCCCAGATTCACTAGCAATTTGAGCTTGTAAGACTACTTGTAATAGTAAATCTCCTAATTCTTCTGCGATCGCCTTTTGATCGCCACTCTTAATTGCATCTACCACCTCAAAGGCTTCTTCAATTACATAAGGTGTCAAAGTTTCCGGCGTTTGTGCCAAATCCCAAGGACAACCACCATCAGGCGATCGCAATTTTGCCACTACATCAATTAATTCTTGTAAGGCTGCTAAATTATTATTCATAGTTGTTTGGCGTTTGGTGTTTGTCATTTGTCTCCCCTGTTCCCTTTGTCCTTTTTGTCCCTCCTGTTCCCTTCCGCATCTTCCCCCCTGTCACGCGACGACTTACTTTAGTTGATTTACGTTTCTTAATTTTGCCACTTGGAAGCAAAGCACGAACGCCTTGCTTTTTTACACGCTTGTATGTGGAATTGCCCCAATCGCTGAGAGAATGGCTCATAGCACCGAGTTCCATGCCCAAGAATAAAGCGAGAAATTCGGTACTGTAACTCGTAAGCGATCGCCCCACTGTGCCACCGACGTTTTGCCAAATAAAGGCGATATTCCAAAGCTTTTCGGCAATTGCTACCAAGACTATTGCCGCGATCGCCAGCAAGCAACTAAGATAAAGTACTCGTAGCGTCGTGCCAATAATCGGCCCGTGGGATAAAAAAGAGCGATGGCGTAAACTTTTTTGATAAGGTAGCCAAATCCAGCGCAAAAAACCCCAGCGTTGGTATTGAATAGAGTAGATATCCAAATCCGGGCCGAACATCAGTCCGCCAAACAGAAACCCGCCAGAAACTAATAAAGTCAAATTGCTACTGCGAGTCTGCCAGAAAGTCACACCCGCCACAAACGGCAGAGCATACAGAGTAATGCTATCGTGGGTTCGACCAGAGGGCATCTAAAAAAGTTCTCAAAAATTTTTTCTCAAAAATACTAGCGCGATTAAAAATCTTTTGCTATATTGTTTGTTAGTGAAATTAACGGGCGGTTAGCTCAGTTGGTAGAGCGCCTGCCTTACAAGCAGGATGTCATCAGTTCGAGTCTGGTACTGCCCATATCTTCAATAAGGCTAGAAACAACGTAGAGAAAGTTTCTAGCCTTTTTTAGTGCTTTGTAGATAGTTGAGATGCAATCATAGTTTTACGCTTGAGGGGGTGTTTTCAAAGCATCGTATCAACCTTGACGAAAACTTTCACTGGCAGACTCGACAAGTTCATCATCCTCTTCATTCTCTTCCGTGATTAAGACAATGACTCGGACACGGCTGTGTTTTGCTATAGTCAACGGCTTGTCTAAAGAAATTTGACCCCATTCGTTCACGGTTCCCTTGACTTCAATTGCTTTGATTGTCGTGAAACTGAGTTGTGCTGTTAATAGTATAGGATTTGTATATATAAGTTTTGCTTAAGCGGTGGTAACGACAACATAAGCGTTCGCCACAAATAGACAAGCTGTCGTAACGACAACAACTTGATTGATAAGTTTTACTTAAGCTGTCGTAACGACAACATCAGCATTCGCCACAAATAGATAAGATGTCGTAACCAAACAAGTTGTGTTCGTAACGATCGCATAAGTTGCCGTTACTAACGGATAAGCATTCGTAACGAAACAGGTTGTGTTGGTAACGATCGCACAAGTTGTGGTAACGAAAATAACTTTATTCATAACGTCCGCTTCTGTTTTGGTAACAAATTGACAAGCTGTTGCGTCGCGGGAACTTTCTTTGTGTAGTCAGCTTTCGCCGTTCTGCCAGTATTTCACGGCAGACTTTACGCCAGTCATCGGGAGTTAACGTTGTCCCATCCTCCCCTTGGGACGACTTTAGTCAGTTGTTAAACGTGACTGGGGCGTTAAATTGATTGCCTTGGAAGACATTCTTAATCTCATCTGCTAACTTTGCATTGTTGACAACTGACGGGTGTGAGTTGATTTGTTCTACTAATTTTTGAATTTCTTTGCCCGTCTCAGACTGACTATTGTTAGCAGCTGCTTGCACATCCACAACGGCTTGAGCAATTTCCGGGTCTTCGTCTGCTGCGGCTTTCAGTTCCAGCACTGCTTTACCATAATCTAATCGTTGGGGTTCTTTGGCTTCTACAGCCGCAGTCAGCAATGGCAATTTATTCTTAGTGCGGAGCTTTTCAATTAACTTGCCACTTTGTGTCCAAACCACATCACCAATGTTTTCGCCAACTTTCTCTAGTGGCTTAGTCAAAAGTATAGTAGCGATCGCAGTCAAAACAGCCGTCAGCGTCACAGGTTCCATACACTCAAGTAAATATAGAAATTATCTTATGTATATCTACTTGGAAGTATGACAGAAATTTTTACGTAGTTCTAACGGATGGTTAATGAACATTAATTGCGATCGCGCACTGCTTGACGAAATAATAAGGACACAGCAGTGCTGTGCCCCTACAATAATACGGCGGAGTAGTTCATTCATGAACTTTGCCATCGGGCATAATCGCCCCTTGGAAGTCCACATCTGTAAGAATAGCTCCGGTTAAGTCTGCGCCTTGCAGATTCGCGTTCTGCAGAATGGCGTTACTGAGATTGGCATAGCTCAAGTCTGCACCTTGCAAACTGGCTTCCCTGAGATCTGTCGCCATATCTCCCCACTGAATTCTCCGACTGAGGTTTGCTCGACATAACTTTGCGCCATCTAAGTTAGCGTGATGTAGTGAAGCGGTTCTCAGGTCTGCATAGCTCAAGTCTGCTCCACTTAAAATCGCATATCCTAAGTCTGTACGCTGGTCGGAACTGGGGCATAGATCGGCTTGAAATAACAGAGAACGGGAAAGTTTAGCACCACTTAAATTAGCACCGCATAAACTAGCTTTGATTAAATTGGCTGCTTCTAAATTGGCTTTAATTAGGTTTGCACCTGTTAAATCTGCTTCTCGAAGAATGGCACGATACAAGTCTGCTTCACTCAAGTTTGTGCCCCAGAGGATAGCTTCACTTAAATCTGCCGCGCGCAGACAAGCTTGACTGAAGTTGGTTTTACCGAGCCGTGTCTGACGTAAATTAGCATAGGTAAAATCTGCGCCACTGAGGTTGACATTTGTTAGCTCTGCTTCTTGTAGATTGATACGCTGAAAACTTCGTTCTCCAGAAGCATAACGTTTGAGAATTTCATCTAAATGCATATCACTCAACTTTTGATTGACAACTAGAGCGCGATCGCCGTCTGAGGTTGGGTTAACTTTGGCATTAGTTCGGCAATAGACATGATTCGCTCAGTTTACTCAATAGCTTAGCGTCAGGGTGCTTTTCTGTTGATTTTAGAAGGCTGCTGTATTATTCCGCATAGCTTTCAGCCTTTCCGCTTGCTGTAGAATACGTTCACTAATGCGATCGCACGCTAACTCACACAGTTCAAAAATTATCGGGTCTGCAATCTCGTAAAAAGCGCTAGTACCTTTAGGCTGACGAGATAAAATCCCTGCCTGAGTTAACACTTTCAAATGCTTAGACAAATTTGCCTGTCCCAAGCCAGTCGCTTCTGCAATTTCCATGACATTCATCGGCCCAGACTTCAGACAAGTTAAAATCTGTAACCGACTCACCTCTGATAGCACCTTGAAATAATCAGCAACCGCCGTAATAACAGCTGGTTCAGCCTGGGATGGCTTTGTTTCTAACATAGGAAGATCTAATCGTTAGCATAAGAATGTTGTCTCAATTAATAAGTATATTGACATTCTTCTACACTTAGCTTGATCGTCCCTCCAAAGATAGAACAAAAAGCTATTCCGATGGTAGAAGTTTTGCGCCAAATCGCTAGTTAGTTTATAGGGCATGGGTCAAAAGTCAAGAGTCAAGAGTCAAAAGTTATTTCTTCCTTGTCCCCAATCCCCATCGCCCTTATGTCCAGAAAAAGCCCAAAACCTAATGTAGAGACGCGATAAATCGCGTCTTCAAAGACCGATTATTTACACCAACAACCCTTAACTGAACCGTATTGAGATATAGATAGAAAATACATCTTTTAAAAAAGCCCTCACTTTTATAGTGAAGGCTGTGCTTTTGGCAGTAAGAAAACTATGTAAAGGAAAAAAGCGATCGCCTAATGCTCAGTGGCTAACCACAAAACTTTAGGGATTTAATATCTCGTTGAGGAGCCAGAACCTGTGACTTGATTAGGATCTGGATAAGCTTTGGGTTTTTCGCGATTACGAGCTAGACCCGCTAAACCAGCTAAACCAAGTAAACCTAACCAACCCCAGTCAAAACCGCGATCGCTTCTGACTTCACTAGTTCCTCTCACTGAGGGGTTAGTTGTGGTACCAGTGCCTGTACTAGTACCTGTACCTGTGCTATCAGTACCTGTGGTACCCGTGCCATCAGTGCCCAGACCTGTGGTGCCAGTACCATCAGTAGCCGTCCCACTGCCTGTAGTTCCGCCTGTACTACCAGAACCTGTGGTGCCTGTGCTATTTCCTGTACTATTAATGCCGCTACCAGTGGAATCTGTACCTGTGGTACCTCCAGTGCTTGTGCCGGAAGTCCCCAGACCTGAACCGCTACCTGTGGTACCTCCAGTGCTTGTGCCGGAAGTCCCCAGACCTGAACCGCTACCTGTGGTACCGCCAGTGCTTGTACCGGAAGTCCCTAGACCTGAACCGCTACCTGTGGT
>JAVRCF010000005.1:0-23537 GCA_034530935.1 Aulosira sp. DedQUE10 | reverse complement strand
TGGTACCGCCAGTGCTTGTACCGGAAGTCCCTAGACCTGAACCGCTACCTGTGGTACCGCCAGTGCTTGTACCGGAAGTCCCTAGACCTGAACCGCTACCTGTGGTGCCGCCAGTGCTTGTACCGGAAGTCCCTAGACCTGAACCGCTACCTGTGGTGCCGCCAGTGCTTGTACCTGAACCCGTACTACTACCTGAACTACCTGAAGAACTGCCACCAGAAGAGCCACTTTGGGCTGAGGCAGACATACCTAAAGGTACAGCAGCAAAACTGAGAGCAAACACACTAGCCAAAACAACTTTAGATAAATTCAAACGCCTCATGGTTATGGTTCCTTATGTAGTCTAGATTTCTGTGCTTGATAGATTGTCAAAACGCTGTTGCCAAATCAATGTGATACTCAATTGATTCTTTTAAACACTACAGATTGAGAAACCCGTCAGCTAATGATGAAAGGTCTAAAAACATCGAATAGATAAGATTAAGAGAAAGCCTGGGCAGTTTTCAGGGAGCTTTAAATAACAAGAGAATTCTCGCTATGTTCATAAGTATCTTAATCTTCTGAAAAAAGTTCTACTTTTAGTATGACTTTGGCGATTGACTTAGAGCTTCAGCATTATAGAGACACTATTTCTGTACCCTCGTAAAAACCCCCTCGACGGTTTGCTATCCGTCAAGGTAACTTTGATTAAGAATAACTGCTGTTATTTCCCCAAACGTCTATCATAAGATTAAAATCTCTTCTATCAAAAGTATTAGCCTGTTCTCGCTACTAAATAACTTTTGTTTAAAATCAATGTTTTACTCTGAGTAAATAATTTTGTATATTGAAAATCCCTAACGTTGTCATTTAATAAATAAATTTAAACTCCATAAAAGCTGATAATTTCTTGCCATAAAATTCTTTAGTTGCATCTTAAGATAGATTGTCAATCAATGAAAAATACTATCTATTACTTTCTCTCTTAATGACTTATATTTCTAACTAAAGATACTCATGTTTCAGCGCTTGCAATTTTAATATACAGATATGACCATAGTTACCAGAAATCATCTGCATAAATCGGTAGTAGCTCCTGATAATTTTGCTCAGCAGCGTCTTGCAGCAGAGCGAATGCAAGATGTGAAGCTTTTACTACAAAACTTAGCTAATAGTGAAGAAGCAACTATTAAGCTGATTATTGATTGTCTTTATGATATTGGCTCAGTCAACTTAATTAATCAGAAGTTGCGCTTGGGTATTTTAAACCGGACGATGAAATCACTTGCCAAAATGTCTAAACCTGTGTTTAGAATTCTTGCATGGCATTGGTTTCAAAAAAACTGTCCGCAATTAATTGCTGATTGGCTGACAATTAAGGTTGCTTTTGAAGATCCAACCGATTTACCTCAAGCAATAGCTGTAGAAGCTTCAGAAATCAAACCATACTCCCAGTTAGAAGTAGATAGTATGAGTCGAGAGATTAAGTATTTGCGTCAGCAAGTTCGATGGCTAGCTGGGGTTTCTATCGCTGCGCTTTCGGCTTTAGGAGTAACAGTCACTATACTAAACCGAACTCCAGAAGCACCATTACAAAGTACACAGCAAATTCAATCGATACTGCATCGGTAGAGTTTTCTAGCCGATAGTACGCCACTTTCTGTCTAGGCGGGGTTCCACCCTCACTCCATAAAAGCGATCGCTTCCTACTCCCGATTAAGCTAAAGTTGCAAATGAGCGTGCATCTAGCTGGAGTTAGGAGGAAAAAAGTTATGAAAGCAGTCTTAATGACAGCAGCAGGCAGCCCTAACGTACTACAAGTACAGGAAATTACTAACCCTGGTGTTCCTGTAGGAAATACGGAACTTTTAGTACGCTTGGTAGCAGCTGGTGTAAATCCTATTGATACAAAACTTCGTCAACGAGGTACTTTCTACCCCGAACAAATGCCTGCCGTTTTAGGATGTGATGGTGCAGGTGTAGTAGAAGCGGTAGGTGCTGGGGTGCAGCACTTTCGCCCAGGTGATGCGGTGTATTTTTGCTATGGCGGCTTAGGCGCACACCAAGGCAATTATGCTGAATATACTGTTGTGGATGAGCGCTTTGTCGCCCATAAACCCACTTCTATATCTTTTGCAGAAGCCGCTGCTGCACCTTTGGTATTAATCACCGCCTGGGAAGCTTTATACGAACGGGGACGACTCGAACCAAAGGAAACCGTTTTAATTCATGCCGGTGCTGGTGGAGTCGGCCATGTAGCAATTCAACTAGCAAAACTCAAAGGTGCTAATATTGCCACTACTGTAGGTTCTGAAGATAAGGCTAACTTCGTGAAACAACTTGGTGCTGATCAAGTAATTTTTTACAAACAAACTGATTTTGCACAAGCGACTTTAGATTGGACTGGTGGCGAAGGGGTAGACTTGGCTTTTGACACTGTAGGCGGCGAAACCTTTGCTAAAACCTTCCCAGCCGTGCGAATCTATGGTGATATTGTGACGATTCTCGAACCAGATGCCAAAACTGTTTGGAAAGTTGCGAGAAATCGTAACCTCCGCATTGGCTTGGAATTGATGTTAACACCGATGTCACAAGGCCTAGTAGAAAGTCTTCAGCACCAAGCAGAAATTCTCGAAAAGTGTGCTAATTGGATTGATCAAGGTAAGTTAAAAATTCATGTCAGTCACAAATTTCCTTTAGATGCAGCGGCTAAAGCTCACAAATTACTTGAAAGTGGCTCTAGCACAGGTAAAATTGTTCTGCTGATTCGCGATGAATAGTAAAAAAGAGTTTGAGTAAATTACTTCTGAAACGCAAAGAATCGCAGAGGGAAACGCAAAGGATCGCAGAGAAACTACTCTGTGTACCTCTGCGTTTAACTTTTGCGATCCTCTGCGTTTTATTAATTATTCTCTCCCTTCCCCTGCCAGCTTCCGCAGTTCAAACCTCACTACAACGCACACCTTTAACCTTAGAAATTTTACAAGAAAGAGTACATGCACCTATACTCCGGGAAGGTAATTTAACAATAGATTTGCGGCAGATGGTGATTGATTTACGCCCAGAAAATGCCAGCTTCCGCGATAATTTTTATCAACTGCTGCGTAAAGAATTACAAAAAACTGGTGCAAAACCTTTGGGTTTAGATCTTAGCTATTCTCTAATTCAAGGGGATTTTATGGGTAGCGATTTAGGTTTAAGAACTCCCCTCTACGGACAAGAAATCGCCCCGATTTTTACCCCAATTGAACAAGAACAATTAAAAAGCTTACGCCTAGTTTGTTTACAATCACTAGCAGTTGCCTTACCCAACGCTAAAGACTGTCGATCGCTTTTAGGAACGCAGTCAGATACATCCAGTGAAATTACTGTGTTTCGTGGTTCTTTAACACTGGTACAAACTCGCTTCAACGGCGAAGTATGGTTCCCAAATATTTTCTTTCTTCAGTCTGTAGATGCCCAAGGTGCAACCTTTATCCAGCCGAATAACTGGAATGAAACCAGATTCAGCCGTTCTGTTAGCTTCAGTAGTGCTACCTTCCGGCAATTAAGCAATTTTCAAGGAAGTATTTTTTTTAACAAAGCTAATTTTAAACAAGCCCAATTTCAGGAAGCTGCTGACTTTCAAAACAGCATCTTTGAAGCTACCGCCAACTTCAATCAAGCAAATTTTAAGCAGTTGGCTAAATTTAGTAGTGTGCAGTGGCTAGGAAATGCTGATTTTTCTGATGTGCGCTTTTTTAATCAAGCAAAATTTACTAAAGCTAATTTCGATCAGTTTCTCTTGTTGACAGCAGCAACTTTTGATCAAGCTGTGATTTTTCGGGAAGCGCAGTTTGATCAACCTGTGAGTCTGGGGGGTGCTAGCATCCTCAATCTCGCAGATTTTAGCGATGTCAAGTTTGCTAAGACAGCTTTTTTAAGTGTATCTGGTCTGAGCTTTAACTCGAATCAAGCGAAGATTTTAGGGAATTCTGGCGAGATTGGCAAGATGTTTTGCGTCACTACTCTACAAGGAAATCAAAATGTCTTGCGTAATTTGGGGCAAAACTTCCGTCAGCAACAGCAAATCGCCGATGCGAATCAGCTGGAGTATACAAAACAGCGATTACGACTGATGGAGTTAACTCGCCGTTTGGTGGGGATAAATATTAATAGTGCTACGATAGCCAGTTTGAATAGATTAGGTTTTTCAGCAACTCAGGCAGAAGCGATCGCACAGCGTCGTCAAGTTAAACCATTTCGCAACAGCAGCGAATTACTAACTTTAGCAGACATTGATTTAGAAACCTACAGCCAATTGCGCGATCTTCTGATTGTCAGTGAACCCCTGTCATTTGGTGTGTGGTTGCTACAAGCTTGGAGTTGGCTGGCTTTGAGTGTACTGCTGTTATTGAGTGGCTATGGAACAAATATTTGGTTAGTATTTGGCGTTGGCGGAATTGCGATCGCCTTTTTCGGGTTACTATTTTGGCTAGTGGATCGCTATCGTCGTCTACGCCCTGTGGCGATTATTCCCAACTATTACGAAACCATTTCTATATTGGTGAGTTTTAGCTGCTTAGAATTCTTGAGTTTATTAGCAATTTTTCGGAGTGCGGAACAACCTTGGCTGACTTTAGGGTGTCTCTTGATTATTATTGTCCCCATACCGATAATTTTATTAGTCAGACTTTACCAGCAAGGTCGTTATCACGATTTATTGGATGTCTCTTACTTCACAGAAGACGGTACTTTCCGCCAGCTACGATTACTAATTGGGCGCTTACCTGTGATTCCCCGAAATCCCACATTTCGCGAACGCTATATGCATCTTTTGTGGGATCGGCGTTGGAACTGGCTGAACTACTATGACTTTAGCCTGAATAATCTAGTGAGATTAGGATTTAACGATATTCGGATGCGAGATGAACACCTACCCAGCATTATCGCTACACTGGGCTGGTATCAGTGGAGTCTGGGTTTACTGTACATCACATTGGTGTTGTGGACTCTCTCCCGCACAATTCCAGGATTGAATTTGCTGATCTATCTCAAATAATCCTTATTTTAAGAAATAAGAACGAACCGCAAAAGCACAAAAAACACAAAGCGAAGAGATATACAGAGAATCGGTGCATATTTACAAAGAAACGGGATAACGCATTGATCAATATGGAATGTTACAATCAGTAGCACACAAATAAACTGCTTGCAAAAGTCGGTTGAATAAAAGCACTAATTAAATTAAAAGATGGCGATTGGTTTGGCAATTTACTAGAGCTTTCTGGAGATTTTGAAGCTGTAGCATCTAGAAAAAATGTTGAGGTAGTGCTATGGAATGCCGCACTTTGGCAGGAAGTATCATCAGTAGAAATAAATCAATTTTGGCTAGCTTTGCGATCGCGCTATCAACCTCAAGATACTAATTTACCTCAACCAGTATCGGGATATCCGTTTATCTTGAGTCCTTACACTGCTGCTGCTTGCTTAACAATGGCAGCCCAATATTTACAAAATCCTGTGCAATTAGAGTTTGTACAGCGTCAAATCAGAGGAGAACACCCTAACGATGTCATGGAAGCTGGGGAAAAGCTGGGGCTGCAACTGCGACAGCTACAAGCTACCTGGAATGATTTGCAGCAGCTATCCTTCCCTGCTTTACTGCGCTGGCAACAGCAAGACTGGATTATTGTCTATGAAATTCGGGGTAATCGTCTAATTATCGCCAATCCGAGCAATCTTGGGCAAACTTGCGAAAGTATTTCTCAAGCCATGCTTGAAGAAAATTGGGATGGGCAACTTTGGCAAGTAGAAGCAATTCAACAGCAGGATAAGTTTAACTTAACTTGGTTTGTGCCTGCGATTTGGCAGCACCGTAAGTTGCTCACCGAAGTGTTGTTAATTTCTTTCTCCTTGCAACTTTTGGGGTTAGCAACACCAATTATTACTCAATACATCATTGACAAAGTGATGGTTTATCAAAACCGTAGCGCTTTGGATGTTATGGCGATCGCGCTTCTTGGTTTTGCGATTCTAGAAGCAATTTTGGGGATTTTACGACTATTTATCTTCACCCACACTGCCAACCGCCTTGATTTAAGTTTATCCTCGCAATTGTTTCGGCAATTAATGCGTCTTCCCTTGACTTATTTTGAGTCACGGCGAGTAGGTGATACTGTTGCTAGAGTTCAAGAACTCGAAAATATTCGCTCCTTTCTCACGGGTACAGCCTTAACTGTCATTCTAGATAGCATTTTTTCTGTGGTGTATCTAGTATTGATGTTTTTTTATAGTCTCAGTTTGACTTTAGTTGCTTTGGCTGTGATTCCTTTTTTTATCATTTTGAATTTAGTAGCTACACCAATTCTTCGTCGCTGGCTCAATGAAACTTTTAATCAAGGTGCCGATAGTCAATCTTATTTAGTTGAGACAGTGACAGGAATTCATGCTGTCAAAGCTCATGCAGCCGAACGCAAATCTCGCCGACGCTGGGAAGGGTTATTTGCGCGTTACATTCGCACTAGTTTTAAAGCTGCCACTATTTCTAATATTGGCAGTAATATCGGTGATTTTTTAACTAATTTTTCCTACTTAATTATTCTTTGGTTTGGTGCTGGGCTAGTTATTGAGCAAAAATTAACTATTGGCGCATTAGTAGCCTTCCAAATGTTAGCTTCTAAAGTCACAGATCCACTGCTACGTTTAGTGCAACTTTGGCAGGAATTTCAGCAAGTTTTACTTTCTGTAGATCGCCTGGGAGATATTCTTAATTCTGCCCCAGAAGCTGAACCAGGAACAGGTGTGGTGTTACCGCCACTACGTGGACAAATCAGCTTTGAGCAAGTGTTATTTCGCTATCAACTAGAGCAGAAAGAAGCTGTTCTCAAAGGCATTTCTTTTACTGTAAAACCAGGAATGTTTGTAGGAATTGTCGGGCGTAGCGGTTCCGGTAAAAGTACCCTTTCTAAGCTGTTACAAAGACTTTATCAACCAGAATCAGGCAGAATTTTCATTGATGATTTTGATATTAAAAATGTTGATATTGGCTCTTTGCGGCAACAAATTAGTGTAGTTTTACAAGAAGATTTTCTCTTCAACGGCAGCATTGCCGAAAATATCACCTTAGGCGATGTAGATATTACCCCAGAGCAAGTCATAAAAGCCGCAAAACTAGCAGCAGCCCATGATTTTATTAGCGAACTACCTCAAGGATATGAAACCAACATAGGTGAACGCGGAATTGCTTTATCTGGAGGACAAAGACAACGTATTGCTTTAGCCCGCTTATTTCTGTCCCAAGCACCAATTTTGATTTTAGATGAAGCCACAAGTGGTTTGGACAGTGAAACAGAGCAAAAAGTTTTGCACAACTTACAGGAAGTTGCCCAAACGCGCACCGTTTTTATGATTGCCCACCGATTTTCACCTTTAAAGCAAGCTGATTTAATTTTGGTATTAGAAAAAGGAGTAATTGTAGAAAAAGGCAAACATGAGGAATTACTGCAAAAAAAAGGCGTATATTGGGCTTTATATCAACGACAGCTTGCAAGTATTTAGATGATAAAAAATAGTGGATTTTAAGTTACTGAATAAACATTTGTATTGCCCAATTCTCCCAACCCTATTCCCTACCTCAACAAGAAATTTCACGTTCATTTAGGAGCGCTATATGCTTGATAGTAAAGACAGTAAGAAAAAATCTAGCCGAGGGATTGCTTCAGAAAATCCTCTTACTTCAGCATCTCGTCGTGCAGTCAATCCTATTTCTTCAGTACGTCCTCATGCTTCAGCACCGTCTGCTACTGCTGCTGTTAGCCTGCGTCAGGGTGATACCTTGTGGGAAGTCGCCCAGAAAAAACTTGGTAATGGCGATCGCTGGGGTGAACTCCGTAAAGCTGATGGTAGCCGATTTACTTCCCAAGAAGCTAAACGTCTTTCAGTAGGAACAAAGGTTTATCTTCCTGGGGTGAAGCCAACACAGCAAACCAATGATTCTGTGACATCGCTATCCCAAACATCTAAGGGAAATACACAGTTCCATCGCTCGAACGGCATAAAGCCTCGTGTATTGACATCTAGCTTCGCTTCTCCTAATAGAAATAGCCAGTTTAGTACTACGCCTGCACTATTTTCTAGAACCTCCCAAGTATCTTTCAATCTATCAAAAAGCTCCAAAGATAAAACACCTAATCAGTCTTTCAATACTGCCAATAATCAAGGAAGAAACAAGCAATCTGCGGATTCATCTAGTACCTTGAATAATCCACTAATCAACGGAACTGTCAAAGGAATCGCAATGAGAGCCTTTCCTATGAGCAGAGGAACACCCAGAAAAATTCCACACACTACTAGTTTGGATACTAACCGTGCTATCGGTAACATGACTGAGAAAGCTTGGAATGAGCATTTAAATTCCAGATCAGACGTTGTCAAAAATATTCGTCAGACTACTTGGAAGGATCGCAATACGAAAAAAACCATGCCATTTCCAGATGCTAAATCACGCCGTCCAGATAACTTCCTTAAACTTAAGAACGGTCAAGGAGTTGCTGTAGAAATTAAAGGAACTCCTTTAGCCGCTCAGAGTAGGGAGGCGCAAAAACAGCGCGCACGCGATAAAGTTGCTCTCAGCAAACGTGCGCTTCTTGGTAATAAAAAGAGAGGTTTTCAGGAAGTTGATCGTGCT
Organism: Aulosira sp. DedQUE10; assembly: GCA_034530935.1. Lineage (GTDB taxonomy): Bacteria > Cyanobacteriota > Cyanobacteriia > Cyanobacteriales > Nostocaceae > Aulosira. The sequence goes on along the minus strand of JAVRCF010000005.1, from coordinate 14,890 downwards.
ATTACGAAGGTTGGACTGCCAATCTTAGGCCCAGGAGGCAATACTGCACTGCCAGGAGAAAAACAAAAACACGTCATCATAAAACCTAAGAGTGGTGCTAAAGCTCTTCCTTCAACTTGGTCTGAACATGTTAAATCGCTTGGAGGCTATAAAGATTCTCCAAAAGCATCTAAAGCCACTAAAGGTATATTACGAACAACTAAAACAGTTGGAACATCTGGAGTTACTAAAGGGGTGCTCCGAGGCGCTAGTAGAATAGCCGCACCAGTGGCGGTGGGACTAGATGCATGGCAGCTGAAAAATGCTTATCAGAAAGATGGATTTGGTAAAGAATTCCGCAAAACAGCAGGTAGCGTTGCTGGTGCATGGGGTGGTGCAGCCGCAGGTGCAGCTATTGGTTCAGCCATTTTTCCAGGAGTTGGGACAGTTGTTGGCGGTGTCATTGGTGGAGTCGCTGGCAGTGAATGGGGTGATGACATCGAACAAGGCGCTGAGAAAGCAGGGAAAGCGATCGCAGGAGGCGCTAAAAAGGCATGGAATAAAATTTTTGGATAATTGATGGGTAGGGGCACAACAATGTTCATACGTGTCAACTTAACGTATAACCCTCGTCCCGCAAGGAACTGAAGTTCCTTGCTAATAGCAAAAGTCATCTGAAGATGACTAGATATCCCTAAAATTTTGAGTCTACTTCAGTAGACTTGAGCTATTAGCCTGAGAATTCATTCTCAGGCGGGTGAGGAAGCCTACACTGAAGCTATTTCTAGCTTAAGTTGACACGCATGAACAATGTTGTGCCCTTATACCAATTTAATATGAAGCTGCACTTAATTCACGTAGGGGCAATTCATGAATTGCCCCTACAGTCTGTAGTTCTACATCAGTTTTATCAGCGCATCTTCATACAGAAATGGTATTACCCCTCTTTTGTTACTCTGGGAAAAGAAAAATAAGAGCCAAATTTTTAACCGCACACAGAACGGGCATTTGAACGTTTATTTTCTAACATAATGCCTAAAATCAAGGTTTTTGGTAAAAGTCTTATTCTGTAAGCATCCCAGATTATTCTCTCCCGAAAGTGATAAAAGAGGGATTACGAATAATTTATGTGTCGCAAACATTATTTGAATATTGAGTTCATCTCAACCAAATTACTTCTGATAAAATACCTCATCAAATTTACGGGTAATTGGCTCAATTAACAAGCTCAAAATTGACTTCTGCCTCATCACAATTTCCCCGTAGCCTCCATTCCTGGAGTTAATAACTTATCCTGACCCCGCGTTTTAATTGTGACTTGGTGGAGTTTAATTCTAGTCGGATAAACCTCCTTACCAGAATTTTTCTCTTTGACAACCGCATAGGGACTCACATAAACCACAGTCCCTTCAATTACACCATATTCTTGATAAGGAAAGGCATCTATCTTCACTTTGGCATTCATCTTTTCATCAACAAATCCCCGATACTGATTGGGTAAATCAACTTCTAGCAAAGGTTCTTTCCCATTAGGCAAAATTGATAATAATTCCTCACCAGATTGCACTGTACCCTGACTGGGGTTGACTTTAATGTTATAAACTGTGCCAGAAATGCCAGCAGTAATAATTTGATTTTGTCGCTGTTTTTTAGCTTGGTCTATTTGCCTTTCTACAGACTGCAATTCCTCACGGCGCTTACTCAGATCAGAAACAGGGCCAGTGTGGTAATTTTGCTGGAGTTGTTGAATTTCTTGCTCTTTGGCAGCAATTTTTGTTTCTAAATCTCTCACTTCTTGTTGAGCATTTTCCACTTCTATCCGTGTAATAGCTCTAGCTATACTGCGTAACCTATTGGCTTTGCGGTTGCTAAATATCAGTTGTTTGCGGAAACCAGAAAGTTCAATTTCTGCTTCTTGAATCCGCGCCTTTTGACTCTGCTCTGCTGCTGTGGTAACACGTTGAATATCTTGCTTAATCAACTGAGCTTGATTGTTTAGCCTCTCAATATCAGCTTGAAACGATTCTGAGTCAAGGGCTATGAGGATATCTCCCTGTTGTACCTGCTGACCTTCTTTAACTTTAGCTGGATTGACAAATTTAATTTTGCCATTAGTAGGCGATCGCACTGGTCGCACTTCTTCCCCAGGAATCAACTTACCATGAGTTTCAGCCACTTCATCGACTTTACTCAATCCTGCCCAAGCGATCGCACCAAATACTGCCACACTTAAAACTAACCCTACCAATCTTGTATATAAGGGTGGTAGCTCTTGTACAGCCTTACCTAATTCATAATCCAAGTAAGCGTCTGGGGAAGCAAATTGCTCTTTAGTCTGCCGAGATTGAGCTGGAGAAGAACCTGGGTGCAGCTTCATATCTTTTATTGACTATACATCACAAACCTATTCTGGCTCACCGCTTCTAAAAACCTGTACATACCTACCCATAAGCTAAAGGTTGCCGATTTGCTTCCCGGAGCAGAGAAATTGCAGATTTCTGATCACTAGAATTTGACTAATACTCATTCATGAGTATCAAAGACTCATCCACGAGTATCAAAGACTCATCCACGAGTATCAAAGACTCGTCCACGAGTATCAAAGACTCATTTAAGAAGTGGTGATACTGATTTACACAAATATTTCTTTCCCTAATCCCTAATCCCTAGTCCCCAATGACGAATTATTAAATAAAAAAATCAGTTAAAGGTAGAAAAGCCCACCTCTAACTGAATTGAAAGCATTTTGTAACCAAATACCAACCCCAATATTACACAGGGTTTTGACGTAGGTATTACAAAAGCATGACAAAGATGCGGCCGTAACAAAGCTATCATTTGTAGCCAGCCAGTAATTTTATAGTTAATAGGTCGTAGCCCACAGAGGCAAAATGCTGGCACAAACTCCAGGTACAATCGTAATTACAGGCGCATCAACAGGAATTGGTGAAGCTTGTGCTTTGCTTTTAGATCAGTTGGGCTTTTGTGTGTTTGCTGGTGTGCGTCAAGAAGCTGATGCTCAAAAACTCAAACAGCAAGCCTCACCAAGACTCACCCCAATTTTTTTAGATGTGACAGATGCCCAGGCGATCGCATTTTCAGTGGAGACGGTCACAAATGCAACTAATGGTAAGCTAGCAGGCTTAGTCAATAATGCTGGAATTGCCGTTCCCGGCCCGTTAGAATTGCTACCAATTGCCGACTTTGAACATCAAATGCAAGTTAATGTCACCGGACAACTTGCAGTTACACAAGCATTTCTAGGTTTATTACGCCAGGGTCAAGGTCGAATTGTCAATATGGGTTCTATTTGTGGTACAGTTGCTGCTCCATTTATGGGTGCTTACAATGCTTCTAAATTCGCCTTGGAAGCACTCACCGATGTGATGCGTTTAGAATTAAGACCTTGGGGAATATCAGTATCAATTATTCAACCTGGTACAATCGCCACACCAATTTGGGAAAAATCTTTAACACAAGCCGACATAGACAAAGAGAAACTTTCCGAATCCGCTCAAGATCTTTACGGACAGGCGATGAATGCAGTCCGCAAACAAGTCGGAATTATGTCTAAAAAGGGAATTTCTACGGATATTGTCGCTCAGGCTGTTGTCCATGCACTGACTGCAAAACAGCCCAAAACGCGCTATCTCGTAGGACAAGACGCTAAAATTGCTTCATTGCTCAAGTATCTTTTACCCGATAAAGTATTTGACCGTGTGATTTTAGCTTCAATGGGTTTGTAAGTGTTGCTAACTAACCTTTGCTTCCAAAGACTTCAGCAACTCAGTATTCACACCCGATTCACGTGTCAGGGAAATTTTGCCGGTGCGGGCTATTTCTCTAAGTCCAAATTTTTGTAGCACCTGGACAATCGCCACCAATTTACCGGGATCGCCTACTACTTCCAGCGTGAGAGAATCTTCTGCTACATCTACTACTCGCGCCCGGAAAATTTGAGATAGTTCGATGACTTCTGAGCGGTTGCTGCTAGTAGCATTAACTTTAACAAGCATTAATTCTCTTTCTACGCAGGGAGTTTCGGTGATGTCCTGCACTTTGAGAACATTGACTAGCTTATAAAGTTGCTTGGTGAGTTGTTCGATCACGCGATCGTCACCAGGTACAACCATTGTAATTCGGGATACTCCTCCCTGCTCAGCTGGCCCAACAGCCAGGCTTTCTATATTAAAGCCGCGACGAGCAAACAAACTCGAAATCCGGGACAGAACCCCCGCCTCATCTTCTACCAAAACTGAAAGGGTATGTTTCATTTTTGCCAACACAGGCTCAGGCATCATTTTACTAACAAAAACATTAGCTAATGACTGCCCTACACGTACTGCCTACTAAAATTTATAAGTAAATCTGATCTCTAATTTTAAACTCAAGGCTGCACTCATTACACTTTCAGATAGAACTTAAATTTCTGCACAAATCATCCTGAAAGCAGAAACCTCTGAACGTAAATATCTTTTCACTGATAGATGTCGATAATCTGTAAACATTTTATCCTCAGATTGTACGAACTTCTTACAGGAGAAAATCTGTTATGGGTTGGCTAAAAAGACTATTTGGATTAGAAAAACCGCAAAACGCAGAAGTAAATCCGACTCCTCAGTTAGTACCACAAGCTTCTAATGCTACCTTTGCTCCTGAAACTACCCCCCCTTCTACTGCTACTCAAGCTATTCCTCCAGAACGTTTAGGCTTAAACGGAGAATATGACCAAAGTGGGTTAGCAAAGCGGGTAGCATTAGCATTTGACCAAGATCAGCAACTTGATGACATTGATACTCTCTGGGTTGCTCAGACTAGTAGTACTGTTGTTCTTAAAGGTAAAGTTCCTAGTCAAGACATTCTCAACCGGATGGTTTCTGTAGCACGTTCTGTAAATGGTGCTACAGATGTTGAGACTAACCAAGTGACAATTGGCTAAACTACTTCCAAGTAAGTCAAAATTCAAAAGGATTGTATTTTAGGAGTCTGATAGGCTAACTTTAGCCAAAGAATAAACTGTTTCCTTTACTCTGCGTACTCTGTGGTTTTTTACCCCTAAAACTTGACTTACTAGATTACTAGACATCGCCGATGATGAATTAGAGACGTTATATGTAACGTCTCTACAAGGATTTCAGGTAACCCATCATTCATTTTTGGAAATGTCTATTGGGCTTTTTGACTTTCTGGGATGGAATCTTGATTGGGGGAAGTAACAAGCTCTTGGCTATCCTCAAAACAGCGCTCAATCCAATCTAAAATCGCCTGGTTGACTTGCTCTGGCGATTCATCGTGAGGACAATGCCCGACATCTTCTAAATTTAGCAATTGCAATTTCTCATTATACTGAGCAAACTGGCTAGCAAGAACAGGGGGCACAAAGCGGTCTTTTTGTCCCCAAATCAACAGCATTGGAATTGTTAAAGTTGGCAATACAGTTTTGACACTAGGACTAAAATTAACGCCCATAGCAGCTTTGAACAGCGCACTAAAAGCACGGGCTGAACCTCGGTCTTGAGGAGGCCCAGCTAAAATGTCTATGAGTTCATCAGTAATCGCCTCTGGGTTAGCATAAGCAAGACTGGCCCAGCGACGTAGCACACCTGGTTGGCTTACAACATTAAACACAGGTTTTAGTATGATTGGGGAAGCAACTATCTTTTTAATTGTCGTGATGATCGGCATTAAAATTGGTCGCAGTACAGTCGGTATCGCTTCTTGCTCCAAGGAAGGATCGGGCAAACTCATCATTACTATACCTCGCACCATATCTGGATGGGCGGCGGCGGCGGCTAAGGAAATCAGTGAACCATTGGAATTACCCACTAATAGAACTGGTTGACGAATAAACGCTTTCCAAAAATCGTAAACCTGCTCTACCCACATTTCTATGCTGTAATTAACCGAGGCTTTTTCGGAAGCACCAAAACCCAACATATCTAAGGCATAGACTGTGTGGTGTTCTGCTAACACTTCTAAATTATGTCGCCAATGACCAATAGAAGCACCAAACCCATGCAGCAAAATCAGAGGCATTGTCTTTTGGTGACTTTGGGTAGAGCGGATATAAGTATAGCGAGTTTGCCAGCCCCGCCAAATCCAGTCTCTTTGATTACCAACCCGCTGCTGCCAGTGTACTCCAGTGGTCACATATTTCTCCCATGTCTCAATATCAAAACCCTCTTAACTTCCATATTAAGAGGGCGATCGCAATTATTGAGTTCATCAATGAGTGTTGTGACTCAAACGGACTAAAATCAAGAAGAGCTTGTACCAAGTACATTATTACTGAGTCAGGTACACTCACCACAGACGCTTTGTCTCCACATCTACTCATTAATCAGCACTCATCACGGGCTAAACGCCCCGCTACCGCTCTAAGCGCAGCCATGCCCGCAGGGCTTACAGCACTAATTTTGGTCAAGCCATGCTTTAGCTAAAAGTTTTGGACTCTGGAGTTTTGATCCTTGACTTTTTGTCTAATTGTAAATTATTGTATAAAATATTACATTTTATTGGTGAAAAATTATTTTATCTGTAAACTTGCTATTCTGAAAATACATTTGTAAAACTCCATGTCAACCAGGTGTTAAATATTTGTTACAATACTTAACGGTTTTCCAGGTTGTGTAATTTAGATTAACGATTTTAGAGAAATTCTCTCAGAATGAGTAAAATTACAAATACAGAATCAGACACAACCACCTTATGGATTAGTTAATCTAGAACTATAAGGGTGATTTTCAAGTCCTTAGAGGTTTTTCTATTTTAACTCTGAGGCGTACCAATCAAACACTAAGCCAAATTCTTAAATAAAGAGCTCCCACAAATCATAATGCCTGTGATTGAGAAAAAAAGAACTCGTGATCTGCCCCAAATTAACGAACGCATTCGGTTCCCGAAAATTCGGGTCATTGACACTGATGGCAGCCAATTGGGAATTATGTCTCCCCCAGAAGCCCTACAACTAGCCGAAGAAAAAGAGTTGGATCTTGTGTTGCTCAGTGACAAGGCTGATCCACCAGTTTGTCGGATTATGGACTATGGCAAATACAAGTTTGAACAAGAGAAAAAGGCACGGGAAGCCCGGAAAAAGCAGCACACAGCTGATGTCAAGGAAGTAAAGATGCGCTACAAAATAGAAGAACACGATTATAACGTGCGTGTCAAGCAAGCTGAGCGCTTTCTGAAAGACGGTGACAAAGTAAAAGCTACCGTCATGTTCCGGGGTCGAGAAATTCAACACAGTGACTTAGCAGAAGAATTACTCAAGCGGATGGCTACGGATTTAGAGCCGTTTGGGGAAGTGCAGCAAGCACCGAAAAAAGAAGGCAGAAATATGATGATGCTGATCTCCCCCAAAAAGTAATCTTCCAAATGTTTTATCCAAGAAGTATAAACCACAACTGTAGATTTAACATCTAAACAGAAGTCGGTAAAATTTATCGAAAAATGATAGTCCTGAACGCTGAGTGGGAAAAATAATACTCAGTTGTTCAGGACTTTTGCCATTTCTAGGTAAGTTCTGTTGTTGAGGGGACTGGGGATTGGGGACTAGGAAGCGGAGGAAGCAGGAGAGAAATAACAAATGACAAATGGCCCATGCTCGGTAAAAATACTAGAAAGTAAAACTAAATGGAACAGAAAAATAACTGGTTAGCTGCAAATAGAGGCACTATGGCACGGCTGCTACAGTGGTTAAATCTCCGACCTGAGGAGAGCAAACGAACATGGATGATGTTTGTTTTTTATACTACTGTGTCAGTAGGTTTGCGGTGGGCAGAAGACAGTACAGTAGCGCTGTTTTTAGACGAATATGGGGCTGATCCACTGCCTTTGATGTATATTGCCAGTGCCGTAATCGGGTTTGGGCTGGTTGTTTTATATTCTTGGCTACAAAAGATTTTTCCTTTGCGCTGGGTGATTGTGGCGATCGCACCTTGCATGGTCACACCATTAATTTTATTAGTATTCTTACATGGGGAAATACATATTTCCTACGTGACAGTTATTATTATATTTTTAATGCGGTTATGGGTAGACGCACTTTATGTGGTCAATGACCTCAATACCTCCATTGTTGCTAATCAACTATTTAATATTCGCGAGATTAAACGCACCTATCCATTGGTAAGCAGTGGCTTGTTAGTAGCCGATGTCATCAGCGGTTTTAGTTTGCCGTGGTTGCTGCAATATGCCAAGCTGAGTAAGGTAATCATCATCGCTTGTGTACTAATTCTTTTAGGGTCAGGAATTCTCTTATATTTAAGTCATCACTATCGAGCCGCATTTCCCGACGCGCCACAACGACTAAATTCCCCAGAACCCGCTTCCCGACACCGTCGCCTGGAAAAACCACTAAAAATTTATATCTGGCAGTTATTTTTATTTGTTGGTCTGTTGCAAGTGATTGGGTTGTTAATAGATTTTCAATATCTGCGCGAACTGAAATCCAATTTTGGTGAACGAGATCTCGCTAGCTTCTTAGGTTTATTTGGCGGCATGGTAGGACTGTGTGAGTTAATGACGCAGTGGTTTATCTCTAGCCGCTTAATCGAACGTATTGGAGTATTTTTTGCAGCGGCGCTTTTACCAATCACTGTAGGTTGTTTCATACCTGCTGGGATCGCCGTATTCAATCTATTTCCCACAATGCAATTTTCCAGCTTTTTCTGGGGGTTAATAATTCTCAAATTCTGCGATGAACTACTGCGCTACACCTTTATTATGAGTAGCGGTCCAGCACTTTACCAACCAATCCCTGAACGAATTCGTAACAGAACGCAGATATTATCGGGAGGAACAGCAGATGCGATCGCTACTGGTTTGGCCGGAGTAGTAATTTTTATTACCTTAGTAGTTTGCGGGCGATTTGTCCCCGAAGGGTTACAAAAGTGGGTATTTATCGCCGAAACAGTAATCGTAGCTGCCATCTGTTTAAAAGTAGTTTTGTTACTGCGATCGCGCTATGTCGATCTGTTAGTTCTAAGTGCAGATCGGGGTGAGCTAAGTGCTACAAACGTCGGTTTACGAGTCTTTCAACAAGGAGTAGTCAAAGCTTTAGAAGAAAAGGGCAGTTTGGCAGATAAACGCTCTTGTATTGAACTTTTAACCCAAATCGATCTCCAAGGTGCGGTGGAAGTTTTAGCGCCCTTGCTAGTCAAGTTACCCCCAGATTTGCAATGTCAAAGCTTGGAAGTAATGCTCCTGGCTGAGGCCAATCCTAAATATTTACCAGATGTCCGCCCTTTATTGGAACAGTCCGAAGATAGTATTACTCCAGAAGTGTTTGCCCTAGCTTTACGCTACGTTTGGCTGGCTGAACCACATCCTAATTTAAGCATACTAGAAGACTACCTCAACCCCCGCCAGCAATCACTGATCCGCGCCACAGCCGCCGCCTTACTCTTGCGTCAAGGAACGCCAATGCAAAAGGTAGCAGCTACCACAACCATGCGGAGGATGCTAACTCATAAACAAGAACGGGAACGGGTGAATGGAGTCAAAGCCTTGAGAGAAGCCGTTTATTTGCAGGCCTTGCGGATTCACATCCCGAATTTATTACAGGATGAATCGTTACGGGTACGCTGTGCTGTTTTGGAAATGATTGCGTCCACCCGGTTGGAGGAATACTATTCAGCGCTATTGGCAGCACTATACTATAAATCCACCCGCAACACAGCAATGCGTGCTTTAGTGCAACTAGAAAATGAAGCCCTAGAAATGCTGTTACACTTAGCTAGCAATAATTACAAGCCAGAAATAATGCGGATGTACGCTTGGCGTACCATTGGTCAAATAGGCACTGCGGAAGCTGTGGATTGTTTATGGCAAAACTTAGAACAATCTTGGGGTGCTACTAGGTATCATATTCTGCGTAGTTTATTGAAAATACATAAACAACCAGAAATTAAAAGTTTAGAAGATAGATTTTACGAAGGTAGAGTCGGAATTTTTATTGAGCAGGAATTAAAGTTTCTAGGCGAAATTTATGCAGCTTCTATAGACTTTAGTAAACAACAAACTAGCGAAGATCAGCAATCAAAACTAGTTTTTGAATTACTGCAACGCGCACTTGCAGAGTTAGAAATAGATGTTAGAGAAAGATTATTACTGCTATTAAAGTTACTTTACTCCCCAGAAAAAATGCAAGCAGCAGCGTTTAATCTCCGGTCTGATTCAGGAAGCAACTTAGCGCGAGGGTTAGAAATTTTAGATCACACCGTGAATCTGCCTTGCAAATCATTGCTACTGAATATTTTAGATCGGCGATCGCCTGAAGAAAAACTCTATCTTCTGGGAGCATCTGGGTTAGGAGGATATGAACGCATGTCAGTCAGCGATCGCCTGCGTCGGTTATTAATGTTGTCCAATTTCCTTTCTGACTGGTGTTTAGCTTGCTGTTTTCATTTTGCCAAAGTTAGCCATATCCGGCTGACAATCCCCGAAATTATGATTTCTCTGCGCCATCCCACTGGCTTTGTCAGGGAAGCAGCGATCGCCTACCTCAGTGTAGTTTCACGCCGCGTTGTTTTAGAACTCCTCCCTCAACTGCAAAAAGACAAACATCCCCTTGTGACGGCTCAAGTTAAAAATTTGCTCGCAAAATATCAACTTCAAAATCCCAAAATTACGCAGGAAGTGTAAAAAATTCAAAATTCGTCTTGGAAAGTTCTGTTCGGAGGAAACCTCCGCTCAGACTTTCCGCAAAATTCAAAATTCAAAATTAAGTACCTTCTTGACCCTTGACCCTTAACAAAAATACTACTATTTAGATTGAGCATCTTCGGCGCAAATTTCTTCTACCTGACCAACTTCAAAAATTAGGGTGAAAGATTGTCCCATCTCGCGCTAGATAAATTTTTCTAATAACTGCACTTGTTGAGGTGTGACTAATTCCTGTGATCGCACAATCAAACGGACTTGAGGAAGTTTTATATAAGGGTGAATAAAATTTTTGTCAAAAGTCAAAAGTCAAGAATTATTTGTCCCCCAGTCCCTAGTCCCCAGCCCCCAATCCCCTACAAAGTCAAACCCAACAAAACCAAGATTTTTTTGTTGGGTTTCATTAATCTATCGCAGAGAAATTACCCGCGATTGAGTTGCTAAATTTTCAGTTGCGGTTAAAACTTCTTGCCTTGCCCATTTATCTGCTGCCAAAATGTCATCTAAAGAAGGATTTTTACAGTTATCATTTTGATGTCGATCGCACACCAATTCAATACAACGAGGAATATCTAAAAAGCGAATTTTTTCTTCTAAAAATAAAGCCACAGCTTGCTCATTGGCAGCATTCAACACAGCCGGCATGGAACCACCAGCCCGACCCACAGCATAAGCCAGCTGCATACAAGGATACTTTTGATGGTCTGGCTCACGGAAGGTTAAATTCCCAGCTTTCACCAAATCTAATCGTTCCCAGTCGGTGTAAATGCGATCGGGCCAAGATAAAGCATATAGTAGGGGTAAGCGCATATCTGGCCAGCCGAGTTGGGCTAAAACTGAAGTATCTTGCAGTTCAATTAGCGAGTGAATAATACTTTGGGGATGGATGACAATCTCAATTTGCTCATAATCCACACCGAACAGAAAATGAGCCTCAATTACTTCCAACCCCTTATTCATCAAAGTAGCAGAATCTACTGTGATTTTACGTCCCATCGACCAGTTAGGATGCTTCAGGGCATCGGCAACCGTGACTTCTGCTAACTTTTCTACCTCCCAATCCCGGAAAGCGCCCCCAGAAGCTGTAAGCAAAATCTTCCGTAAGCCTCCTTTGGGTACACCTTGGAGACATTGAAAAATTGCAGAATGCTCAGAATCAGCTGGTAGTAATTTAACCCCATGCTTTTCTACTAAAGGCAGAACTACAGGCCCACCAGCGATTAGAGTTTCTTTGTTTGCTAAGGCAATATCTTTACCTGCTTCAATTGCCGCAATTGTTGGTAGCAAACCTGCACAACCAACAATACCAGTAACCACGGTTTCGGCTTCCCCATAGCGAGCAACTTCCATAACGCCAGCTTCGCCAGCTAGAAGAATTGGCTGGGGATCGAGGTCTTTGATTGCTTCTTGCAGCGACGGCAATTTTTCTTCTACACAAATAGCTGCTATCTTCGGTCGAAACTGCCGAATTTGAGCAGCTAACATTTCTACATTGCTCCCTGCTGCTAATCCTACAATCCGAAACTGATCTGGGTACTGGGAGACAATATCTAAAGTCTGAGTACCAATAGAGCCAGTGGAACCAACAAGAGTAATCGCTTTCACAATTGTTTAAGGATTTACAAACAATTCTCACTATAAATTGCTGAGGACTCCTTCATCACATTAAAAGGGAACTCTTAATGGGCAGCAGGCAACAGTTTGATACCCTTGACATCATTTTCAGGAGGTGTCTATTACCCATGTTCGACTATCTCCAGGGACAGTATTCCTTGTGGTTTGCTAACGACCAGTTTCATTATGTCTAGCCATGCCGACCCCATTGTGGTTTTAGGAATATCGCGCCCTACATGAACAGGGATAACAAGCTCAATCTCATCAATGACGACTTTTCCTTTGTATATATAAAAATCTGCTTCTCCCCGTGCTGTCCGCATTGTTACCTGTCCCAAAACCTCAGACCATTGAAGTGCTTCCAAATCTTGGGTATTGATGGCAAGCCAACCATCAGTAAATCCAGTATCGAAAAGGGCTGAGACAAAAAATTCTTCGCCGTTAACGGCAACAAGCTGAATTTCAAAAAACAACTCGCCATCCGCGCCAAATGTCCCTAAACCCATAACCTGCCACAGATTCCCGTGTCGTTCAGCCGGAAGATCATCCTAACTGTATTATCGGTATGGGTAGCTTGGCTAATTTTCTGGGTGATTCCGCGTAGGGTTGGGTCGAGGAAGTATTCCTCGCTGTTAGGGTCGATGGCGATAAACCAGTTGGGGTAGGTTTCAATTAAGCCTGAGCGAAGACGCTCGAATCTGGGGCGACACTTTTCGCGCAGGGCTTTTTGGCTTTCTCTCTCGCATCGAATCACCTCTGGTTCGACGGGTTTTGGTGCTAGGATGCGGGTATGATGAGGTTCGGATAACTCGGTCATAGCGATCGCTTTCTTGATGCGGTAATTCCATTATCTATCAATCAAAATACTCTCTTCTACTACCAAAGCCGCAGCCGACACTTAACATTAGTTTTGACTTTTAACTTTTAACTTCTGCGTTGCGGTATATGGTTCAATCTTCCGGTGAATTGCTCAAAACAGTGTATATAAATACTATAAATTTAATCATAATTGCTTAGAATTTGTGCAATTAGTAACCGATAGTTATTACTGAATAGTGAAGGCTAATAAGATTACAAGCCTTTTTCGCTTTCCGTCTGTTAATTGAGTGAGTGGATGAGTGTGAGGTGTTAAATGTTACTTAAAAAGTATAAGACAAAAGCCATAGCTCAGAGGATGCATCAAGGAGTCGGTTGAAAAACTCAAGTTTATGGCTAAAGTTCAAATATTTATAGCAAAATCTTTATGGAAAAATGAACTCATTTTTCCCGCAGCAGTCTGGTTTTTCAGCCGAATGTTCATCTTCACTGCCATGTTGTTGCTTGCGCCACATTTGTCAGCACCAACAACAGAAATGGCACCTACCTTTGGCTGGAAGGTTGTTAATGCATGGGATAGCGTACATTACCGATCAATAGTCACTTCTGGCTATGAGTTTGTGGACGATGGCAACCAACATAATCTGGCTTTCTTTCCCCTGTTTCCCTTAAGTATCTGGCTTTTGATGAGGCTGGGCTTATCGTTTGAATTGGCAGGGACACTGGTGAACAACATCGCATTTTGCGCTGCCCTTTACTATGTTTACTTTTGGATGAAGGAGCATTATGGAATCATGGCCGCGCAGTGGGCTACTGCTGTGGTGGCTTGGTGTCCCCAGGCTATGTTCACCGGAGTTATCTATACAGAGGGGCTGTATTTATTGTTGAGTACCGCCGCTTTGCGTGCTTTCGATCAACAGCAATATCGCTGGACAGCTTTCTGGGGCGCGATGGCAACAGCAACACGCCCAACGGGGATGGCACTGATTCCAGCGTTAGCGATCGCATCCTGGAAACAACGTAGATCTGCGATCGCTTATGTGGCATCTTTTGCAACTGCTATTGGTATCCTGCTGTTCAGTGTTTATTGCCTAATTAATTTTGGTCACCCTTTAGCCTTCATTCAAGCACAACGCGGATGGCGACCTTCCCTAGGGTTTGATTGGCAAGGTTGGTTGAATATGTTCATGGAAATTGCACTAGGTACAAGCAATTGGCAGGATGCTTGGATCAAAAACCCCTGGCATCCTCTGATATTTAGCATCATAGTTGTCAGTGCTTATCCTTTATGGCGCTTCCACAAATACTTGATTGATGTCAAGATATTCTATGGCTTGTATGCTTTAGCTGGAATGTTTTTCATTCTGGTAAACGAACAGTTCATCAATAATTTCCTCAATCTGTTCACAGCCTTGGGCGGCTGCTACATCTTATGGCGATTACGTAAGCAACTCACTCCAGTAACAACAATCTATGGCTTTTGCGGTATAGGTTTACTGTTAGCTTCTGGGGGTACGCTCTCGTTGAGCCGTCTTGCTTATGGTATTGTGCCTTTAAGCGTAGGCTTAGGTGTTTTGCTATCGCGGCATCCTCGCTGGGGTTATTTGACTTTGGGCTTGTTTATGATTTTACTTGCCAAGCTATCTGTCGGCTTTGCCAAACAACTTTGGGTAGGGTAGATATTCACAATGTTGTAGGGGCACAGCAATGCTCATACGTGTCAACTTAAGCTCAAACGCTTATCCCACAAGCCTTTTACCCCTCCCCTTAATCCCCTCCCCGCAGGCGGGGAGGGGACGTTTTGGCTTTAGACAAA
>JAVRCF010000004.1:130827-173169 GCA_034530935.1 Aulosira sp. DedQUE10 | reverse complement strand
TTCCGTGGCAGGGCTGCGCCCTGCACACTATTTGTGCCAGTTGCGTAAGTCCTGGACACGTATGATCTACGCCGTGCCCCTACAATTGGGGTATTTTTTTAATTGGAAGTCCCTAAAAGGTAGATGAGGGGGATGAGGGAGACAAAATTTAGGAATTTATTTTGACCTTTGACTCTTGAGTACGCGATTAATCGCGTCTCTCCGTCAGCACTCAGCACTCCCCATCCCTCGCATTGCCAAAAGCGCTGTCCCATAAGCTGCTTCCGTATTTTTTGAGGAAACTACAGGGACTTTTAAATATCGTTCGCGAATCGCACTCCAAGTATTATTCGCTGCACCGCCACCTGCAGTATAAACGTGCTTTAGCTGGTCTGCTCCCATTTGCTGTAATAATTCATACCCACGCGCTTCTACGCGGGCAATACTTTCTAACAACCCATGTAAAAATTCCACCGGATTCTCTGGGCGTGGTTCTAAACGTGGGGGTAAATTGGGGTCGTTAATCGGAAAGCGATCGCCTGCTTTCAACAAAGGATAATAATCTAACTGACTGCCTTTGGTTGCATCAATCTCACCACTCAGGCTTTTTAACTCAGCGTCAGTAAAGAATTGCCGCAGCACTGCACCCCCAGTATTAGAAGCACCGCCAGTCAGCCACAAATCACCCAGGCGATGGCTGTAAATTCCATATCGCGCATCTTCAACGCGAGTCCGACTCAATAGCTTTAATACCAATGTCGAACCCAAGGAAGTCACTGCTTCCCCAGGAGATTTTGCACCACTAGCAAGAAAAGCCGCGATACTATCTGTAGTCCCAGCGCATACCAAGCAATCAGGGCGTAAACCAAACTTATCTATAATTTCTGGGCGTAATTTGGCAATAGGCGTACCAGGAGGCAAAACTTTAGGTAGCTGAATCGGTATTTGCAACTGGGTTAGCCATTCTGGGTATTTCAACTCTTCAACGTCGTAACCCAGTTTTAAAGCGTTATGGTAGTCGCTTATACCTAAGATTCCATGCAGCAGAAATGCCAGCCAATCTGCTTGATGTAGAAAATACTTAGCTTTGTTAAATGAGGGTAACTGCGACAACCATAAAAGTTTAGCTAAACTGGATGTTGCGCTGACTACCGTATGATTCTCTGGGGCGATGCTTTTTAACTGTTCCAGTATCACCGATCCCCGTGAATCGTTATAAAATAAAGGTGTGTCTACAGGCGTACCAGCTTCGTCTACTAGCAAGACAGTAGAAGAAGTCCCATTAATTGCGATCGCCTTAATTTCTGGTCGTAAAGCCTCAGGGATGGATGCTAGAAGCGTAAATAAAGCCCTCTGCCAGACATCTACCCAATCAACCGCAATTTCCCAAGGATACCTCATCTCTGACTGGATGCGAGCTTCAGCGTCAATCACCATTGCCCTTGCGCCAGACGTACCGAAGTCAATCCCCAGAAATAAATCCATAGATTTATATATTTTGTTTAAAAAGAATAAATAATAAATACTGACTGAACACTGCTTTTGTTGCATCTTGTTACAAGATATTCCACAATTCTTGCAAAACAAGGAAAAGTAGTAAACGAACTATTCAAAATCTATTGAGTTTAGGAGGTTTCTTATGTTCCTAGCTGTAACGTCCATCTCAGATACTCAAGTGTACATCGCTTTGGTTGTAGCACTGGTTCCAGGCCTTCTAGCTTGGCGTTTAGCTACAGAGCTTTACAAATAAAGCCAAATTGTGACACAGTTATTAGACTAAAATTCCTGGCATTACTGAGTAAACTTGATCAACATTGACGGCTTTAGGCAATCAATAGTTTGAGCAAGCATACTTACGTGTGCCAGGTTTATTTTTTGGCATTGAATACACGTGTAGCAATTGGCTAAAAATGAAGTAATATGGCAGCTAAATCAAGCTGTAATCATTGGAAGTCCGCTTTTTACGCTGTTCCCTGTCAATCTACGAGATCTTTTTTACCATCATGAACGCGATTCAACATTCCAGTCTCCCGCTACAACCGATACAAAAACGTCAAGTACTGCCTCGGCCAAAACGGCATCTTCGTCAACGGTCTCATCAAGTAATGGCTATGGAAGTGACAGCCAAGATAACAGTTAATATTGCGATCGCAACAGCAGCAGTTTCTGCCCTTGTGCAACTTTTGCCCTATCACTGGTTACAGCAAGAAAAATTGCGAGAAATTCGCACTGAAGTCAACCAGATGGAAAAACGTGTGGAGATTTTGAAGGCGGAGTTTAGCCGCAACTTCGATCCGCATCAAGCGAAAAATATTATGCAACAACAATCATACCGATTTGACCCCAACCAACGGCAAATCGTTCTGATGAATCAAGATGAAACACAAGCATCTGGTCAAGAGGCTAGAGACTAGGGACTAGAGGCTAGAGGCTAGTATTTTTACTCAGGACTCAGGACTCAGGACTCAGGACTCAGCACTCAGCACTCAGCACTCTCTCACCTCAGAAAGAATATTGCCTGTTATAGTTATTGCCGCTAGGCTGCATTATCAATTATCTATTAGTTATTTAGTTATACAGGGTGGCTATCTCTAATAAAAATTTGGGATTTTCTATTCCCAAAGGAATTAATCTAAGCATTAGGATGCTCAGGAGATAGCAGTTCGTTTAACCAATTTTCTAGTTGTATCCGCAAGCGCCAACCAATAACATTTTTTTTGCTATTGGGTAGTTGAGTCAGGGCGCGGCGGTAGTCAGCGATCGCACAGTTCCAATCTCCCCACAAATGATATGTTCTGCCTCTCTCTGCCCAGATATGACCTTCTAGTTGCCCAAAAAGTAGTGCGACATCAAAATTCTCTATTGCCTCCTCGTATTGCCCTAATTCGCGCCAGGTAATGCCTCGGTTAATCCTTGCCCGCACATGGCTTGGATTTAAATCAATGGCGCGATCATAATCGGCGATCGCGGCGGCTAATTTTCCACAGGCGGCGTAGTAATTGGCGCGGTTATTATAAGCACTCGCTAAACTGGGATTTATTTGCAATGCTGTGTTATAGTCACAAAACGCTTTTTGCGCTTCGCCACTTTGAAAATAAATCAGCCCCCGATTGTTATAATCAACGGCATTTTGGGGATGGCGACGAATTAAGTGGCTTAATAATGCGATCGCCTTAGTGTAATCTCCTTGTTGAGCCGACTTCAAAGCACAAGAGCGTACATAACTATCTTCTATGACTAAATCTTGAGAATTTATTGTATTATTTAATACTAAATTATATAAGTTATTTTCTTTATCCCCAGAAGCTAAGTAGGAGTTATTACTCATATTATCCTGCCGCCTATACTCTTTTTCGTGAATTAAAATATACTTTCTGTGCTGCTGCTGGTTTGTCCGATATGTCAGTTATTAAGGTGTCTCTAATTACTCGACTATCAAAACCGTAGCCAGTTGAAGACTTTACTTCACACAATGATCTAATCTGATCATGGATACCTCATCCTCAAGTTAAATTCCAGAAAAAGCAAATATCAATCTCAAAGACTAGTCAAACAATTTTGAATTTTAGAGCAAGCGATTTTAGATTGATTGCACCCAAAGAGGGGGTTGCAGGTTAGGGATTTTAGAACAAGCGAATTTTGGATTTGTTCTGCCGACTAGCGGCGGTTCCGAAAAACCAATCCAAAAATCCCAAATCTAAAATTGGTACGGTCAAGTAGTGAGAGCGACAACTTGGTAGAATGCCAACAAGCCGTTCATTAAAGACGACGCAGAGAACACAGGAAAGTGGCGATGCAAAGAAGGCAAAAGCAACTTCTGAGCTTTGCCTTATCCTACTCTGAAATTGCCCAACACGGATGAACCGAGCAAGACATCAATCTTTGCAGTGTGTCTTACTGTGTATCCCTCTAGGCTCGCATCTTATGCTTCCTAGCTTCCAGTTTGTTAATCTGACTTTTAAGTTTTGAGACAATTTTCTTATGACAATTGCAATTTCTTATCCCAATGCCCCTGATCTCACGGCTGATGATTACATTGTTATCGGCTTGGCGACCTGCTTTGTCAAGGAAGATGGAGAAATTCATCAAATCGAAGTTATTGAACCTATTCCCTCTGCAGCGTTGGAAGCAGTGATGAAAGGTATTCCCACCTCATACAAGTTTGCTTATGCGACAAATTTAGGTTCTCTATTAGACGGGGATCAAATTTTATTACCTACAGGCTTCCCGGAATCGGCTCAGTTTGGTGATGAATTTGTGCCCCGCTTATTCGCTGCATCTCGTACTTACAAGCGTCGTGAAATTGCAAAATCCTTGATTCCCTTAGGTACAACCTACACAGATTTGAAATATTCCACCGAGCGCAAGCGGGTGCTAAATGCTGCCAGAGTAGTTACTAAAGAAGATAACGTTAAACAGCACTCACACACACACAAGGTTTTGTAATAAGGGTTAAGGGTTAAAGTCAAGGGTCAAGAGTCAAAAGTCAAGATTTCTTCCTTGTCCCCCTTGTAACCCAATCCCTATTACCCCTTCGCCCCTTATCCCCAGAGGGGACCCCACCCTTCCCCAGAGGGGCCCCGAGTTCCCCAGTCCCCTTCGCTGTTCAGCGATAATTTGTAAATTGCAAAGCTACTGGTAAGTCTTCTTGCTTCAATCGCTGGATGACAGCTTGCAACTCATCTTTAGATTTCGCAGTTACGCGGACTGCATCACCTTGAATCGAGGCTTGTATCTTTTTAAATTCGTCTCTAATCAATTTAGAAATTTGTTTGGCAATTTCTTGGCTAATGCCTTTTTTGAGTTTTATTTCTTGACGTACACGGTTACCACTAGCTGATTCAACTTTGCCAAAATCAAATATTTTCTGAGAGATATTACGTTTAGCGGCTTTTTCCCGCAGAATGTTTTGCACCGCGTCTAAAGTAAACTCACTATCGGTGTTCACATCAATATTTTCCTCACCTAACTCAACAGTAGTTGCAGTATCTTTGAGGTCGTAACGTCCTTTGATTTCTCGTACAACTTGATCGACAGCGTTGACTAATTCTTGTCGCTCAAAGTCACTGACAATGTCAAAAGAAAAATTAGAAGCCATAGCAAATGTTGGGTTTTAGATGTTGGATGTTGGATGTGGGATAGGGATTAGGGATGAGCCAATGGGGAATTGCTACCCTTCTCTTTACCCCTCGTCTGCGATCGCATATAAAAGCACAGCAGAAACAGGCGGTTGTAATAGCGTCATCAACCCAATCAATAAGTAGCATTAATTTTAGGTAATGGGCAATAGAACCTATTACCCATTACCCATTAACCATGTGTAGTTTCTGTTCTTTATAATTACACCCACGTAAACTCGGCCTCACATTAGTCAAAGTAGAAAAGTGTTACCACTTTTCTCTGTTCTTCTGCATCTTTACAAGTTTGTAGCAGAGTGCGACTGTCGTGAAACGCAAAGCTAATGAGTTGCTGGCAGCGGGAAATAATCTCCTTATTGCAAATGTAACTCGCTTCGGCGAGGGACAGATTATCGTTACTGGGATTTTCTACCAGGTGCATTACCTGTTCTAATTGCTGGCGTGATTCATTGGGCTGGCGATCTAAGCTTTGGGGTAGAATCACCGTCAACAAATTGGGGTCAGCCCGCATTGCACCTTTAATAGCAGCTGAATTGGTACCTGTAGCCCCAGAAGTAATGACTCGATTGCCTGATAAGACCAAGGCATAAGTCATCATTTCAATCAGAGTCTGATGCGTAATGGGGACATGACGGGAACCCAGCAAGGCAATTCGTTTAGAACCTGTTTGCTGGATTGTCGCCAGTTCTTGGGCTAATGTATCGAGGTTGATGAGGTCTATTGACTGGCTCAAAGATGGACTAGATGAGATTAAACGACCCAGCTATTTTACCAAACAGAGTGTAAGTGCAAAGCCAACTTAAGTTAGATTTTGCTACAATTTCTCGATAATTAGGGACAAAGGTCAAGGGTCAAGGGTCATTAGTTATTTCTCTGTTGTCTTCCCAAGCCCCATTACCCATTACCCAATCCCTAAGGTAACGCGGCTGCGGGACTTAACCCAAGTTTGGATAATAAGCGTTCAAGGTCAAAATGCTCACTCATCAATTGGTGAATGCAGTGAACCTTAATTGGTTCGTGGACACGCACTTGTCCAAAAGTGCGATCAACAATTTCTACAGTGGTGAGTGTATCTAAATCCACAGATAAAATGGGGATTTCTAGTTCTTCAGCACGATTGAGGATGAACGGGGGAGGTGGTAGTTGCCCTGTGAGAATGAGGCATTGGGTAGAAGTTTCCAATGCAGCTTGCTGAATTTCCACACGATCGCCTCCTGTAACTACTGCCATATTTCGGCGTTTGCGGAAATATTTTACAGCAGCGTTCACATTCATCGCGCCAATTGCTAAGCTTTCCACCATTAAATCGAGGCGATCGTTACCACAGAGAACGTCGGCTTTTAACTGCTTAACCAGTTCGCCGACGCTGACACTTCGTAGCACATCACTGTTCGGTAGCATTGCCAACACGGGAATACCTTGCTGTTCTAAAAACGGTCGCAAAAGATTTGTGACCGATTCTAGTTGTTCGCTAGGGATATCATTGACTACAACACCAATTAAGCGATCGCCTATCCGCTGTTTCGCAGATAAAACTGCCTCAACTGAAAGCAGCGATTTATAGCGTGCTACCAATAACACAGCAGCATCTAATACTTCCGCCACTTGCAGCAAAGATAAGTCAAATAACTTTCCTTCTTCCAAATCACCAGGCCCCTCTAGCAACACCAAATCTCCCTTGGACATTTGCAAATATTGCTGTAACAGGGACTGCTGATAATTTGTCTTGTCTTCGCCAGTTAAGCGTTTTTGGACACTAACTTCATCCAAAGCCAGCATTGTTGGTGCAATACCGGTTGCTGGCAAGTTAAGGCTATGAGCAATGAACTGCACATCTTCCTCAAATACATTACCAACAGATACATTCCAACTAGTACCTAATGGTTTGCCGTAAGAAATATCCAGTCCTGTTTGCTGTAGCTGATAAGACAAACCCAAAACTGTAGCAGATTTACCACTGTAAGTCTCAGTTGATCCAATCAGCAAATATTTCGCGGATTTTGGCACACATGCACTCCTAATTTCAAAAGGAAGTAGAACCCAGCTTGGTGTTTTCTAATTTTAGGTCGAACTTAGCGATCGCGCTTTGTCACAAACCTCTTTTATCATTAATGCCCTCAAGAGTGCATACGTAACGAAGTAGACTGTGGTTAGGGAGAAGCCAGGTGGTTATGGTTTAATTTAATGCATGTGTGATTTGAGACAGGGAGCGCTAGCCAATGACAACACCAAGGCCGTCTACGCCCAATTCAGACCAGACCTCCTCAAAAACTGTTGATGCAAAAAAATCATTTTTCTCTTCTTTAGATAAATTTTTAATCAAAAGATTACCGCAAGATTGAAAGCAAATCAGGATACTTCATCAATCCTTTACTTACTTTTATTGAGTGTTTAATTTTACTTTATTTTACAAACACAAAAAAATTAACAGATGATTCTCGCCGCAGCAGTACCAACAGCATTAAGCTTCTCAAAAGCTTTCCTGGTAAGCATAAGAGGGTGCTTTGTCCTTAGCCGTAAATTCTGCAACAGTTCTAATTGACCATCTGAACCTTACCGAGAAGAAAAATCAACTACAATATCCCGGATTTGATGCGATATCCACTTATGAAGCTTTAGTTTCTATACTAATGTGTGATTTTCGCCATTTCTTTGCAGTTTGCTTAACCTCTTCTATTTCCTCAAAATCTACTTTTACAATTGCAGTTTCAAATTCCACGCCCAAAGCTGTGGCGACTTCGAGAAGCTCTACAAAACTAGCGCATTGATAATCTGTATCCTCGTATTCCTTAACTTTTTGCTCGTCAAGTCCTAAAATTTCAGCAAGTTCAAAAAGGCTTATTTTTGCTGCTATTCGAGCTTTTATTAAAGCCGAAGGTAGCTTATTTAAACTTTCAAATTTAACAGTTATTGGCTGAGTTTTGTCGCAATTAATCAGCATTTCATATTCGGAAATTTCTGCTTTTAATTCGTCAACCTGACTGTGATACGAATCTCGATGTAACTTCCAGCGTTTTTGATCTGTTTGCAAGTCTTTATTGCTATCAAATGCAGCCACAGACTGTTTAAATCGCCGCAACCACTCTTTAGTATTTTGATACTGTTGCTCGTTTTTTATCATGGTTTCCACCTGACCAAATCGATAGCAATAATTCCCTTGCTTGTATTCTTTCTTGTATCAAATTGAAAAAAATCTATGTATGTTGTACCTGTTTCATTCGCTGGGTAATTGGCTGGAAAAATTTCCCATCTGTATAACACAGATTAATTATCCTGGGAAAGGAGCTTACTACAAACAGTAAGATCCTACTCTACAGGAATGGCTGGAGCGATCGCATTTTCATTCGCTCATAAGTTAGTTTAATTTTTTTACCTCTGGAAACTAAACCAGATTTATTCATCGATACGCAGCAGCTTGCGATAAAAGGCTTGAGAAAAATCGGTGGTGCGATAGCGTTTATAGTTATCCATCAGTTCAATTAAATAAATTATAAATTCCGAACTAGCCATCATCACTTCATAACTCAGTTCAGCATCGCCTTCAAACTGCATTCGGCAACGCGTTAAGTCTGAAGGTAGGGTGACAATATTCCAGGTGGCGACAAAGGGAATACCATCACTGGCCTCTATTTTGCGCTGTCCTTCCAAAACGCCTTTTTGATAAAGACTGATGGCATAGGGTAAGAAATTGCGCCTATTACCTTGAATATAGGGTAGATAAACACTTGCTTGTTGCTGGCTGGCTGGCTGGAGTTGCTCAATAGACATCGTTAAATACTCCTCAAGTTATGTGAAAGTAACTGGGGATGAGAAATTGGGAAAAGAAACTGAGTCCCCAGATCCCTGCACCCCAGTCCCTAGTAATAGAGTGTCTGAATAGGACGCGAAACTCCGACTTCGTGGATTTGCTAACGCCACGACTATTGTTAGCTAGGGATATCAGTTGGTTTCAATACTCAGTATTCCCAAAAAATTTTTGTGATCACCGAAAATTTTTCTTACCCATGCCCGATCATTGGGGTATTTTTTCTTTGAACGTCCTTTATACCCATATACCCAAGCTGAAAATCCAGCGATATGTAGACCTATGCCTTCGGCATTTGCGCTAGGGTAGGCATTGCACCATTAAATTTATAAGTACTTAAACAAAATTAATTACACATTCTTCAAGCTATTCCCTGCTTTGTGACCTTTACTCGTAACTTTAATTTTGCCTCACCACTTAATTCCGATTAAAGTTACTGTTAAGAAATATGTGAATGTCAGGTACAATAAGGCCGCATTGGCTTTTATGGAAGCTGAGAGCAATAACAGTCAAAAATCTCTTCTATCTAGAGGTAGATGCTGTGATTGCGATTGATCTCAACAACTAGCTGTTGCTACTTGGCGATCGCTGTGCCTAAACCAGAGTTGCCATCAGGGGGCGATTCTACTGGCTCTATTTGGAGTGAGAAGAGGCGGAAATTTACTGCTAATCTCAGGCTAGCTAAACGTTTTTCAAGGTTGTACAGTTTGGTGTTACCTGACTCTCAGCTTCTTTATCGGCTTAGACAAATAGTGGTTTTGGAATCAAGTAACCTATGCCAGCGAATTTCTGGCCCGAAGACGATTCTAGCAACGAGCTGGCTCCGCTCAACTCTCTGTTGTCTGACCTCTCAGCAACCGAGGAGTCAATCGTAGAGACAGAACCTTTGTTTCTACCATTCCGGTTTCAAGGACGCAGACGCAAAGCAGCTCTAGTTTTGACGATAGTCTGGAGTAGCACGATCGCACTGCATTTAGTTTCCTGGGGTTCTTTATTGGTACTGGTATTGACCACTATTCTAGGTATTCACGCTCTGGAGGTGGTATTTACCAGACACCGCCGTCACCCAAAACAAATACAGGGAGATTTACCTTCTGTATCTGTGTTAGTGGCAGCAAAAAACGAAGAATCAGTAATCGGCAGATTAGTCAAGAGTCTTTGCAGTCTAGAATATCCAGATGGGAAGTACGAACTCTGGGTCATTGACGATAACAGTAGTGACCGCACACCGCAGTTATTAACAGAACTAGCAAAAGAATACAAACAACTCAAAATATTCAGACGTTCAGCACAAGCAAGTGGTGGTAAGTCCGGGGCATTAAATCAAGTGCTACCACTAACTAAGAGTGATATTATTGCCGTGTTTGATGCTGATGCTCAAGTCTCATCAGACTTGTTGCTCCAGGTAGTACCTTTGTTTCAAAGAGAACAAGTAGGGGCGGTGCAGGTGCGAAAAGCGATCGCCAATGCTAAAGAAAATTTTTGGACTAAAGGTCAAATGGCAGAAATGGCCGTTGATACCTATTTTCAGCAACAGAGGACTGCTCTAGGTGGGATTGGCGAACTGCGGGGAAATGGTCAATTTGTACGGCGCACAGCTTTAGAAAGTTGTGGTGGTTGGAATGAAGAAACTATCACTGATGATTTGGATTTGACGCTACGCCTACATCTCGACAATTGGGATATTGATTGTGTATTCTCGCCAGCAGTAGAAGAAGAAGGTGTGACTAGTGCGATCGCACTTTGGCATCAGCGCAACCGTTGGGCAGAAGGCGGATATCAGCGCTATTTAGATTATTGGGACTTGCTGCTCAAAAACCGTCTAGGAACTCGCAAAACCTGGGATTTACTGAGCTTTATGCTCATTATGTATATTTTACCGACAGCCGCCATACCAGATTTATTCATGGCGATCGCTCGTCATCGTCCCCCAATCTTGAGTCCGCTCACTGGTTTGTCTGTGGCTCTCTCAGTCATCGGGATGTTCACGGGTTTGAAGCGGATTCATCAAGGGCAAAAATTCCAGTTTTATACATATTTACTGTTATTGCTGCAAACCCTACGTGGCACTTTATATATGTTCCACTGGTTTGTCGTGATGAGCAGTACCACCGCCCGGATGTCATTCCGTCCCAAACGTCTGAAATGGGTGAAAACGGTGCATACAGGTGTGGAGCAAGCATAAAGGGGCATTGGGCAACAGTGATTTGTTATTTCTCTCTCTGCTCCCCTAATCATCCATATCCGATTCATCTATCAAGCCAGACTCAGGCATAGTGTCACCAAAATTTAAAGCATCGTCTGACATGCGGATGATTTGTCCCTGGAAAAATTCTGCTAATCGTTGAGCTGCGATCGCAACTTCATCAGTTTCCCATTCACCAGGGGGTGTTGGGGCTGTTGGTGGTGGCAAAGTTTGTACACTACCTCTACCTGTTGCAGCTGACTCAGTTTTTGCTGGCGCTGGTGTGGGTGGTGGCTGTACAGCTACAGGTGGTGGAATTTGCCTGTCGTAGGTTTGAGGCGGTGGCTGCTTAACCATTGATGAGCCATTGGCTGGAGGGTCTTTTTTAGCAGAATTAGGATTTGAGGGAGTTCCGACTTCTAAGCTCACTTTTACTTCTCGCTGGAAAGTTTGCTGGAATGCAGACGTAATCATCTGTAAATCAGACTGCACTTTTTTATACCATGCTGATTTGACACCGACACGGGCATAAGCTCCATCAAAGTCAATCAAATGGCACATTTGGCGCAGCAACTCTCGCCTGGGTATCTGCTGAATATTACCCAGCACTTGCTGCCAAACTTGGGTAAAATCTGATTCTACGCTGCTAATTACTTCCGGCTCGGGTGATGCTGGGGTGACTGGTTGTACAGGTGTTGCTAATGGCTGTTCTTGAGCAGGTGGCGGAGGAACAGAGACACTTTCTGGTGGTGATGAAACCGCTTTAGCAGCAGAGGTGTTATTTGCTGGCTGGGAGGTAGGGTAAACGGGGGAAGATTGGGTTAAAGGCGTATGACTTACTGCTGCTGGTGCGCTGACTCTAGGGGCGGCGCTGGCGGCTTGTAGGGGAATATTTGCACTAGGTAACAATCCCAGTATTGTTACTTCTAACCACAAACGCGGCTGGGTAGTGTTTTTAATTTGCACTTCTGCTTCGCGTAAATGTTTCTGTCCAGCCAAAATTGTACTGATGTCTAACTTCTGAGCCAATTCAATTAATGCTTGCCAGGTTTGCTGAGTACAAGCAACCAAATCTTGGCGGTTAGGTGCAGTTTTGGCAATTAGTAAATCACGGTAGGAAGCGGCGAGATTTTGCAGGATAGTTAATGGTTCTCGACCACGATCGAGGATGTTTCGAGTACAGTCTAAAACTACTTCGACATGATCTTGAGCGATCGCACTTAACAGTACTACTAAGTCCCGTTCGCTTACCGAACCGACTAAATCCCACACTCTGTCTGGTGTAACCTCACCAGATAATAGTGCTAATTGGTCGAGGAGACTTTCCGCATCTCGCAATCCCCCCTGAGCAATTTGGGATACCAAAGTCACAGCATCTAGAGAAATATTAATATTTTCTTGATGGGCGATCGCACTTAAATGCTTAACCATCGCCTCTATATTGATGCGTCTAAAATCGAACCTTTGACAGCGAGAGATAATTGTCGGTAATACTCGCTGGGGGTCGGTTGTCGCCAATACAAAGACTACGTGTTTCGGTGGCTCTTCCAGGGTTTTTAGTAGCGCATTGAACGCCTGGGTACTGAGCATATGGCAATTATGAACCAAAAGCCCATTAGCTACAAAGTTGTGGTTGTCTTCGACTTCAATGTCATATACTCGCTCAACTCCAGCGAGGTGAACAGATTCTACCGTGGTTAAACTTGTATTCCATTGTGGGGATAGAGTACTGTTCGATAGCGGCCAGCCATTTTCTGCTGGTGCTTGCACCCATCCAAATGTAGTGATATTTCTTACCTGTGCTGCTTCTGGTGTAAAACTTTGTTGCTGCTGGGTATCCCATTGCTGTAAGCCAACTGGCAATGATTTGATTTTCTTGTGCAGAAAATCCTTCTGTATGCAACTGAATTTGTGGGCTTCCTTGAGGGCTAAGGCTGAGTGAGCCATCATCCATGTACCACCAAGCAAGTCCTTCTGGAGAAATTCTATTAAGCCACGATATAGAGACGATTTTCTTATCCCCATTTGGTTTAACGATGTCAAAGATCTCTTTGAGTTGGGGATGACAAGCTGTGTTGCAGGTAATTGAGAGGCTACCGCATCCACATTCACAGGAGATAGTATCTTCACTCCTTCTTTTACGTCCTTTGCTGGTATCCATCCCCGCGCTGTCCTAATTAAATGATTGCCAGTACATCTAATTTCTCCATGAGTCGTCTTGATGACCAGAGTTTGACGTTCTCCTTGATCTAACCACCGTACAACTTGCTTAAATTCCCAGTTTCCTGACAAGTCGTTGTAACTTAAAACTCTTTTGCCCTTAATATTGGGGTTGTCAATTCTCACGAGTCCTTCATCAGTTAAAACTAGAGAATCTCCAGTTAAGCATTCGTCGATGACATACACCTTATAGCGACACTGTACAGGCGCAAACTGCGCTTTTTCAATAATTTCCCGGATATTATCGACACCAGTATTGCTGGCTGCGTCGATTTCAATCACATCTAAAGAGTAGCCCTTAGTAATTCCTTGACAGACATCGCACACGCCGCAAGGTTGAGCAGTCGGCTTGCCACTTTCCAGACAGTTGAGGGATTTGGCGAGAATACGGGCGCTAGAAGTTTTACCTGTACCTCTGGGGCCAGTAAACAAATAAGCGGGGGCGATTTTGGCTGAGTTGATCGCGTTAGTGAGGGTAGTCGCGATCGCCTCTTGTCCGACTAATTCCGCAAAACTCTTTGGGCGATACTTATGGTGCAGGGGTTCGTAAGACATAAGATGACAGCACCCAGTAGAGTTTGAGATTTTACTATTGTAGACTACCAGAACTTAACCCGACTTCGGTCTGGGATGCTAAGTTGGCGTTAGACGATGAGTAATAGAAAGTTTTGCGGATTAACGCTATAGTACAGTGCGATCGCTACAATCTTATGGTAACAAAACTTAACAAAAGTCCAGAGTAGAGAGGCGATTAAGCGGAACCAAGGGGAGGAGATTCAATCATGCAGCAAATGCTCAGGAGGTTAGTTCAATGGCTGAAAAAGTTTTTTCAAAGCTTATTTGGGGGTAAAAAAACCCGCTCCCAAGTGCTAGCAGATGTTCCCAAACAACCACCGCCAACACTCAGCGATACAGATTTAGAATTTCTGTTCAACGAACTGTTGGAAGGAGTCCATCAAGCACGCGGTCAAGCGTGGGCCCAAAAGTGGCTACATAATATTGAAAATCGTATCCCAACTGAACGTTGGGTAGAGTGGTTACGACGCTTGGGCGAAAGATTGCAAGCAGCACCTACACCCAATAATGAATTGGCATCGCGGTTGGTGCAACTGGGTGATTTAAGTGTTGGGGAAGTAGGAGAGGTTGCCTATGATATCGGTATGCAATTGTTGACACGCAATCAAGGCGAACCAATTTGGGAATATGAAGGGCCAGATGCTCTTGGCGCATCACCACCCCAAGAAATAGACTCTGTTGCACTTGCTACAGATCCAGAAGACAATACTTCACCAGAGAACTATGAAACTGTGACTTTGGAACAGTTATTTGTGATGATGCAGCAGGATGAAAGCTTATGCCAACAAGTTGCCCAACAGATGGGACTTGAGACAACTGATCCACAAGTTATTATCCAAGAATTGATTAATCAATACCATGCTGCTAATCAAGCGGCTACAGAACAAACAGAATCATGAATCATCTCCTAAAAATAGTGCCACAGCCGAGAATCATAAATTTTTTGCCGTGTAACTAGTGAGTTTTTACGTAATTCATGATCTTTTTAACACAACGATGGCTACAATCTAGGTTAAATAAAATCCAAGAGTGTGACAGATGCTCAGGCGTCTAATTGAATGGCTAAAAAACTTGTTCCAGCTTCCCTTTAGCAATCAAAAAGCTGGTTATCGAAATACTGCAAGGGGATACGGGGTGGTAAAGTCGCCACCTGAACTTACCAATGCGGATTTAGAACTGTTGTTTACCCAGCTGCTAGAAGGTGTGCATCAAGCTAGAGGCCGTCAGTGGGCGCTGAAGTACCTGCAACGGATGGAACATCGCATTACTGATGAGCGCTGGATAGATTGGTTATTGAATTTTGGTGAAAAATTATTAAATTCACCAGCGCCGAACCAACAGTTAGCAGGGCGGATGGTACAACTGGGTGAACTTGGTGTTGGCAGAATCGGAGAACTGGCTTATGACATTGGTCTGACTTTGTTGAAGCGCAACTCCCCGACAGCGTATGAAGAAATTGATGATTTAGATCATCTGGTTGCGATGGAAAATACAACGCCTGAAGACCACTTTTTAAACTCTCCTGGACAAGAGTTAATTCGTAACTTGGGCGAACGGTTATGGGATTATGAGGAGGAAGATCCAGAATCCACAATTCCCATACCATCCATGCTCTCTGTTGAGGAAGCATGGACGGGCAATATCGGCGAAGTTTTATGGGAATATGAAGGAGAAGATGCCGCAACGCGAGCAGCTATCCTCAATCCTTCAGAAGACGATGCGATCGCCAATTTGTTCGATCTGTTCTTGGAACCGCTTGATGAAGAAACTGAAACTTTAACGCCAGTTACTAATCTAAATCCTCTCTCAGAAGAACCTAACCTGACTGCACCAAAAGAAGAACCTACCCCAACGCCACCAGAAGATACGAGGCTAGCGCCCCCAGAGGAGAAAACAGCCGAAATATCAGAAGCGCCGATATGGGATAAATCCTTAGCGAAATTAGAGCCAGCTGTCGCCCAAACTTTGGATGAGTTGTTAGTCAGGTTGGATCAAAGTACTTCGTTAGTCCAAGAACTGGCTTCGGAACTAGCACTTCACCGCAATAGTTCGCAAATCGTACCGCAGCCACAGATTGATCGAGCGCAAGCATGGTTTTATCAAGGTCTTCAACAAGCTAGAACGGGAGATTTATTAGGAGCGATCGCTTCTTATGATGCAGCGATAGAACTCAAACCCCATGTTGATGAATATTGGTTCAACCGAGGTTTGACACTGTTTCATTTAGAACATTTTAACGAGGCGATCGCTTCCTACGACAAAGCTATAGAACTAAGACCCGATTACCACAAAGCTTGGTATAACCGAGGTGGAATTCTCGGTGAATTAGGACAATTTGACGATGCGATTGTCTCGTTTGAGCGCGTGATCGCCATCAAGCCCGATTTCTCAGAAGCTTGGGCTAGCCGGGGTTTAGCATTGATGAAGTTAGGGCTGTTATGGGAAGCAATTGAGAGTTATGACCAAGCTTTAGCTTTGCAACCACAAGACCCAGAAAACTGGTATTACCGAGGTATAGCACTGGGTATAGGCGAGCAACATGAAGAAGCGATCGCCTCTTATGATAAAGCTTTAGAAATTGAACCCGATTACTATGAAGTCTGGATTGATCGCGGTGTAGTGCTGTTTAATTTAGGACAATGGTCAGAGGCGATCGCCTCTTGGGATAAAGCCCTCTCAATTCACAATGATTTCTACTTAGCTTGGTACAACCGAGGTGTAGCTTTAGACAATTTAGGCAGACGCGAAGAAGCAATCGAATCCTACTTGAAAGCGATCGCCATCAACCCCGAATTCCATTTAGCTTGGTATAACCAAGCAGTCGCCTTGTTTTATTTAGGACGATATGCCGATGCGATCGCCTCCTATGACAGTGCTTTACAAATTAAACTTGACTACTGGGAAGCTTGGATTGGGCGAGGAACGGCGGCTGGTAATTTAGTGAATCCAAATGCACTTTCGAGTTTGTTTACGACAATTACAGCTACCAATTCCGCCTTGAAGGAAACTGGCTATGAAGGTAAAGTGGCTAGCTATGAAGCCGGCTTGAAATATGTCCGCCCAGACACTCACCCTGAAGGTTGGGGGAGATTGCATTTAGCGATCGCTAATACTCATTACGATCATGGTAAGAAAAATGCAGTTATCCGCACTGCTTGGCAAAAAGCTGTAGCAGAGTATAATCAGGCACTATTAACCCTAACAAGTGAAGATTTTCCGCAGTTGCATCTGGAAGTTTTGCAATCCCTAATCAAAACTCTGGTCGGTTTGGGACAAACAGCACAAGCACAAGAGTTACTGCAATACAGCACCGATGTATTAAAACAATTACTAACTGAATCTACACGTCCAGATGACAGTAAAAAACAGCTAGCCTTAAGATTTACTGGTTTGCGGCAATTAATAGTTGATTTAGCTGTAGATTACGGTGATTTGGTAGAAGCTTGGGAAATTGCTGAACAAGCTAAAAATGCTTGTTTAAGCTGGCAGCTTGATGGTTGGCAAGAAGAGATTGCATCAATTAGCTATTCTGAAGTTCAGCCCCTACTCAATCCGCAAACAGCAATTATTTACTGGCATATTAGCCCAGCTTCTCTTCACACCTTTATTCTCAAAGATCAAGCTCCTTCACCCATCCTCATATTTACACCCATGCAAGATACGGGTGTATTTAACTTAGGAAAAACCGCATCACGTCTACACGAATTACCTCTACCAGAAGCAGTTAGACGTTTAATTGCCTTTGACGATTGGTTAGAAAATTGGAATCAGCAATACCAAGAATATATTAGCCACTCTGGTGATAAACAAAATCAAAGCAACCATTCCTGGCGAGTGGATATGGAACAGAGGCTATCAGAGCTAAAATATATTCTTAACATTTCTACTATTACCCAGGAACTTGAAGGAATTACCAATCTAATTTTAATTCCTCACCGTGACTTGCAAAGATTGCCCCTCCATGCACTCTTTTACGGTTCTGCTCATTCGGAATATTTATCAAATGTAGAGTCGAATTTCACAATTAGCTACTTGCCTAGTGCCCAAATAGGGTTATCCATGAAACCCGAATTCATTGGCGATAAACACAATCAATTACTTCTAAGTGTAGAACATCCACACAGCACAGATTATCCCCCATTAAAATTTGCCAAACTTCAGTCAGAAATTGTTAACCACCTGTTCCCAAACTCCCACCGTATCCAAGGGTTACAAGCTGACAAAGATATCGTAAAAAATGCCCTGATTGATGATTACCATATTTTTCATTTTATAGGTCATATCATTAACAACTTGAGTGAACCGCAAAAATCGCAATTGGTATTAGCAGGTGGAGATAAGCTCACTTTAGCAGAAATTAGTCAACCATCTTTAGTAAATTACAACTTAGTTAACCTCTCAGCTTGCGAAATTATAACTAATAACAATCACGCTATCACTAGTGAATATGTGAGTTTAATCAATGGTTTTCTAAGTGGAGGAGCTTCTCAAGTTGTAAGTACTTTGTGGACTGTAGAATCAGTTGCCAATGACTTAGTAGTGTTAGAATTTTATCGAAGATTACAGCCAGATAAATCAGCAGCAACCACCTTAGCTGAAGTCACAGCCTGGTTGAGGGAAATAACTGCAAGAGAACTCACAAAATGGTATGAGGATTTACTGAATAATCTCCATCCTGAAGATTTAAGAATCAGGACGCATGTAGCAACACAAATGTATAGAAGCAGTAAACTTTCCCCAGAACAAAAGCTGTACAGTCATCCCTATTATTGGGCAGCATTTACAATCACATCTCGAGGAAGTGGGGATTAGGGATTAGGGACTGGGAAACTCGGGGCCCCCTTTGGGGATGGTGGGGTCCCCTTTGGGTATATGGGGCGATGGGGCTAAGGGGCGAAGGGGCGAAGGGGCGAAGGGGTAATGGGGACAAGGGGGATGAGGAGGATGAGGGAGATGAGGGAATGAACGCGATATATCTATAGAAGCAAATATAGAAGGGATGAGGGGGACAAATGCTAAATGCCAAAACTATGGAAATTAAAGCGGAAAACTCTACCAGGCTGACTTGTGAAGTAGAAATCACACTAGATGTGATTGGTGGACGCTGGAAAGTTTTAATTATTAGAGAACTCATGTCAGGCGTAAAACGCTTTGGTGAATTACAACGGGCATTACAAGGAATTACGCAAAAGATGCTCACCCAGCAGCTTAGGGAAATGGAAGAAGATGGTATTATTCACCGTGAAGTCTATCCCCAAATTCCCCCCAAAGTAGAATATTCACTGACAGCTTTGGGTGAGAGCCTGCAACCAATTCTTAACGCAATGCATGAATGGGCTGTAAAACATTCTTCTCAAATACGTCCTCAGCGAATTTGAACTAATACCGCAAGGCGGAAGTCAGCCTCATCTACCTCATCCTCCTTGTCCCCCTCATCCCCCACACTTCCCATGTATAAACCTTCCATCACTTTGGGGCAAATTTGGGTATGTTTGGGGATTTTTATTTATCAATATATAGTACAATTGTTCTAGTAATAAACTTTATTTCCCAACTTCCACCAACTTGAGTACGTAGCTGCTTTGCAGCTTGGCGTTAGACATCGCCTTCTAGGAATAACCCAAGGCGATTGATTTGTTGTGCATATTGGGGAGTTTTTAGGAGGTCAACATCATGATCACACAAGTGCAGACTGTAATTCCAACCCAGGTTGACTCTAAAGCAGTTAGAAAATCAGAGTTTGAGCAATACGCCGAAGAAAAAGCTAATGCCTTTAAAAGTATTGGTGGAGACAAGTTTTCGTTGCTTTCGCTGGCTGATGTTACCAAAACAATTTTACATCATGCCTTTTGGTTAGCTGAACAAAAACAGCAGCTTTCATTGAGACAGTATAAACAGCTATTGACTGATCAAGATTGGAAGGGTGAGGAAAAAAGGTATCTGAAGATTGCAGCTGTATTTGGTGAGTTTTCGCCGCAGGATTTGGCACAAATTGAACCCTTGACTGTATATCAGCTAGCAAATAACAGTAACAAGTATAAGCCAGTAATAGATGCGCTTTTAGATTTGAGCGCTATTACCCAAGAAGCGGTGCGTTCTCTAGTCAAAGAAAAACGTACTCCTAAACCACCCAAACCAGAAAAACCAAGTATTTGGCGGCGAACAAAGAATGGCGGCAGGTATTGCCAAATTCCAGCCATTCATGAGGAGGATGAGCGTACAGGGGTTACTCTGCAAAGCATGATCGACACAGAGGGTTTGAGCGCTCAACAAATAGTAGCAGAAGCGATCGCTCTACGACAGGCACATAAGGAAGGAAAGTTAGTTGTGGTGAAGGAAGACAAAAATTAACTCTGGCATGAATCATCAATATTCGGGGGTGAAGAGGCTATCTTTGGTAGCTCTTTCACCCCTTAAGGCATATAAATTAATTAAGAAATCACAAAGAGCCAGCAATCATCCCACCCAATAAAATAAAACCAATCCAGACATTTTGGCGGAACATCTCACCATAAACAGGGTTGGGTAAATTTGGTTTACTTAACCTTAATGATTGCCAAACCCAACCAATTGTGGCAATGACTAGGCTAATCCAAAAAGCAATGTGAAGATGAATGAAAAGACCTAAGTAAGCCAGTAAAGCGATCGCACCAGCAAAGAAAATGGCGATCGCTAAAGGAGCGTAATTACCAAAAAATAGAGCGCTAGAATTAACACCAATCCGCCGATCGTCTTCCTTGTCGCTCATGGCATAAACAGTATCAAATCCCAATGTCCACAGTACAGTTGCGCCCCAAAGTAGCCAAGTCGGTTTAGAGATATTTTGTGTAACTGCACTCCAGCTAATCAAGACAGCAAAACCCCAAGCAATCGAAAGCACCAACTGTGGTACAGGAAAAACTCGCTTCGCGCCTGGATATAGCAAAATTACAGGCACCGCCGCCGCCGACAACCAAAAAGTTAGGGGGTTAAGATAAAACGCCAAAATTGCAGCACAAGCTAGCGCTACTAAGCCGACAACAATCCCGACTTTAATTGAAAGTGTACGGGCAGCTAGGGGGCGATCGCGGGTTCTTTCTACTTGTGGATCGATATTCCGATCCCACAAATCATTCACAACACACCCAGCCGCACTTGTTGCCAGAGTCCCCAATACAATCACACCAACTAAAGGCAAAGGTGGTTTACCTGCGGCTGCTAAAAACACAGCCCAAAGGGCAGGAATCATGAGAATTAATCGCCCTTCTGGTTTATGCCACCGCAAAAGCCGAATAATTACCAGCCATATCGGTTCGGAGTTGCTTTCTGGCGTTCTTAGCATAAAAATTAAGAAAAAATCAAGTAATTACTTTAGCTAGATGAATTCACACATCTTTACATCTATAGAATATCTTTATTTGCTATTTGTAAAAACACAACCTAAACTTGCATCTTTAGATACATCTAAACGGTCAATTTAGTTGTGAGCAGCACAGTGAATATTCTCAATCAAAGTTGAGTTGCCAAACACTTAACTTTGATTACCCCGATACACCAGTTTTTACTATCCTTCTTTAACAGAGAGAAAACTAGATGCTAAGTTTAGTTTCGACTAACTGCGTGAGCATTCCGACTCCGACAGTTAAGCAGAACCGGATTATTGCTGCCATTGACCTAGGTACCAATTCTCTGCACATGGTAGTTGTGAAAATTGACACGACCCTACCAGCTTTTAGCATTATTGCTAGAGAAAAAGAAACTGTGAGACTAGGCGATCGCGATCTGGCTACAGGTTATCTTAAACCAGAGATTATAGAAAAGGCGATCGCAGCCTTAGGACGCTTTCAAAAAGTTGCCAATACTTTCAGCGCAGAAACCATCGTGGCTGTCGCAACTAGTGCTGTGCGCGAAGCACCTAATGGTAAAGATTTTCTACATAGAATAGCAGTTGATTTAGGTTTAAGCGTTGACTTGATTTCTGGACAAGAGGAAGCGCGACGCATCTACCTGGGTGTGCTTTCGGGGATGGAATTTCACAACCAACCTCACATGATTATTGATATTGGTGGTGGTTCCACAGAATTAATTCTGGGGGATAGTAACGAACCGCGCACTCTCACCAGTACGAAAATTGGTGCAGTCCGACTTACCGGTGAGTTAATCACCACAGACCCCATCAGCAACGCTGAGTTTCAATATCTCCAAGCTTATGCCAGGGGAATGTTAGAACGTTCTGTAGAAGAAGTTTTAGCAAACCTCAAATTTGGTGAATCACCCCGTTTAGTAGGTACAGCAGGCACCATTGAAACCTTAGCACTGATTAATGCACGGGAAAAATTGGGTTATATACCTTCCACACTCAATGGCTACCAATTGAGTCTCAAAGACTTAAGAGATTGGGTAAATCGCTTGCGGAAACTGAGTAACGTCGAAAGAACTGCGATACCCAGTATGCCAGATAAACGGTCTGAAGTTATACTGGCAGGCGCAGTAATATTACAGGAAGCTATGACCCTTTTGGGCG
The DNA here is from genome assembly GCA_034530935.1 of Aulosira sp. DedQUE10. Lineage (GTDB taxonomy): Bacteria > Cyanobacteriota > Cyanobacteriia > Cyanobacteriales > Nostocaceae > Aulosira. The sequence continues at coordinate 150,763 of JAVRCF010000004.1, read as the reverse complement.
TTGAATCAGTAACAACTTGTGAGCGTTCCCTGCGCGAGGGTGTAATCGTGGACTGGATGCTAGCCCACGGTTTAATTGAAGATAAACTGCGTTTCCAAAGTTCAATTCGGCAGCGTAGTGTTCTCAAACAAGCTAATAAATACCAAATTAACTTAGAGCATAGCGATCGCGTCGCCGGATTTGCCCTGAGTTTATTTGATCAAACTCAAAATAAATTACACTACTGGGGGTCAGAAGAACGGCAATTAATATGGGCCGCTGCGATATTACATAATTGCGGTCATCATGTCAGCCATTCATCTCACCACAAACATTCTTACTATCTCATTCGCAACAGTGAATTACTCGGTTATACCGAAACTGAAATCGAAATCATTGCCAATATAGCCCGTTATCATCGTAAATCTGCTCCCAAGAAGAAGCACGAGAATTTCCACAATTTGCTAACCAAACAACAAAGACAAATAGTAAGCCAATTGAGTACGCTGTTAAGATTAGCAGTTGCTCTCGATCGTCGGCAAATTGGCGCGATTCAAAGGGTGCAGTGTGAATACCATCAACATAACCAAAAACTCTATCTGCGAATTTTTCCATCTCATCCTGATGATGACTGTGCCTTAGAACTATGGAGTTTGGATTATAAAAAACCAGTATTTGAGGCAGAGTTTAATGTTCAATTAGTCACAACTTTAGAACCTTATGCGATGACTATTAGCTCATAAATGAAGCTATAAATATTCACAGCAAGAAGCTTTCTGTTGGCTTATCGTCCCAAAATCTGCCTAGCTTCTTGCTCAGCAATCGCATTTTTGCGCTGAATTAAGGTATAAGTAGTAGTCAAAGATATTTTCTGTCCAATTTTCAGTTTTTTCAGAGGACTGAGAAATTCTAGTTCTAGAAAAGCATCTGGGTCAGCGCTGGTAAAGATTTCAGCACTACTTTCTTGGTCAGGATAACTCACCCCAGTTATTCTGGGCGAGTCAATGCGGACTGCAACTTTTTCACCAACCCATAACAATGTACTGGCATCGCAGCCAATTTTGTGGGATTTTTTGGGGTCACGTGTCAGTGAAATTATGCCATTTTCCACTTTTAAACTCGCTGGTAATTGCTCAGATTGCTTGTTATATCCTTTAGGAAATATCGAAGGTTGCGGTAAAGCAGCATATATTGCTACTGGTTCACGCAACTGTGTAATCACCCACACAGAAACATCTTTTGGCTGACCTTTAACCTTTTCAAAAGTTGTAGAAATGGTCATCACAGCTTTTTTGGCATCAAGTCTAATTCGACGATAAGTCCGAAGTCCATAGAACGGGTCTATAGGATAAATCAACGTTACCTCATTACCCTTAACCTGTGCCTGAACTGCGATAGAATCAAATCCCAGCGGCGGCGGCCAACCTCTGCCAGTGTTTTTTTCCCAGTCAGACTGAGGTGCAGGCCAAGTTCTATCACCGCCGAAATTCTCCCATTCTTTTGCTGTTGGGTGAGGGGCTTTACCAGACATTTTGGCATTTTCCCAAAATGTATTTTCTTCACCCTTAAATCGAAACTGCATGACTCGGCCTACTGCTGGCACTATCACTGCTTCCACTTCACCATTACTCAATACCAAAGAATCTTTCCAACCTTGGTACTTGGTTTTATTTACTGTAATTTTTGCATCTTGTGATGGGGCTTTTTGGTCAGGAATATTTGCTGGTGACGGCTTCCAACCCACAATCACAGCCACCAACAGCCCAGCACAGAATAGCCGCAAAAGTTGATTTGTCATTTGGTGTTTGGCGTTTGTAACAGAGAACTGGGAACAGGAAACAGGAATTTCTAGTGATTAATAGTTTAGTCTCCTTATCCTCATCTCCCTCATCTCCCTTGTCCCTTACTCCCCGGTGCTTCACCAGCTATCTTTAACGGGATACGATAAAGCCCTTTACCTGCTGTGATGTAAAGCATTTTGTAGTCTTTATTGCCCCAAGCTAAATTTGTTACCACTTCTGGAACTATAATTTTACCCAAAAGTTGACCTGTAGGGGAAAAAATCCAAATTCCTTCTGGCCCACTACAGTAGATATTGCCTTTGATATCTACTTTCAGTCCATCTGGTATACCTTTTTCGTTGGGGCCAGGTAACTCTGCAAACACCTTACCTGGACTTAAAGTGCCATCTGGCTTAACAGCAAAAACCTTGATGTGTAATTTTTCCGAATCACTAACATAAAGTTGTTTCTCATCCGGTGAAAACGCCAGTCCATTTGGACGCACCATTTCTTTATTTAGTAAAACTAGCTTTCCATTTGGTTGCCAACGATAAATACCATAAAATCCTAGTTCTTCTTGTTCCTGTTTAATGCCGTAAGGTGGATCAGTAAAGTAAATGCTGCTATCTGATTTGACTACAACATCGTTAGGACTATTGAGCAGCTTACCTTGATAACGTTCAGCCAAGACAGTGATTTTACCGTTTTTTTCTATGCGGACAAGGCGGCGATTATGTTGACTGGTAATTAACCTTCCTTGTCTATCAAAAGTATTGCCGTTGGGATTGCCAGATGGATGACGAAACACGGAAATTTTACCGTCAGTTGTCCATTTATAAATAGTGTCGGCGGGAATATCACTGAAGAGTAAAAAGCCATCTGGATGCCAGACTGGCCCTTCTGTAAATTTCAAACCCTCCGCCAACTTTTCTACTTTGGCATTACTGTCCATCACCGCTTGGATGCTATCAGCACCATTTCCATTGCTTTGCTGTATCGTCAACAAACTCAGGAACAAACTACACGCAGCTATTTGGAAACTAAATTTTTTCACGAATATCTCCTCACTTAGTACTACAACTTAGATTGTTAGGTTTAATAACACATTTCAATATAAAAATAATTTATATAGCAATCCTATTTCATTTGTGAAAAAATAAAGTACATTTGTACATCCTTCTTTCCTGTTCCCTGTTAAGAGCCTTAACGAGTAATTTTCACAACTCCTAAACGGATTGCTATATATTGTGGAAAGAGCAAAAACAATGCTTAAAATACATAAATTAATGAATACAAAAATCCGTAACACGTAAAAATTACTTTGTCGATAAAGGAACAAATTTTCTGACTTTACCATCTTGCTTGGATGTCACATAGATTTCTCCCTCTTCGTCTACCCCAAACCTGACATCAGAACGTTGACTGCCAATGATTTCTAAAAAAGAACCTGCTTTTTTTCCATCAAAAAGTCTAAGTTCTTTAATCTTTGCCTGTTTACCATTAACAAGTTCATCTACAGGTACATGAAAAAACCGTCCATCGTTGCCAAAGTCAGCAAAAATATACTGACCTACCAACTCAGGAATTGCTTTACCTCTGTAAACATAACCGCCTGCGATCGCAATTCCGTAATAGTCTGACCAATCTTTTGGTATGTGATGGCTATATTGAGCAACAGGATATGTGTAACCATACTCGGCATCATTTTTAGGTAACGGAAATAGAACATTTTCATTTTTTTGTTCTACAACCCAAGTTCCTTCACGCTTTCCCCATCCATAATTAGCACCTTTGATACCAAGATTGACTTCTTCAATAAAAGCCTGACCAGTATCACTAATTAACATTTTGCCCTCACCGCCAGTATCCCAACTAAAACGATGGGGATTACGCAGTCCATAAGCCCAAATTTCTCCTAAGATATTTGGATTCTTATTCTTTACAAAAGGATTATCTTTAGGAATACCATACTTGCCATTAGCACTATTTTTTCTAAAAGGATCAATACGAAGGATTTTGCCAAGTGGGGTGCTGAGATCTTGCCCATTATTTAGAGGATCTGTATGGCTAACGGGGAAGCCATCACTCCCTCCATCTGCGACAGTAATATATAGGATGCCATAATCGGCATCTCCTGGTTTAGCATTAGGATTAAAGCCTAATTGCCCTACATTGTGATCTGGGTATGGCTTTTCAATACGCAGAATTTCCCTAGATATTCCAGAAAACTTATTAGCAGCAGACTGATCTGCTTTCCATTCACGAATCACTTCATGGTGGGAGCTTTCTATAACATTACCGTCGTTATTAATAATCTTTTTTTTGACTGGAAAATCAGGAATGTTATCATTTTTTTCTTCACTATTTACAGTATAAAAAATTCCATTTTTAGCGAACTCTGTATGAAATGCAAAGTAAGAAAAACCCTGTTGTCCAGTTTCATAACTAAAGCCTGAGCAAATCAATCTTTTGAAATCTGCATATACTGTGGCTCTGTCATTATTAATTACGTAGAGTTTACCACGCATATCATTAACGAATAATCTACCGCTACCATCACCTGCATGAGTTAAAAGATTCAATCTTGCAACTCTATTGTCTCCAGTTCCACTTATGGGAATTTGTACAACTTCTTTTAACCCCACAGATAGCTTTGATTTTTCAACTTTATCGGGAATTGGATCGGTTATCTGGGCAGAGGAAATATTGGATAAAGCCAAAATTGAAATTAGAAAAAAGCAGACACCAAATAAAATGTAAATTTTTTTCATCTTAAATTGTAAATTTAGGTAACAAGATTATACTGCTATTCTAGATATTCTACGTACTGAATTTTATCAAAATAAACATTAAGTATTTAAGCATAAATATTTAGACATTTTTCAACCAGACTGAAATCGCTGTATTCTTTGCCTGTTGCCCGTTCCCTCTTGCCTGTTCCTTTCTCTAAATAGATAATTTATTTTGCACAACTACTTATTAAATACTCCAGCTTGAATAGCATAAGCTGGACATAGTTTTTCAACTACGCTTTTTAGATAGCTGTTAATTCTGCTTTGCCAATAAGCTGAAACACTTGTGAATTGCATATTTAAATTTAATCAAACTCTTGTGGGGTGAAACGAAAAGCCCGCCATGATGATGCAACTTAAATACCGATTAGCTTAGTACTCCAGATTTTATAATATTCAAAAGCTCGTAGTTACCAAGTTACAAATCAGTAATCTAGCCAAGGCTCAACTGCATCTCAACAAGAAAATATTATTCAGTATGCTTCTGGAATTATATTGTGATAAACTGAAGACAACTTTGAACCTCAAAACGCCTCAATTAATCTAGCTGACATGAAGTAGTAACCAACAAGTGTTGCTGGTAGGCAACAGCATTAACGGAGAATAATCCAGAAATTAGCAATTTGCTCAAAGCTTCTTACTAACAAGTTTTTACAATCCATAATCCTCGCTTAACTGCCGTTAGCACGGTTGTAGAGCTAATTCTGATTGTCAAACAGGTTAATGATTTAATAACTCTCAGCATCATAGTCTTTATTGTCTTGTGGGATAGTCGGCTGCTTCGCCTTTAATTATGTGTCTCAAAGCTAGCTGACATTCCAACATTTAAATGTGTGTTTAATGCAAGTTGCATCATATAGATTGAGGAATATGCATAAAAAATCAATTTTATTAGCTGATAACTTAGGTTATGAATTCGGCTTAGATAAAACTCTATTTCAGGGAGTTAATATCAATATTAGTGTGGGTGATGCCAGCAGCAAAATACCTTCGCGTCAACGCATTGCTTTATTTGGCCGTAATGGTGTAGGGAAATCAACTCTGTTGAAGATACTTGCTGGTCAAATTATCCCTAGTCAAGGTTCTGTATGGTGCAAAAGTAATGTTTACTACTTACCTCAAATCAGCACGATCAGGCAAGAAATTACAGCAGATACAGTACTCGATTTCTTGAGTGGCAAAACTGATGAATGGTGGCAGATTGAGGAAATTTTGCAAACACTATTCCACACCACACTTGACTTATCATTACCAATGACTAACTTGAGTGGTGGGGAACTCACAAAACTGTTTCTAGCAATTGGTTTATCTCAAGAACCGAACATACTATTGCTAGATGAGCCAACAAATCACATGGATCTACTAGCACTAGAAAACTTAAGGCAGTTTCTTGTAAATTTCTCTGGCGCATATATCATTGTCTGCCACAAGCCTTTCTTCTTAGATCAGGTGACAGAAGTTACTTGGGAACTTACGCCTGAAGGAGTGAAAGTATATGGAGGTAATTTTTCTGACTATCGCCAACAAAAAGAAATAGAGTTAGAAGCCGCAGTGCGATCGCATGAAGTCGCAAGAAAAGAACTCAAACATGTCCAAACTACAGCAATGCAAGAACAGCAACGCGCCGCGCAATCACGCCGCCAAGGGCGTGCTAAGTTTCTCAATGGCAGTATTGATCGTGCTTCAGCCGGACTGATTAAAACCAAAGCTGAGGCTTCAGCTGGCAATGCCAAAAAGAAGCATGAATTTGCAGTAGCAAAAGCTACTCAAAATTTTATAGAAACCAAAGTAAAAACAACTAAGACAACAAGCATCAAGTTAGCAGAAAGCGGTCAAAAACGCAGAAATCTAATTGATATTCAAGGCGCTAATCTTTGGGTATCAGAACGCCTGCTGATACAAAACATTCAACTGCATATTTCCTGTGGCGATCGCCTGGCTATTGCCGGCGCGAATGGTTCAGGTAAATCGACTCTCGCCAAAGCCATTCTAGGGATGGAACAGCAAACAGCAGTTTTGGATTCGGGTGAGGTTTTACTTGCACCAGCCATGAAAGCTGTATATCTCGACCAAACCTATGAACTAGTAAACCGTCAGCAGACGATTTTAGAAAATACGCAAGCTGCGAATCCCAATCTCAGCTATCAACTGCTGCGTCAACAACTAGGACACTTTTTGTTTAAATACGACGACGTTCACAAGAGTGCATCGGTACTGAGTGGCGGTGAATTAGCAAGATTAGCGATCGCGATCATCAGCATTTCAGAAATTGACCTGTTGATTCTCGATGAACCGACTAACAACTTGGATATTGAAACCGTTGAGCAAATGATAGTAGGTATCAATGAGTATCAAGGTGCGCTTTGGGTAATTTCCCACGATCTAGATTTTCTCAGTCACATCAAAATTACTCAAGGTTTCAAGTTAAGTAACCAAGCCTTGCAAATAACCAGCTATTTACCTACTACACCGGAGCCATATTATCGAGAATTACTGGAATGTCACAGAAATTGTGTACACCAGAACGGATAACTATATTTTTTGGCATTTGTCTACCTCATCTCCCTCATCCCCAATCCCCAAATATCTAGCTCCACAGTAGAAGCCGCAAAGCATAGGAGCAAGTTATAATTCTTTTGCGGAGAGACGTAACAAAAATTTATGAGTAACCCCCTTTTACAAGCCTTTTTCGTAGGCAGAGCAGTCGCTGACGTGGTTAATGAACGCTTAGAGGTCGCCTTGACTGATGCTTTAAGCGAACTTGGCAAATTTGATGCTGAAGCTAGAGAACAGTTGCGCCAGTTCACAGATGAAGTGCTAGAGCGAGCCAATCGAGCGGCAGAGGCTGCGAATGCTGGTCAATCTACCACAGTGCGCGGCCCAAGTGGATCTGAACCAGTTGACTTGCAAGCGATGATTGATGAACTGCGAGCCGAAATTGCCCTATTGCGTACCGAATTACAGAAGTATCGTAGTAGTTCTGTGTAAAGGCTGAAAAAAATCCACTAGGAAGCATATTTTAGTCATTGGTCTATTAGTCATTGGTTATTAGTCAACATTTATAGACAAATGACAAAGCGCAAAGTCGAGCCAGTCGTGTGGGCGGTGAGTGCAGCCACACGTGCGGCTATGCCGCCGAGTGGACTGCCGAACCCGAAGGGGTCTCCCGACTTGAACGAACTGGCGTTGAGCGGAGGAAACCTCCGAACAGAGCTTTGTAAGAAGGACAAATGACATTTGATCACAAACAGTTTAGGAATCAGAGTGTTTTTTCTTCCAGTTGATTCGGTTAAAAACCAACGGTAAGCAACAAATATGGAACAAGGTTATTCAGATAAGGCATACCGTTGGAATCGGGAAAACTATTCTAGCAGACGGCGTTTTGTGGACATTTGGTCTTTTGTCTTGACCTTAATGTTCAAGCTTTGGCGATACAACAAAGCGTGGAGTTATTCTGGTGGCATAACTGAGGCCAAGCAAGCTGCAAGACGCAAAGCGCAAGCTGTCTGGATTCGTAATACCCTGCTCGACTTAGGGCCAACTTTTATTAAAGTTGGGCAGTTATTTTCTACCCGTGCTGATATCTTCCCTATCGAATATGTAGAAGAACTAGCAAAGTTACAAGACAAAGTACCCGCCTTTAGTTATGACCAAGTAGAGGCGATTATTGAGCGAGAACTAGGTAAGAAAATTCCGGAACTTTTCCAGAGTTTTGATCCTATTCCTTTAGCGGCTGCTAGTTTGGGGCAAGTACACAAAGCTGTTTTATATACTGGCGAAGCCGTTGTTGTCAAAGTCCAACGTCCGGGACTGAAAAAGTTATTTGAAATTGATTTACAAATTCTTAAGGGAATTGCCCGTTATTTTCAAAATCATCCCAAATGGGGGCGAGGGCGAGACTGGCTGGGAATTTACGAAGAATGTTGCCGCATTCTCTGGGAAGAAATTGATTACCTGAGTGAAGGTCGTAACGCTGATAGTTTTCGGCGTAACTTTCGCGGCTATGAGTGGGTGAAAGTACCCAGAATTCACTGGCGTTACACTTCGTCGCGAGTGCTGACCTTGGAATACGTTCCAGGCATTAAAATCAGCCAATATGAAGCATTAGAAGCAGCAGGTTTGGATCGTAAGCTAATTGCCCGCCAAGGTGCCCAAGCATACTTAATTCAGCTGCTAAATAATGGCTTTTTCCATGCTGATCCGCACCCAGGAAATATTGCAGTCAGTCCGAATGGCGATTTAATATTCTACGATTTCGGCATGATGGGGCGGATTAAGTCTAATATCCGTGAAGGACTAATGCAAACGCTATTTGGCATTGCCCAAAAAGATGGCGATCGCGTAGTGCAATCTCTAATCGATTTAGGCGCGATCGCACCAGCAGAAGATATGGGGCCAGTACGGCGTTCTGTCCAGTATATGCTGGATCATTTCATGGATAAGCCGTTCGAGAACCAATCAGTGGCGGCAATCAGTGACGACCTGTACGAAATAGCGTATAATCAACCATTTAGATTTCCAGCAACCTTCACTTTTGTGATGCGAGCTTTTTCCACTCTTGAGGGAGTTGGCAAGGGCTTAGATCCAGAATTTAACTTTATGGAGGTTGCTAAACCATATGCAATGCAGCTGATGACCAATATGAATGGTGAGCAGAGCAATAGCTTCCTTAATGAATTAAGCCGCCAAGCAGTTCAGGTCAGTACTACTGCTTTTGGGCTACCACGTAGATTAGAAGATACACTAGAAAAACTAGAGCGCGGCGATATGCGTATGCGCGTCCGTTCTCTAGAAACGGAACGCCTGCTGAGACGGCAAAGTAATATTCAAATAGGAATTAGCTACGCTCTGCTCATCAGTGGATTTACGCTTTCAGGAACCATTTTATTGGTGAATAATCGCGTAGTCTTGGCAGTTTTGGCAGGTTTAATTGCTGCTGCGATCGCAGTGCTACTCATCCGCTTACTTTTACGTCTCGAACGTTATGAACGTATGTATTAATTTTCACAGTAAAAATTTATGAAACTTAACTTCGCGGGTCTGAGTGATCCGGGACTTATTCGTTCTAATAACCAAGATGCCTACTATATCGACCCAGAAAAGCGATTTTGTATCGTTGCTGATGGTATGGGTGGTCATGCAGGCGGAGAGGAAGCTAGTCGCATTGCTACGCAGCAAATTCAGGCTTATTTAGAGGGAAATTGGCAATCTTCCCAGTCATCTCAGGAATTGCTAGTACAGGCATTGTGGCGCGCTAATGAGGCAATTTTGCAGGATCAGCAAAATTCTCCTGAACGCGCCGACATGGGTACAACGGCTGTAGTAGTGATTTTTCGGGACTCCGAGTCACCTTGGTGCGCTCATGTTGGCGACTCTAGGCTTTACCGTTGGCGCAGCACGCAATTAGAACAGATTACAGAAGACCATACTTGGGTAGCAAGGGCAATTAAACTCGGCGATATTACTTTTGAGGAAGCGCGGGTTCATCCCTTTCGCCACGTTTTATCGCGGTGTTTGGGGCGCGAAGACTTACACCAAATCGATGTGCAACCACTAGAGTTGATTTTAGGCGATCGCTTACTTTTATGCAGTGATGGTCTGACAGAAGAATTGCCCGATCAAAAAATTGCTGAGTGTCTGCAAGACAACTCTGTCTTAGATAAGGCCGCATATTCTCTAGTTGAGGCTGCTAAAGCTCAAGGTGGACATGATAACATCACAGTCGCGCTCGTTGCATTAGAGGATAATTGACGAGTCAAAAGACTAAAGTTTAAAATCCAAACGTTTTAAATGGGGATAAGGGGAAAGGTTAATGGGTAAAGGATTTTTACCCTTGATCCTTCCCCTTTTCCCCTATCTATTGCACTTGGGACTCTCAACCCATGCAATTTTCTCCTGAAACCTTGACCTTTTTTGGTAAATATACTCAGCAATTTGTTCAGCTTGAGCATTTTTCCTATTTACAACTTGATACAAATATTTTTAGCCTTCTAACTTATCTGAAGGAAGGTTAATTTCCATATTTTGTTAAATTGACTTCTTGCACTTAATACGGTATAGCGAATATAATTTACGCCAACTCCTTTCATTTATTTTTTAACAAACAGTTAAAAGAGATGTCAGGGGAAAGCAAGGCATTTACCCCATAGGGTTTGCCAAAAGCCAAAACCACCGAAAACTCCTGGAGCAGCCTTCGGTACTATACCAGTAGACTTAGGTGGTAGATAACCAAGCAAAAAACTAACCCATAAGTCAGTGGGCCAAATTAACCCTTAAGGGGTGGGCAATTCGTCAAACAATTGTTATCTTTCTTAATAACAGAGGAACAAAGGTATAACAAATCCCAGTCCCAAGGATTATCATTTTGGAACTTCTGTAACCTAAACCAACATAACCTTTACGCGTTGTTTTTTCTGGAGTTAACTATGAGTCAACCAATTGAACTGTCCTTAGAACAGCAATTTAGCATCCACTCGTTTGCCACTCAGGTGCAACACATGAGCCATGACCAAGCTAAAGACTTTTTAGTCAAGCTGTATGAGCAAATGGTAGTACGTGAAGCAACCTATCAAGAGTTACTTAAGCACCAATGGGGCTTAGATTCAGGCTCCACTTTGGCATAGATTCTTTTCTAATGTCGCAGTGGACGACCTCCTTCTCTTGCTCGGTTCCTAGGAGGAAAGGAGCTGGTGATGCCGGGGCGTCAACTTCGATAGGAATATGTAAACTTGACAGCACAAAAACAATTTATTGAAACCTTGAGGCTAAATTCACTATGCGCGCTAGCTAAGCTTATTTACTGTTAGCTACGGCGATAGTTAAACTTATCCATACTTTATGAATCAAATGTACTGTATACAGAGAAACATTTTGTAGAGATTCAGGCAAAAGAAGCTTCTACAAGTCTTACCGTAGCTAATTATATTTTTTATAAATACAACTTACAACTAGATAGAGATTTTTGTTAATCAAACTTAACATAATTCCTATACATACTCTTAAGAAAACATAAGTTACTTAACAGGGAACAGGGAAATCCCCATAATTAAAATTAGGGGATTTGAAACGGACGTATTTTTTCTGGCGCTATGCGTCTCCTTAAACAATATTTTTATTTCTTTTCATAAATAAATTTAGGGGTGCTACTCCCAATACTCGGGTAGATTTCTTCTTGCTATTAAGAGTTAAGAGTTCCCTGCCTGTAAAGCCTACGGCATAGCTACGCTTAGGGCGCAGCCTCTTTGCAGGAGAAGGGCTTGGTAAACTTATTTATCCAGAAAAGTCAAATCAGGAATTAGTATCTATTGCTTCCAGCTTTGCCAAAATCCTCGGCTTAATTTTTTCGTACTCACTTTTAAGTAAGCTTTTACTCATTTGGGGTTCAGCAGAAGAAACTAGAACTGTACTGTTGGTTGCCCACTCTTGCAGGTTTTGGCATTGAGCTGGTGCGATCGTAGAAATGAGCATATGAGAACAGCTACCTGGTAACTCTCTGGCAAAGAATAACAAGCGATAAGAACCTGTTTTTCCTAGGAGGTTTGTTATTTCTTGGCCGAGACTGGTTTTGAGATCCAGGTAGTAAGGCAACCATTTAGGCCCATGTTTGCGATTGTAGAGTACAGTAATCCACAGCAGCATAGGATGGGGAACAGTAATAAACAAAAATTGATTGTAACGTTTACAGATTAAGCGTTTTTGAATTTCCTCTTGCGGTAGCATCACCCACAGAGATGGTAAAACCCCAGCATTGGTGCGGACGGGTTGCGGAAAAACAATATCGGCAATTGGTTTATTTTTCGGCCAAGAATAGATAGGGGTAATTTCATTCTGGGAACCTGAGCTTTGCAAATCACCTTTTGTTTGGGGTTCCAACTCAGGTTTAGCTGTATTAACCTCAGACACCACATCAGTTTTTGGTAAAGACAGACGTGTGTGATAATGCTGCTCCATAGCTACTAAAACGCTGAGGATTTCACCGATATTTTGAGGGCGATCGCTTGGTGTTTTAGCAAGACAACTTTTTACTAAATCTTCCAGTGCCTTTGGTAATTGTAAAGCTGGGGCTGCTTCAGCAAAAGAAATTGGCTCTTGATGGCGATGCACTTTATACCATGCTGCAAAAGATGAAGTAGTTGGCACTAGCGGCATCTTGCCTGTGAGCATCTCAAACATCATTACGCCCAAACTATAAATATCAGAGCGGTTGTCTAATTCTTTACCCTCCATCTGTTCTGGAGAAGAATAAGCCAAAGTACCTAAATAGTAGCTAGTAACATTGCCATCTGATTGTAGTAACTTTGCAATACCAAAATCTAGAACCTTAACCAATTCCCCAAAACTAGCATCTTGAATCACCAACATATTGCTGGGCTTAATATCACGATGGATAATTGGGTAGATATTGCCATCAACCAAAATGCCATTATGAGCGCACTCTAATCCTAAACAGATCTGACGCACCATACTCAGAAATCTTGGTACAGACAGATTTTGCAAGCGAATAATATTGCTCAAACTTTGTCCTTGCAGATATTCCATGACATAGAACGGGGTATTCTTGTCGTCTAAACCATAGTCCATCACTCTGACAATATGAATGCTTTTTTGCCCAAGTAAGGCACAGGTTTTCGCTTCACGCTCAAAACGTTCTTGCAATCGCATCTTTTCATTTTGAATCGACAAAGCAAGAAACTTCACGGCTACAGGTACTCCTCCCAACAAAACATCTTTAGCACGATAAACTCGGCCCATTGCTCCAGTACCAATTAATTCTTGGATCTGGTAGCGTTTGCTGAGTAAGTGACCAATGTTGGGATCTGGCATAAAAAATTTGGCTCCAATGTCCAAAAATCGTGGGTGATTCCTGTTTAAGAAACAGGTTATAAGTCTTTCGTTTTAACAGTTCAATTTATCCAACCGGATTAGTAGAGTTACCCTGATATTTGTACAATTTTGCACTTTGCGGATGATTTATTGTGCCCAATTGTGCCCAAACAAATATCTCAACATAAATATCGAAGAAACGCTGAAAATTTACCACCTGGAATTGGAGGAACGCAATAACCTTTTCTCTGGAAAGTTACTTATAGTACTAAAGTACTATAATAGACACCTTCGAGACAGCCTGCGATCGCGCAAAGCCAGCGATTACCAGTTAATATCGATGACTTCAATTCAATTTACTAATTATTCGCCTTTGCTCTCCATTTTCCGTGACATTAAAACGAGCTAGTATAACTTGCCCTAATTGGAATAAAGCCAACAAACCCTTTTACTTTGGTTGAGGGTTTCAAAAAATAATTGTAGGCAAGTCTCTAAATCCTGATGGCAGAAGAAGCTTTTCCAATTTAGCTCAAGGATAATTTCCCATTTGCAAAGGATAGGCTAGCATAAGAATGCCCAATTTGGGAAGTAGAATCTCTTAAGAAACACGGGGAACAAGAATAATATCAAGACTGTATTTTTTTCATTCATAGCGGGTGGCACGCCGCTTGTCAGATGCTTTCTCTGAAAGGCAGGTAACTCTTAACAAGAACCCGGTTATGAGGTAAGGAGAGGTTTCTTCTATTGGTTGCTTGCGCCTAAAAGTGCAAGTTAGAGACTTACATCTGGCGCTGAAGGGTGGTTTTTAGATGAGTGTGCTATCTTGAATGAGACAAAATCTATTTATTTTGACTCTGATGATTTTTACATTAGTAATTATTGCTTGTCTTTGGCTAATATTGAGTATTCCCGTAGCACTTTTTTTTGGTAGATTATTGTACAAACTTAATTTAAATTCGGATAATAAAAATAAAATTAACGAACAAGAAAAAAATATTGTTAATCAACGAATAAAAGCAAATTTAAAGTGAAATCAAAGATTTGACTGGCTAATTTTATAATAAAAATAGGCATCAAATAAGATGGGTATTTATGCATTATTTTCGCCCTAGCAACAGGTAAGTTATCATGTTACCTTTACCTGTGATTTCAATTTCACCCCGCTTTTCTAAAAAAAATTCATTATCTAAACGCTCATAAGTATTTTGTGATACTTGAATTTGCCCAGGAATACCTTGTGATTCCATGCAGCTAGCCAGGTTTACGGTTTCTCCCCAGCGATTATAGTCAAATTTTTGTACCTGTATCATACCTACAATTAAGGGGCCGCTATGGATGCCGATCCGGATGTTAAAGTTTTGGTGATGCTCGCTATTAAATAAGGCGATCGCAGTTTGCATATCCAAGGCCATGTGAGCGATCGCTTGAGCATGATCTGCACGTTCCATTGGCAATCCACCAACTACCATATAAGCATCATTAATCGTCTGAATTTTTTGGAGACTATAACGTTCACTCAGGCGATCGAAAGCGGAAAAAATGGGATTGAGTAAGCTGACAAGTTGCATCGCGCTCATAGAAGCAGAAATTTCACTCAAGCTAACAATATCTGCAAATAAAACTGTGATATCAGCAAAATATTTGGGCATTCCTTTTGTTTCTTGCTGGTGGGTAGAAATTTCTACTGGTGAGATATTACTTAACAGACGTTCAGTTTGTTCTTGCTGATTTTGCAGTGCCTCTTGTACTAATATCTTCTGAGTTATATTACGAAAAATTCCCCTAATTGCAACTGGGTTACCTTCAACAAATTTACAATTAATATTTCCTTCTAGAAAGATTGTTTGACCATTTTTAGTCATAAATGCAGTTTGGACTTGTGCGAGTTTTTCTCCTGACATGACGCTATAAAACTTTTGACGGCTGCGTTGGTGAAAATCAGGATGGATAATGTCAAACAAATTCATATTAGCAATTTCAGTTTCACTGTATCCTAAGGTTTTTTGCCATGCTTTATTCACATACAAAAACCGACCATAGGCATTTACAGACTGAATCAAATCGTTAACATTTTCAAATAAATCTCGATATCGTTCCTCACTTTCTACCAAAGCAGCTTCAGTTTGTTTGCATTTAATAAAATGACCAATTTGGTTACCGATAGAAACCATCATTTGTAGGAGATCTATATCTTTTTGTTGCACTTCTTGGCTGAAAAAAACCATTACTCCTAAAATTTCATGGTCGTCTAAAATAGGAAAGCCAAATGCTGCGTGTAATCCGGCTGTGGAGGCTGGTTGCGATCGCCGCCAGTCATCATCATCGGCAACATCCTTGATCCAAAGAGGAGAACGTCTGACCCAAATTCTACCGGGTAAACCTACACCAGCGTTATAAGTAGTTTGCCAAGTAATTGCTTTAAACTCTCGCACAGATACTACTCGACTTGACCAAATTTCTACACATCTAAGTACAATATTATTGGTACTATCTCGCTTTATAGATTTAGTTATATATTCATTTGGTGTCCATAGTTCCCCTAAATCCCATCCTATTGTTTGGCAAATCGCTTGCAAAATTTTTGGCATTGCCTGCTTTATGCTTTGGGATTCTGAGAGTATTCGAGTAATAGCATACTGAGCGCAAATACGCTGCTCCCGACGCTGACGAGCAGTAATATCTCGACCAATATAGACAATATCTTCTAAGCTACCTATATAATTAGGAACAACTGAGCAAGAAAAGGCTATTAACAACTTTTCTCTTTTTTTTGTTCGACAAACAACCTCAATATTTGAGGATTTTTGCTGAGACAATGAATAGTTTTTTAGTATATTTTGTAATAAATTATAATCATCAATTATTAGAGAGATTGATTGACCTATTAATTCTTCTTCACTAAAACCAAATGTTTTTTTTGTAGCCGCATTGATCTTTTTTATCTTTCCAGAATTACTTGTTACCAGCAAGGCATCTGCCATTGAGCCGATAACTTGTTCCATGTAATTTTTGTATGCTATTAACGTACTTGATAGCAGACTAGCTTCATGATATTTCTGTGCTACTTTCTGTTCAAATGCTAATCTGTCAGTAACTTCTTCAATCAGGATAAGTAATCTATTTGCGGATTTTAATTCAACTTGTTCGCTAATAACATATATATCTATATATATTTCAGTATTAGTACCAAGACAACGTCTAATTCCTGGTAATTCAAATAATTCTTGTTCTCCTTTAAGGATAGATCTCAGAATATCTTCCATGCCTATAAATTCAGGAAAACTTAGCCGGACATCTTTTCCTTGCATTACCTCTTCAGGTCGCTCGGCAAACTTGTGTAGTTGCTCAGAACTATCTAAAATATGGAAATTATGATCGAGTTCCAAACGTTCAAATTTACGTGGGAATGAAGGTTTATTAAAAATTCGCTCTAATACCTGATATTTCATAGTGCTGTGGGACTAGGCGTTCAAATTGTTACTGAAGGAGAACTCAGCAGAAATTAGGGAAATGTAGAGGAGAGCCAAATTGGATTATGATTGCCATATAACCCCATTCCTCCATTAAGAGCAGCACCACTGATTATTCTGTAAGCTATTGTTTCAAGTATTTTGTAAATCCACAAGTTCTCATGAGATTCTCTGGCTAATTATTTATCTATTGTCAAATGCCAGTTATATATTGTATTAACTAACAATAGCTTCAGTAAATATATATTGCTAATTTCCACTTCCTATAATTTGTTTTAGCTTCAAACTCCTGTTTTGACTGGGCTTAGATCAGTTCTCAACCAAAACATATTAAACTAGTTTTGAGTGGCTTTTACTATTAACTAAATATCTTAAGCTTCAATCCACTAGTACAGTACGGCGTAAATAGCGCAAAGTTGAGCCAGTGTGTTGGACGGGTTTCCCGGCTTAAAGGAGGTAGTGCGCCCTTGCGGCAATGCCCGACTTGTCCCTTGCGCGTCTCCGACAGGAGAAGCAACTGCCGTCAACTGGCGTTGGCGGTGTCGGTTTGGGTAAGAGAAGTTTGCAAGGGCGCTCTTTAAGAGCGCACGCAACTTCTATAAAGCCAAACTTTGTAAGACAAGTGTTTTCAAAATCAGTAAAAAAAGATATTTTAAACTCATTAAAAATTAATTGTATTTTTAGACACAAGTATTAAGGATAAAGCATAAACAACTATCAAGACACAAATCCTTTACAGAGCTATTGTAAATAAATATGTACTCTGCCGAGGTTAGATTTGAACACAGAAAAATTATATATATATTTTTTGGTATAAAATATAACTTAAATTTCTAAGATGATTTTCTTCTAACCAGACACAGGCGATCGCTCATTGCATTTTTCATTGATCCTGAAGGGTTAGCTTCGTCAGATTCCCGACTTCTACCTTGTAGGTGTCTATATAAAGTCGGGAATCTGGCAGTATTTAAGATAATTGCATTGACCTAAGTTTACTTATTACCTGCCAATTCATCTAAGAAGGAGATTTTAACTGCAAGGTTGATGAGATCTTGATGAGATATCTTGTTTTTAATTTCAGCATTGTTAAGCGCCACAATATATGGTTTTCCATCAATCAAGCCGATGATTGGCCCGCCAGATGAACCACCTGCGGTGTCACAATCATGAAATAGTACGTTTTCCTCCTCCCTGACAATACTGCATCCAGCTTGAAATCCCGCAGTCCAGCCTTGACCAGCAGTAAGGTATTCATAGCCTTTTTTCTCAGGATTGGGAAAATCACCAGAGTAGCCAACGAAGAATAATTTTTGCTTATTTTTTACCAATGCAGCAGCAGGTAAAGATTTCCATCCGAGATAACCGTACTTGCGACCGAGGGGTTTATCAATTTTCATAATTGCCCAGTCTTGGGTCTGATTTGTCGTGCTGTCATTGGTGAAATCTGTGCCATAAATTACTTGCTCTACAGTGGCTATATCTCTTTCATTACTGACAACACCATTGATGACATTCGGTAGAAACAGAATTTTTTTACTGAGTTGATGAGTCTCCGGGTCAATAACACAGTGGGAATTTGTCAAAACTATATCGTCAGCAATTAAAGTCCCCGTGCAATGGTAACTTTTAGCATCAGTTGTTGTGCCTTGTACCCGACCGATCGCAGACCAAGGATATTCTCGACTTAGCATAGGAAGGCGATCGTCTACACCATCAGGAATTCCTCGTCTACCTCCAGTTGGTTTTTCAGACTGTCTGAGTCCTGACGGTTTGAATGGGTTGCCATTACCTTGTATTTTTTGACCTGGTTGGAATTTGGTGAATTTAGGAGGGGAACTTGGTTGTGATTCTGTCTGTGCTTGAACAGATACCGAACCGCTCAAAGTTACAGTGCTAATGATTCCAGCAAAAAAAAGTGCGAAAGGTTGCTTGTAAATAGATTTTGTAGTCATGAGATGATCTCTCCTCAGTTAAAAGTTAAAATTTTCTGCGAACAAAACGCGTTAAGTGTTAATAGCGTCACCCTGAACGATACGGCTATACAGATGAAGGCGAAGGCTGTCATATTTCTAGACTCAGATTGGAAATGCAGTTATTGAGGCTCCGCTTCACGTTTATAGAGGTGAGGGGTCTTGCCCCTAGATGACAGTATCCTACTAAGAGAGTAGAAACTAAATTATTTTTGTGTATAGATAACACCTAATTTTCCTAGTCTTTATGCATTAATTGATATTTTTGAGTGTGAATTCACCGCCATTCCCCCTGCATAGTAAAAGCTGACCATTCATAAGCACTACGCACTTCCGGTAAACTAAAGATTTTCAGCGCTTCTTCGTATTTAGTAATTGCCTGTTGTACTGCTGCTGCTGATGGTTGCTTCGCCAGTTGGAGTGCTTGATTCATAAGTTGAAATGCTTTATCCCAAAGCGGCTTGATTTTAGCCTCGGCTTCATTTGGCGCAGAGTTTGTATTTTGTGGCTTATCTGGCGACTGCGCTATTTGCAATCGTAAGCTTGCAGCGTTAATACCAGTAAAGGCTTCCCTAGCTATATTTTTTGTAAATGAATCTGCATACGCTGGTTTCGCCGCCACACGAATAGCGTCTTGAAAAATTGGTTTCGCCTGTTGTGTTATCTGTAACTCTGTACTTTTTGATGTAGCCCCCACTGTAGCGGCTAAATTTTGGTAGCAAGTACCAAAAAATCTCTGAAATGCTCTGCTGTCTTGAGTTTTCAACTCGTTGGTTCATAAATCTGAGTGAGTTTGCTCATTTACACCTACGAGTTACTATATCTCTGGTGATTTTGAGCTTATGCAGTTTTTGGGAAGTTTACTTAATCTTTAAATTTCATAATCAAATACGTATTACGGACACGGTATAGACAAGATTTCCCTTTGTGCAAAAGGCTTTTTGGGTTTGAAAACACGCCCTAACCCTTCAGAGTAAGCGAGAAGGGGAATCAGAAGTTTTTTCATGTGTCATGGTGTACGCCTAGAATAGATGGCTACTGATCATTAACAAACTAAGCGATGCCATTCGCGGAGCGTCTCGTAGAGAAAGCTGGCTACGCTTACGCAATTGCCATTTCGG
>JAVRCF010000004.1:29046-130727 GCA_034530935.1 Aulosira sp. DedQUE10 | reverse complement strand
AGACTACAATTGCTATTTCGGAGACTACAATTGCTATTTCGGAGACTACAATTGCTATTTCGGAGACTACAATTGCCATTTCGGAGACTACAATTGCCATTTCGGAGACTACAATTGCCATTTCGGAGACTACAATTGCTATTTCGGAGACTACAATTGCCATTTCGGCAACTACAATTGCTATTTCGGTGGGTAAGTTTCAATATACAAGGGTGTGTTATGCCTTATAGCAACGCACCATCCGAGATTTTCGGTGTTCTAGAGACTAGAGAAGAAAGATTTTCATGGTAAGGTTTGTGGGTTTTTCCCATGATTAGCTGACTTGAAAAAGTAAAGAAGTGCGAGTCAAAAATACTAGATCCTAGCCTCTAGCCTAAGAGGGTGTTTTAAAAGTTACCTTATTGGTAGCAAAACGTTCAGATCCCCCTAAATCCACGCCACTTGCTACAACGGGGGGAACCCCCGCAACGCAGTGGCTCCCCTTAAAAAGGGGGACTTTGAGTGGTTTTTGTCCCCCTTTCCAAGGGGGGTTGGGGGGATCAATAAATGCCTAAAATCACAGCCAACAACTTTTCAAACAACCTCTAAGCGTCTCTTTTTCATCCGTTCTGGTGTACGCAGTTCAGGATGGCTACTTAGCTGCTCATATTCATAGAACTAATATGGCATACAGTGATTTTACTTTAGAGAAAGTTAAACAGAATTTTCAAATAAATACTATTGAAGCGGCTGATATTTTTGCTAATGTATCTGATTTGGAGTGCAGCCAGTTATTAAAAGAAATTCTGAAATATAATGTGCCCATAGCAATTGCTAGCAATAGTGAAAAAGCTCGCTCAGAAATGATTATTGCGCCAATTTTAATAGACCTGAGAAGACAATTAAATGACAAGATAAATTTGTTTTCGGGAGTTGAATTTAATGTTGATGCAGCACAGGGCTTGAATGGAATTTGTGATTTTATTATTACCCGTTCTCCAGAAAAGCTAATTGTTACAGCACCAGTAGTTGTAATTGTGGCAGCGAAAAAAGAAAATATTCCTGCTGGTTTAGGACAATGTGTAGCAGAGATGCTGGCAGCAAGAATATTTAACGAACGCTCAGATAATGAAAACTTGGCAATTTATGGAACTGTTACAACTGGAAGTATTTGGCAGTTTTTGAAATTAGACGGGCAAGTTATTCAGATTGACTTAAGTGAATATTACCTGAAAGATGTTAATAAAATTTTGGGAATTTTAGCCAATGGTGTACGCTAAAAAAATTATTTGTTCTACTGCTTCTGAGTCGAGACTCGATGAAAGAAGCAGCCATTGATACAAATGAACTAGGCGAAAATTGACTCTATCTCACCACTCAAGTACACAGATTGTGGCATAATAAGCCGACGCATACACTACTCGGCTACCAGTCGTGGAATATAACGAATCTATTAACGACATTGCTGCTGCTTTGCAACAGCCAGCAGATCTTACCTTTGAACTGCCCGATCCAGAAGACGAACAGATTCTAGAGTCGGATTTTCAACAGCAGCTAGATGTAGCTTGGCAGGTGTGCGATCGCTTTGATTTGCAAACCGAAATCTGGCGGGGGCGAATTTTAAGGGCGATTCGCGATCGCGAGAAAAAAGGCGGTGATGGACGCGGAACGGGTTTTCTTAAATGGCTCAAAGAACGCGAAATTAGTAAAAGTCAAGCTTACGCCTGGATTCAGTTAGCTAACAGTGCTGATAGCCTTTTGGAAGAAGGCAAACTAGATCCAGGCTCGGTGAATAATTTTAGTAAACGGGCCTTTGTCGAAACTGCCAAAGCTTCGCCTGAAGTGCAACAGATGGTGAGTGAAGCCGCGCAAAAAGGCGATCGCATCACTCGGCGCGAGGTACGCCAACTCAGCGACGAATGGACAGCGATGTCCTCGGAGTTGCTACCGGAACCAGTCAAGCTAAAAGCAGCAGATAACACCCTTCCCCCACGCTACATCGCCCCATTGGTGAAGGAATTAGAAAAACTGCCAGAACCGCACCAAAAATACTTACAAAAAGAAATTGCTGCGAATCCTGATGTCGATACATTAAAACAGGTCACTACAGAAGCGCGTTATCTAGCAAAATATCTCAAATCTGCTGCTCAAGTTCAAGCATTGACGGAAGCTGAAGTTGACATCGAAACAGCCTTAGAAGAAGCACAACGAGTTGGCTGTTTAACTATAGCTGCTGACTTGGTAAATCAAGCATCCCAAATGGAACAAACCATCGCCAAGTTATACATGACGTGGAAGCGCATCAGCAATTTAGCAGATCGGTTGTATGTAGACACAGGTGCAAGTACACCAAACTTGCGATCGCTTCTCAGTAGCTTAGAACCCCTCGGTGGTGAAATCATGGAATTGCAACTTAGTGGTACTGTTGAACACACTGTCCGCTTGCAAATTCAGGAAATAAATTAGGGATTGGGGATTGGGCGATCGCTGTTTATTTTTCAGCTTTGAATTTTGAATTTCGCGAAGCGCTACTATTCTCCTTCTTGATCACCAAAATCAGGTTCAACACCAAGAGCGCGTAGTTGCGCCGCTAATCTTTCGGCTCGTCGTCTTTCTTTTTGTACCTGTTGCGCTTCTCTTTCTACAGGTGTGAGAACCCAATTACCCAAGGAATCGTACCACCGCAACCATTGCCGATCAATACCTTGATAGACACCAGTCCAAAGTCCTAAACCTAGCTGAATGTCATTGATCCACACACGCACCTGATGGATTTCTAACTCAGTGTAGCTACTACCCTGTAACTGAAAAACTTTTAGCTGGTTGGTGTAGCGATCAAAGACTATGTAATAAGGGACTCTTAAAACTCGTTCATAAACTTCCCACTTAGTTGGAGGTTGGCTAGCATCTCGTAAAGTTTGACCCAAATCTTCTTTTTCTGTTCCCGGTGACAGCAGTTCTACTACTACAAAAGGATTAACGCCTTCTTGCCAAATTACATAACTCAGTCGCAGTTCTTGTTGCTCATACAACCTTGATACACCAACAACAGCAAACCAGTCAGGGCGTTTGTACCACAGGGGATGATGGACATCATAGTAAAGATTTAAATCTGTGGCAATAAATACCTCATTCTCAGGAAAGTTACCTGGGGTAAAGGTTTCACGTAGTAGCTGAGGCTGTAAAAGATGAAATTCGTCAGGCAAACCGGGTTCCTCTGGGTCTTCACTGGGAAGATCATACATTGTAGGCAGGAATTCCTTAGGAGGACGCGGTGGATCGGTTTGATACATAACGGCTCAGATTGGAGGTATATCAAGCTAACAATATTGTTGCAGAATTGATCGAAGGCAGGGAGTGAGGGGGATGAGGGGGACAAGGGGGACAAGGGGGACAAGGGAGAAATAAAAAATGCCCAATGCCCAATGCCCAATGCCCAATAACCAATGCCTAATTTTTAATCCCTGTCGTCGCAATACCGCGAATAAACTGTCTCTGACCGATGAGGAATAGTACCATCACTGGCACAGTTGCAATTGTCACTGCTGCCATCATCAACGGCCAATTATTGGTGAATTGCTCTTGAAATTCTGCCAAGGCTAGCTGCACCGTCCTTAATTCGGGGCGTGTGGTAAATACCAAGGGTTTAAATAAATCGTTCCATTCAGCGATAAAGGTGAATAAAAACAACGTCACCAACGCAGGACGGGCTAGAGGTAACATGACTCGCCACAAAACTTGCAGTCGGTTTGCCCCGTCGATGGTTGCGGCTTCCTCCAACTCTACCGGAATTGTCTGGAAATACTGACGTAACAAGAAAATTCCAAAGCCGTTGACAGCCGTTGGCAGAATTAACGCCCCGTAGGTATTGATTAAATGTCCCCATTTCAACACCAAAAAGATGGGAATCACCAACAATTGAAACGGAATTACCAAAGTTGCTAAGACAATCAATAGCAGTGCTTGTCTACCGCGAAATTTCAATCTTGCGAGGGCATAACCTGCCAATGCCGAAGTCACAATCTGAAATGCCGTCACTGCGATCGCTACTAAGGTAGAATTAGCAAACGCTAATAAAAATTTACCTCGCTGCCATGCATCGCGGTAATTAGCTAAAGTCAAATTATTTTTGGGTAAAACTTCCGGCGTGGCCCCTCCAGGCGCAAAAGAGGTAAGGAAGACCACAAACAGGGGCAGCAAAACGATAAAAGCACCCAGCAGTAATACTCCTAAGCTCAAAAAATCGGTAGATTTTAGATTCTGGCGTGGTTTGGACATGAGTTTTGCTTTGAAGCATTTATGTGTCTACTACTAGAGCATCGCCCCCAGCAACAGCTAATCTATAAACATAGTTACTTGTTAAGTTAAATTAAATCACAGTGATTGTTACTCTAAACTCATAGGGTAAATTTATTTTTGGTATCAAATGATTCACGTTTACAGGGGTCAAGATAACATGCAGCAGATAACAGAGCCATCTGAAATTGATTTTAAAAGCGAAAAATACAAAGATGCTTACAGCCGCATTAATGCGATCGTGATTGAAGGCGAACAAGAAGCCCATGAAAATTACATTACACTGGGCCAACTGCTGCCGGAACATCAAGAAGACTTGATTCGTCTTTCCAAAATGGAAAGTCGCCATAAGAAAGGATTTGAAGCTTGTGGACGTAATTTAGAGGTAGTACCGGATCTGGAATTTGCCAAAGAGTTTTTCTCTGGACTGCACGCCAATTTCCAAATAGCAGCAGCAGAAGGGAAAGTAGTTACTTGCTTGCTGATTCAGTCTTTGATTATTGAATGTTTTGCTATAGCAGCATACAACATCTACATCCCTGTTGCTGATGATTTCGCCCGCAAAATTACTGAGGGTGTAGTAAAAGATGAATATAGCCATCTCAACTTTGGCGAAGTTTGGTTAAAAGAACACTTTGCCGAATCCAAAACTGAACTAGAAGCAGCCAATCGTCAAAACCTTCCCATTGTTTGGAAAATGCTCAATCAAGTAGCAGATGATGCTCAAGTTTTGGCAATGGAAAAAGATGCTTTGGTTGAAGATTTCATGATTCAGTACGGTGAAGCATTAAGTAATATCGGCTTCAGCACTCGCGACATCATGCGCCTATCAGCTTACGGACTCATAGCTGCTTAAATCTTATCCATAGGGGTGACTGGCTAAAAAAGGATGAAGGATGTACGTCTTTGGCGTTCTGGCAGCGTAGGCTGAAATCCTAAACTTCAAACTTTGAGGTGATTGTGTTGCCCCTGATGTAGCTTACACTTTGTGTACTCTTTTTAAGAGTAAGTTATTCCCTCTTAACCCATAACAATTTTGGATTTTTAGATTTGGGATTTTGGATTACAAGTCTTGATTATAAGGCTATTGCAGGAATCTCAAATAATTCTATCTATCCAGATTTGATACGATTCCACGTTTTCGACGCAGCACGCGCTTAATATATCAATACATGTTTGGTCTAATTGGACATCTGACTAGTTTGGAACACGCTCAATCGGTAGCGAAAGAATTGGGATACCCAGAATATGCCGATCAAGGGCTAGATTTTTGGTGCAGTGCCCCACCGCAAATTGTTGATAAAATTACTGTCACTAGCGTAACAGGACAGAAAATAGAAGGGCAGTATGTAGAATCGTGCTTCTTGCCAGAAATGTTAGCAAATCGCCGGATCAAAGCCGCAACACGCAAGATCCTGAACGCGATGGCTCATGCACAAAAGCATGGAATTAATATCACAGCTTTAGGCGGGTTTTCTTCAATTATCTTTGAAAACTTTAACTTAGAGCAGTTTAGCCAAGTCCGAAATATTAAACTAGAGTTTGAACGCTTTACAACCGGAAACACTCACACTGCCTATATTATTTGTCGGCAGGTGGAACAAGCGTCGAAACAATTAGGAATTGATTTAAAAAACGCCACTGTGGCTGTATGTGGTGCAACTGGGGATATTGGTAGTGCAGTCACCCGTTGGCTAGATGCGAAAACAGATGTCAAAGAACTACTGCTAATAGCCCGTAACCAAGAACGTCTCCATGATTTACAAGCTGAACTGGGGCGGGGCAAAATCATGGCTTTAGAGGAAGCACTACCCCAAGCTGATATTGTCGTTTGGGTTGCTAGTATGCCTAAAGGCGTAGAAATAGACCCGACTGTGTTGAAGCAACCCTGTTTATTGATTGATGGTGGCTATCCTAAAAATTTAGGGACGAAAATTCAGTATCCTGGGGTGTATGTGCTAAATGGTGGAATTGTAGAGCATTCTCTAGACATTGACTGGAAAATTATGAAAATCGTCAATATGGAGGTGCCAGGGCGGCAGTTGTTTGCCTGTTTTGCCGAATCAATGCTTCTGGAATTTGAGAAGTTATATACGAACTTTTCTTGGGGGCGGAATCAGATTACCGTAGACAAAATGGAGCAGATTGGTCAGGTATCAGTTAAGCATGGATTTAGACCACTGCTAGTTTAGGGCATGGGGCATGGGGCATTGGAGTGCTGAGTCCGGAGTCCTGAGTGCTGAGTAAGAAGTTAAAAGCTATTTTCCTTGTCCTCCTTGTCCCCCTTGTCCCCCTTGTCTCCCTCATCCCCCTCATCCCCCTCATCTTCCCCTGCTCCCCCTCATCCTCCTCATCCCCTTCCTATACTCAATCCCTAACTATGGCAACTACCGAGCGTAAACCGCTACTGTTGGATTTTGAAAAGCCGCTAGCAGAACTCGCAACCCGAATTGATCAAATTCGCCAGCTTGCAGAAGAAAATGGTGTGGATGTTTCTGGTCAAATACGCCAACTAGAAGCACGCGCTATGCAACTGCGTGAGGAAATTTTTACTAGTCTATCTCCATCCCAGCGACTGCAAGTTGCTCGTCATCCCCGCCGCCCTAGCACTCTCGATTACATTCAGGCAATTAGTGATGAATGGATGGAGTTACATGGCGATCGCTGCGGTGGTGATGATCCGGCTTTAGTGGGTGGTGTCGGTCGTTTGGGTGGACAGCCTGTAGTGATGTTGGGTCATCAAAAAGGGCGGGATACTAAAGACAATATTGCCCGCAATTTTGGTATGCCCTATCCTGGCGGCTACCGTAAAGCGCTGCGGTTGATGGAACACGCCAATAAGTTTTCCATGCCGATTTTAACTTTTATCGACACGCCGGGAGCTTGGTCTGGGGTAGAAGCCGAACATCAAGGACAAGGGGAAGCGATCGCCTACAATTTACGCGAAATGTTTTGCTTTGATGTGCCCATTGTCTGCACCGTTATTGGTGAGGGCGGTTCTGGTGGCGCACTTGGTATTGGCGTAGGCGATCGCTTGATGATGTTTGAACACTCTGTCTATACTGTTGCTACCCCTGAAGCCTGTGCCGCCATTTTATGGAAAGATGCTACCAAAGCCTCCCAAGCTGCTGTGGCTCTGAAAATTATTTCCCACGACTTGAAAAACTTGGGCATTATCGACCAAATATTGCCGGAACCAATTGGTGGCGCTCATTCTGACCCAATAGGAGCTGCTACAACTCTTAAACAAGCCCTATTGGAAAATTTAGACGAACTCAATCGTTTAACAGCTTCCGAACGCCGTCAATTGCGCTACGAAAAATTCCGCAAAATTGGCATTTTCACTGAAGTTGCCCACTAACAGCCTTGAGATGCTTGATTAGCATAGCAGCAATGCTATAATTGCCTATGACGCTTAAAGATTTTTAACAATCTTCTCAGTCATAGGCGTTTGCTTTTGGGCAAATCAACTCTATTGGATGATTGGTTTGTCTAATTCTAATATTTAGTTATTTGGTAATTAACTTTGAGTGTTCCCATTAAATCTCCATAGATGAACATTTGTGGTCATCTAGGGGCAAATATTTAACCAAGAAAAAACCCAGATTGGCAACGAATATAACAGTTGTCACCTACTATCATCGGATTTTTTAGATTTATTTAATCTATGTCTTAGATTCCTTTAATCTATCCAAGCCGAGATAGTTAAATAATTGGGTAGCTAGCAGCTTGCAGAACCGCCAAAAAATCTGGAGATAGCATGAGCGTTGAGCCGAAACGACGCGCCCTAATTACTGGGGCAAGTAGTGGAATTGGAAAAGCAACTGCTTTGGCGTTTGCGAAGGCGGGAATAGATGTCGCCTTAGTCAGCCGTTCCCTAGAGAAATTGGAGGCGGTGGCCGTAGTAGCAAAGCATACAGGAGTTGCTGCGAAAAGTTATGCTGTCGATCTAGCTTGTATTGGGCAAGTAAAAGAACAGGTACAAGCGATCGCCCATGACTTTGGCAATATAGACATTTTGGTAAACAGCGCTGGCATAGCGTACACAGCCACCTTAAGCGAAACCCCCTTAGAAGACTGGCAACAAGTGATTAACTTAAATCTCACTAGCGTCTTCCAGTGCATTTTAGGGATTTTGCCAGGAATGCGCGATCGCAACAGCGGCACAATTATCAACATCGTCTCAATTGCCGGCAAGCAAGCCTTTGCCAATTGGGGTGCATACAGCGTCAGTAAAGCTGGTCTGATTGCCCTTTCTCAAGCCTTAGCACAAGAAGAACGCCCCCACGGCATTCGCGTCACAGCGATTTGTCCTGGTGCTGTGAATACTGAACTTTGGGATACAGAAACAGTCAACGCCAACTTTGATCGCTCAAAGATGTTAACGCCCGAAATCGTTGCTCAGTCAATTCTGCACACAGCTTTATTGCCACCACAAGCGGTCATTGATGAATTAACTCTCATGCCTAGCGCTGGCGTTCTTTAATCAGTCCTTTGTTGCTTGATCATTAATCATTTATTTTTGCCCATTACAAATGATTAATGACAAATGACAGACAACTCAACCCTTACTCAAACTTAAATCATGACTATCGCGAGTCCTAACGGTTCTAATCGCTCACAATCACCACTGATTCCCGACTTGGCAGAGGCCATCACTCCCAGACCCGATCGCAATACCCACGATGGACGTGAACCAGAGTTGCATCCTCCCCAAGAAGAAGAGATGGAGCAAATGACAGCAGCCGTACGGCAAATACTATTGGGTGTGGGAGAAGACCCCGAACGTGAAGGACTTCTGAAAACGCCCAAACGGGTAGCAGAATCAATGCGGTTTCTCACCAGTGGCTACAACCAATCTCTAGAAGAACTCGTTAATGGAGCCATCTTTAATGAAGGCCATAACGAAATGGTATTAGTTCGGGATATTAATTTCTTTAGCCTGTGCGAACATCATATGTTGCCTTTTATGGGAAGAGCGCACGTTGCTTATATCCCCAACCAAAAAGTTGTCGGACTTAGTAAACTGGCGCGGATTGTCGAGATGTACTCTCGTCGTCTACAAGTACAAGAAAGACTCACCCGCCAAATTGCAGAAGCTGTTCAGACAATCCTCAATCCGCAAGGGGTTGCAGTTGTTATGGAAGCTAGTCATATGTGCATGGTGATGCGCGGTGTGCAAAAACCGGGTTCTTGGACAGTCACCAGTGCAATGCTGGGTGTGTTCCAAGATGAACAAAAAACTCGCGAAGAATTCTTGAATTTGATTCGTCATCAAGCAGCATTTTTTTAAGGGATGTTCGCCCTACAGCTCTTTGGGCATCCTACGGCAGGCGTTCTTGAAGGGTAGAATGAAAAATTTCACCCTACCCTGCGGGAACGCAAAGGCGAACAGGCTTCATCCTTGAGCTTTTGCCCAGTTGCTAGCTGAACAAATAACTTAGCGACTTGATGCAAATCTTTATCCCCAGGTTTTCTTTCCACACCACTAGATAAATCTATGCCATTGGGTTTTACCAGACTCAGGGCATCCAAAATATTATCTGGCGTTAATCCCCCAGCTAAAAACCACGGACAACTGGGGCTAAATTGTTGTAGCATACTCCAGTCTAAGGTTTGACCTGTACCGCCAAGATGCTGGGGATGATAGGCATCTAGCAATAAAGTATCTATATATTTAGTATACTCAGCCACTTGCTGAAGATGCTCGTAGCTGCGAATCCTCAAGGCTTTGATAATTTCTACCTCTGGTAAAACTTGTCGCAGTTGGGAGCAAAACTCTGGTGATTCATTACCGTGCAACTGCACACTAGTTA
Source organism: Aulosira sp. DedQUE10 (assembly GCA_034530935.1). Classification (GTDB taxonomy): domain Bacteria; phylum Cyanobacteriota; class Cyanobacteriia; order Cyanobacteriales; family Nostocaceae; genus Aulosira. The sequence continues at coordinate 120,636 of JAVRCF010000004.1, read as the reverse complement.
AACCAGACTCAACTACAGTTTGGTAAATTTCCGTAATACTAGTGTTGGCAAACACACCAATTTTGTCAATGTTCGTGGGTAGTGGCGCTACTGCTGCCCGAATTTGCCGTATATCAACATAGCGCGGTGAACTTGGCACACAAATAAATCCTAGTGCCGTGGCACCAAGAGAAGCGATCGCTACAGACTGCTGGGGTTGAGTAATGCCGCAAATTTTAACTCGCATAGACGTTTATCTATTTAGGACAAATACCTACAAAAAGGTAGATATTTTTCGATTATTTTCCGCTTGTTTCCTAATCAATTTTATAATCTTGATGGTTTACATTCATTTTCCTATTTAGGAGACACAAACTTGATGTCATCAATCTTATTAGCAGCAGCTGCCTCTGTTCCCCCAACACCAGCGTGGAATCCTACAGTAGCAATTATTATTGGTATCAGTAGCATAGTAGCTGTTTTGCTGTCTACTAGAATTAAATATCCCAATGTAGGGCCTAAGTTACCTGGCCTACCTGTCAGTGTAACCACATTCATCGGTGCAATGGCTTTCGGTCACATTATCGGTGTAGGTATTGTTTTGGGATTGACTAACATCGGTCGTCTGTAGTTTTGATTCCTCAAGACTCTTAAACTATAGGTCTCTTTGAATTTATAAGGCTGAAAATCTATTCAGCTTGTTATTCATCTGACCTAAAAATACTTTGTGCCTTTGTGCCTTTGTGTTAAAAATCTTGAGTCGCAAAGGCACGAAGACACAAATAAAAAGTTTTAATCCAGCCTCTTGTCCGCAGTTTATGATAGCTACTTATTCAATTTTCTAAAAAAGTTACAAATCAAATAAACTATTTGATATGAGAACCAGCGAGTTGGTTTAATAATATAAGTAAAGATAAAAACATAAAATTTATCCTTACCTGGTTCGTAACAGTAATATATAATCATTAGTAGCGGTAAAAAGATAGCATAAATTACATAAGTCGGAATTAAAGAAAGATTTTTGGCAATATTCCGAACTTGTATTTCACCGCGAGAAAGATTTGTAGTGTCTATATCATCAAGGCTTTCCATGTAAAAAACTGGTAAAAGCATACTGTTTATTTCAGGTAATTTAGTATTACTAACTCCAGTATTAAACTCACCCTAGCAGAATTTGAATTTTATTAAAGTTCAGGCATATACAAATAATTAGATATTTGTATATGCTTGTTTGACTTAGTTATAGAAAGTGACACAATCAAAACCAGTATTAGGTAAAATAAGCATTTAAATTAATAAGTTTGCTAGGCTCAGAGTAATTTATCTTACTTATCAATTAGTACTTCAGCACTTTTAACAAATTACGTTGTCCTAGTTGCAAGTCAAAGAAAGCAACTGTGAAGTTCATGGTTTATTACTACTCAAGGGAATATCGATAATTCAAATCAAGTCGCACTACCTTGATATTTCAGGTAGCGATTCTTTGTAAATAAGAATTTTATTTTTTCTGAGTGATTAAATAGAATTAATTGTCTATTCTAGAAATTAGAGCATCACCACCTTCATCAGGCGAAATCTGTACGAAAGGCAAGTCTCATAGTATAAACGAATACTTGTATTATTTATATCATCTAATACGGCAAATATCGACTTTTAGGAAGATGTCATGCAAACAAATTGGAGAATCGGGTCTTTATTTGGAATTCCGCTATTTTTAGATCCTTTGTGGTTCGTAATTTTAGGGTTAGCAACCCTCAATTTTGGGGTAGCTTACCAAGAATGGGGGAGTGCGGTAGCGTGGAGTGCAGGGATAGTAATGGCGCTGCTGCTATTTGGTTCAGTATTGTTACACGAATTGGGTCACAGTTTGGTAGCGCGATCGCAAGGGATTAAAGTTAATTCGATCACCTTGTTTTTGTTTGGTGGGATTGCGGCTATAGAAGAAGAATCAAAAACTCCAGCAAAAGCGTTTCAAGTAGCGATCGCCGGGCCTTTGGTAAGTATTGCCCTATTTTTCATCCTGCATGTTGTAGCTTATGTTGTGCCTGATACTAGCCCGGTAAATGAAATTCTCAGCGATCTGGCGAGAATTAATTTGGTTTTAGCTTTATTTAACTTGATTCCCGGCTTACCTTTGGATGGGGGACAAGTCCTGAAAGCAGCAATATGGCAAGTAACAGGAAACCGCTTTCAAGCTGTACACTTAGCAGCTAGGATGGGGCAGATTTTGGGCTACACTGCGATCGCTCTCGGATTTGCTATAGACTTTTTTACCAGGGAACTGGCTTTAGGTTTGTGGATTGTTTTGTTGGGGTGGTTTGGGATTCGCAACGCCAACAGCTATGACAGCGTGACGACATTACAAGAAACCTTACTGAAAGTCGTAGCTGCTGATACGATGACGCGTGATTTCCGTGTAGTTGATGCCGATCAGACGTTGCGTGCTTTTGCCGATTCATATTTATTAGATACTACTGCGCCAAACCTTTATTTTGCTGCGGCTGATGGGCGTTATCGAGGGATGGTTTCGATTGACGATTTACGGTTAGTGGAAAGAAGTCAATGGGACACTCAAACTCTGCAAAGCATTGTGCATCCTTTAACAGAAATACCTACGGTTGCTGAATCAACTTCTTTAGCCCAAGTGATTAACAAACTGGAAAATGAACAGTTATCTCGTGTTACTGTGCTTTCTCCAGCTGGCGCTGTAGCTGGCGTAATTGATCGTGGAGATATTGTGAAGACAATAGCACAAAAGTTAAATTTACGGATTGGCGATGCAGAAATTAAACGCATTAAAGAAGATGGTAGTTATCCATCAGGGATGCAACTGGGAGTAATTGCCAAGTCAACTACAAATTAATTTCTCACGCAGAGGCGCAGCGAAAAGTCTGAGCGGAGGTTTCCTCCGAACAGAACTTTTCAAGACAGAGGCGCAGAGAAGAACGTAAGAATTTACATTTCTTTGTGTTTTTGCGTGAGTTTGATATTAAATTTTAAAAATGGCTAAAGATGTTTTCCATCAACAGGTAAAAAATGCCTTAATCAAAGATGGCTGGATAATTACCAATGATCCGTTGACAATTCGGATTAGCGAAGTGGTTAAAGTACAGATAGATTTAGCGGCAGAAAATGCCATTGCTGCCGAACGTGATGCTGAAAAAATTGCAGTTGAAATTAAGAGCTTTATTACAGGTTCGGATATTAACGAATTTCATACAGCACTTGGGCAATATCTTAATTATTGTCAAGCATTAGAAGAACATGAGCCAGATAGAATAGTTTATTTAGCTGTTCCTCATGAAACTTATCAAGATTTTTTTCAGTTGGCTTTTGTGCAACGTTCACTTCAACGTTATCAAGTCAAGTTAATAATTTATGAGCCTAAACAGCAGGAGATACGGCAATGGATAAAATAGAACGATATCGCCAATTCATCAAACAAATTTTGACAGAACACGCACAAATTAGTTCTGATAAAGATGTTGTTAAACCGCAATTAATTTTTGACAATGAAAACAACCACTATCAATTAGCTTATGTAGGCTGGGATGGGGAAAAACGGGTATTTGGGCCTGTGATGCATTTTGATATTTTAAATGGAAAAATATGGATTCAATATAACGGTACAGAAGACCTGATTGCAGAAAGATTGGTGGAGTTTGGTGTACCTGCTTCAGATATTGTAATTGGTTTTTATTCGCCTTTTAAACGTCAATTCACTGCTTATGCGGTAGAGTAATAGTTGGGAAAAACTTATATTTTGGCTTCTCTTTGCGTCTTTATGTCTTGGTATGAGCTTTGAAGCTAAACCACTTCTAGTTTGCATATCTAAAATTTATATAACTCTTGTGGGGTAGGCATCTTGCCATAGGTGTCAAGTTAAGAAAATTAGAGTCTTGTCAAGTGGGTAAAACGCAATGGTTAAACTGAACACAATGGTGTTGAGAATAGCCATGACTAAGCCACGGAAGAAGCAAGGAAATCCAGACTTTCGACATCGGGTAAGTTGCCCAGCCCCAACAAGTGAGGAAATAGAATCACGGTTGATTGAGTTAGTCACTCCAGGGACATTTGCCAATCTCAAAAATGTCAAAGACAAAGACCGGAATTTGGGCGCTCGCGTACTCACCCTACCAGTGATGGCAGCAATAGTACTGACTCTGGTGTATAGACAAGTACAACATTTAACAGATGTGTTGCGCTGCCTGGAAGTGGAAGGGTTGATATGGGTGGAGGCAATGTCTGTCAGTCGACAAGCCCTATCTCAACGCCTGGGGAGTTTACCAGCGCAGTTGTTCATTAAGTTGTTTGAACAAGTAATCGAGCGTCTGGCAGCCAAGAATAACCAGATGGAAGTACCACCAATGTGGGCATCAGTAGCATCATCATTCGGTGCAGTATGGATTGCAGATGCCTCAACCTTAGAAGCAGTCAAAAAACATTTGGGACAACTGCAACAAAAAACAGGTGCAGTCTTGGGGGGAAAGATGCTGATGGTAGTGGAAGCATTTACTCATCGCCCAGTGGCAGCATTTTTTGATGCTGATGCTAAACGGAACGAAACCAAGTGGTGGTCAGAAATAACAGAACGTTTACCCATCGGGGGAATACTGATCACAGATATGGGCTTTTATGGATTTGAGTGGTTTGATACCCTGACTGAGCAAGGAAAATATATCTTAACCAGACAAAAAGCCAAAGTCCGATATCAAGTAGTACGGGTAATTTCCAGTGGTTCTCATTACAAAGACGAAATTATTCAAATGGGACTTCACCATACTGATCCATGTCGTCACCCCATGCGCCAAGTATCAGTACTCTGGGGTACAACTTGGTATCATTACTTGACCAACGTCCTTGACCCAGAACAGCTTTCCCCACAGCAAGTTTGTGATTTATATCGTCGTCGTTGGAAAATCGAAGATGCATTTTTATTGACTAAACGCCTACTGGGTTTATCTTATCTGTGGGTTGGCGGCACTAATGGTGTTCAAATGCAAATCTATGCTACTTGGATTTTTTACGCCGTACTCAATGATTTGTGTGCTGATGTTGCTGTGGCTTTGCAGCACCCCTTAGAACGTATTTCCGTGGAAATGGTGTTCTGCAGTTTGTATTTTTTCCATCGCGCACGATCGCACAATTCACAACTACAGCTCATTCCTTGGTTGGTTGAGCATCAGCGTTCTATGGGCTTGGTGAAAGCTGTTCGTCAGCGACACCGACGCAACGCCGCCAGGTCGCTTGACATTTGGGCTTCTGCCTTAACTTGACACCAATGGCTGTGGATTGGGTCATCAATTTGGCTGAAGACTCATTTACAACTAAGTAGGTGGGTGGAAAAATTTATAACTATGTCATTGCGAGTGAAACGTTCGCGTAGCGTCTCGTAGAGAAGCAATCGCAATGACTTTGGTAATTTTACATTCCGTTACATAGTTTGGTTTATTTGAGCCTACCTACTTATACTAATACTACTAACATTAGGATTTGGAGCTAGCGCAGGAACTGGGATAATAGCAGGCTTTCTAAATCCATTTATTTTGTTAGCACTAACAGGAACCAATTTACCCATACTTTCCATGTTGCTTTATTCACCCCTAAAAAGACGTAGGTTAATTACTAAATATCGCCAGTCTGAAGAATCTTTAATCAAACCGTAATGAAATAGATCCCCGACTTCTTTGAGAAGTCGGGGATCTTGTCTTGTTTATGATAAAGATAAGAAAGCATTCTTTTTTATGGCTAAGTTAAAAATGCGATCGCCTTTTCTTGAAAGCATTAATTTACGGCGAACGCTATAATATTGCTAAAATTTATATTAAACCAAACAATAAACAATTTCTATGTCTTACAAAATTAACATTATTATCGAAAAAGATGAAAATGGCTATTATGCTTATTCTCCAGAACTTCCAGGCTGTCAAAGTCAAGGGGATTCATTGGCAGAGGTAAAAGAAAATATCGAAGAAGCGGTTGGACTGTACCTAGAAACTTTATCAGAATCAGAGAAACAGGTACTTTTAAACAAAGAAATTTTCACAATGTTCTTAGAGGTACAACTTGCCTAAACTACCGCGTCTAACAGCCAAGGAAGCCGAAAATCTACTATTAGATGCGGGTTTTACTTTAATACGAAGTAAAGGTAGTCACAGAGTATATCGTCTAAATGACATTAGGGTGGTACTTCCTTTTCATGCAGGAAAAGTGTTACATCCAAAGATAGTACAACAGGTGATAAAAGCTATCAAATCAGATGAAAATGATATCCCTAATGATGAAACTCAATCTAGCTAAGAGTGCGTAGACGCAAAGCGGCTTATCGCTAGACACCGCCTATTTTTAAGAGCATTTTATTAGTGCTGCGATCGCTTCATAAAAATATTACCATATATATAAATACAAGTTAATCTATGCCTACCAAACAAATCACAGAGTATTTTAACTTCCTGTCTTCTGAAGACATTAGACTGAAAGACTCAAGAATTGGTATTGAAATAATTCTTTATGAATACATTGATTGTGGACGTTCTCCAGAAGAAATTGCCCAAATTTATCAAACAATATCTTTAGAGCAAGTATATGCAACAATTCTTTATTATTTGCAAAACAACGAAACTGTCAGTGCTTACATGAAAAACTGGATAGAACACGGTCATAGAATGCGAGAACAACAGCGACTTAATCCCCCGCCAGTGCCAGAAAAACTGCGCCAACTCCGAATTGAAAGACAAGCTAAATAGCAAGCATGACACTGCAATATCTGATTGATGAAAATGTCAATCCTGTATATCCAAATCAAATTAGACTACGAGAACCTGGTATTGCGATTAAAGTGGTAGGAGAATCAGGAACTCCACCAAAAAGTACACTCGATCCAGAAATTCTGTGTTGGTGTGAGGATAATAATTTTATATTAGTGACAAATAACCGAACTTCTATGCCAGTACATTTAGCTGACCATATCGCTGTTAAGGTCACATACCAGTAATTTTTATCCTCAATCCAAATTTGAGTATTGGTGAAAATATAGAAGAATTAATAATAGTTGCTTTGGCTTCAGAAGAAGATGAATATCAAGACCTAATAGTTTATTTACCCTTACCTTAAAAATAAGCGATTACCTCCGGTACGCTACGCGACCGCCACCTACAACTCTGTTAAAATCAACGTATAACTAACTGATGCCGGATTGATTCTATGACCATCGTACAAGAATCAGAATCTACTGAAGACGTTTCGCAAGATGTGATATTTCCACCAGGTGATTTATATAGTGACGAACCTCCGTGGGAAACAGAACTGCATATGCGACAACTAATCTTACTTTTAGAATGCCTGAAATGGTTGTGGCGAGATAGAAATGATTTTTATGCAACGGGAAACCTGACTATTTATTACTGTACGCAACAAATAAAATCAAGACACCTTAGTAGCCCAGACTTTTTTGTAGTATTAGAAACAGAACGTAAAATCCAGAAAAGTTGGGTAGTGTGGGAAGAAGATGGCAAATATCCCCATGTCGTCGTCGAAATTATGTCGGAATCAACAGCCCAAATAGACAAAGGTATAAAGAAAAAAATTTATCAAGATACTTTTCGCGCACCGGATTATTTTTGGTTTGATCCACATACATTTGAATTTGCGGGATTTCATTTAGTAGGTGGAAATTATCAACCTTTACAAGCGAATGCACAAGGTCATTTGTGGAGTAAACAATTAGGGTTATACTTGGGAATTTATCAGGGATTATTACGTTGGTTCACACCAGATGAACAATTAGTACCGACACTAGAAGAAACTATCGTGCAGGCACAAGAAACCGCAGCACAAGCACAAAAAATGGCCGTACAAGCGCAAGAAACCGCCGTACAAGCACAAGAAAAAACAGCACAAATACAAAAAACTGCCGCTCAAGTAATATTAACACTTGAAGAAATAACACAACAGGCACAACAAAAAGCACAACGTTTGGCAGCGAAATTGCGGGATTTAAATATCGACCCAGATACAATTTAGACTACTGCGATTTTGGATTCTGATGTCTCCTCTAGTTGTAAATATTCCTCTGGAGTGTAGTATTTTTTTGATGTTTGTGTTTGCATAAAAACCATATCTGGGAAATATAAATTACTGGGGATAATGCTTGACTAAAAACTCTTCAGCCTCAGCCCTATCTTTAATCACTCTATCCAAGGTAGCAGCAACTACATCATCTAATATTTGCCGATACTGTGGCCCTGGTTTGTAACCAAGTTTCTTTAAATCATTACCATTTAATAGTGGCTGCACATTCGCCAAAACTGTTAAATATTCCCAAATTTGATGTCTAATCTCTCGCGGACTTTGCAAAGCCATTAAAATCAGCATTGGTAAGTCGTACTGTCGCAACAACTGCACTACTTGACTTGGGCGTTCAAAAGTGGGTAAATATTCCATCACTTGACTAAAGCTTTGGGCTAAGTTTTTCAACCTAACAATGCTATCGTCTTGTAATTGCAAATTTTTTGCTACTTTAAACCGATATTCAGGTGCTAGGTGGGCGATTAATGCTTCTAGACGCATTTGCCAGTGAATGAGAGTTTGTTCAGCATCAAATCGTCGCAAACAACGTTCTAACAAACGTAATTGCCGCAGGAGTAACCCATCTAGTTTGAGGGTAGGATGGATACATTGCAACGCTCCTAAGTTATTGAGTAACTGCAAAGCCGATTTCCAGTAGGGGGCTTCTAGGATGTGCTTTAATTCGGTTTTCAGTCGAGTTTGCAGGGCTGGCGTTCTGCTATTTTGTTGGGAAGTGCGATCGTAAATGCCACTGTTGATGGCATAGCGAATATAGTCTTCGGTTTGTGGTTCAATCTCAAATCCAAAGCGTACTGCAAAACGCACGCCGCGATAAATGCGGGTGGGGTCTTCAATAAAGCTGTTGGCGTGCAAAACTCGAATTTTTTTGGCTTGTAAATCTAACAACCCCCCAAAGAAATCAAGTAGAGGTGCAGCTTGCTGTGTCCTGCCACCAGGGCGGGGGGAGGTGAGGCGCAGGGCCATAGCATTAATGGTAAAATCTCGACGGTATAAGTCTTGGCGAATAGAACTCGCTTCAACTTCTGGATTTGCGGCGGGATAAGGGTAAAATTCGGTTCTAGCAGTCGCAATATCTACCCATAACGAGTCTAATTCTGGGTCTTTGTGCCATAGCAAAGCCGCAGTTTGAAATGCACCGTGAATTTCTAAGCGGGCTTCTGGGTGGATTTGTTGCAATGCTTTAGCTAGTTCTACGCCAGCACCAACATCTGCGGCTTTGTGGAAGCCATCAACGACCAGATCGATATCTTTAATCATTAAAGTTCCGGCTGCGTCTTCAGCTAATAGCAAGTCCCGAACTGCACCCCCAACCAGATACAAATGCCAACCTCGTTTTTGGGCTTCTTGAGATGCTTGGGTGAGTAGTTGCCATAATTGGGGAGTCAGGCGATTTTTTAATTCAGCGCTGAGTCCTAAATCTTGAGTTTTGAGGGGAAATTGAGACTCAGAATTCATCTCTCGAAACTCAGCAGTATTTTGATGTAATTCGCGTAATACATCAGTGCGCGTAACAATTCCTACTAATTGCCCGTTATCCAATACTGGTAAGCGCCCAATATCATAAGTCACCATCAACGCTTCAATTTGTGGCAATGTCGTTTCAGGTGTAATACTCTTGATATTTGGTGTCATGTAGCCTTTGACTGGCGCATGACTAAATCCGTGGTGTAAAGCGATATCAATATCTCTGCGAGAAATAATACCTAATAGTTGTCCTTGAGCATTAACTACAGATAACCCGGAGTGTCCATAACGCAACAAAATCCGCTGTGCTTCAGTAATTGTGGTTTCTGGACGGATGGTGCGGACAGGGGAGGACATTAAGTCTCTCGCTGTGAGGGGATGGGGGATAGTGGCTTTGAACTCGTCTAGGAGTTGCTTTAATATTGCTGGCGAATCTACTCCGCGTAAATTCAGCGATGCGGCTTGGGAATGACCCCCACCGCCTAAAGGTTGGAATAATTCGTTGAGATTGGTCTCAGGAATTTGCGATCGCCCAATTATTGTTAAACGAGACTCATCTTCTGTCAATGGATATTCATTTGCCAACAGTAAAGCATCGATTTCGGTTAATTCCATCAGTTGAGAAGCAAGACTTGATAACCCTGGTACAAATTCATCAGTTTTTAAAGTTACCCAAGAAATCGTATATCCACGCAGGCAAATATATTCTAAATTGTCCAGCGCCAGAGTTAATAGTTGCTGCAATTGCGGCGATAAACCGGGGTCTCTGTAAGTAGAAATCATGGACAAACTGGCTCCTTGTTGCATTAACCAAGCCAAGGCTAAAGCATCTCTTGGTGTCGCTTGTTCGTATGTCAGCGAGCCAGTATCAACATGGATACCTAAAGCCATAACAGTAGCTTCAGATGGTGTCAGCAAAATGTCCTGTTGTTGCAATTGCTCCACCATTAAAGTTGTAGTGGCTCCCACAGAGGATATATGAGTTTGTGTAGCCGGAATGTCTAATTTATGTCCGAGGTGATGGTCATAAACAATGATTTCCTTTAAACTAGGTAAATCTAACCATTCAGCAGCCTTACCCAAGCGATCGCGCTGTTGAGTATCGACTACAGTGATCGAACGAATTTTTTCGGGATTGACGGCACGCCTTTCAATCAGGGGATACTCATCCCGATGCAACGCCAAAAAATCTCTGACAGGTGGGTGAGCACCACCTGTCAACACAATCTTGCTTCCTGGTAGTAACCGCGTCAGCCCTACCGCTGCTCCAAGTGCGTCAAAATCAGCTGTGGTGTGGCAAAGAATTAAGTCCATAGTCATCATTGGGCATTGGGCATTTGTCTGCCTTATCCTCCTTGTCATCCTCATCCCCCTCATCTGCCTTGCCCGAAGAACTGGTCAACATTCATTATTTGGACTGGGGAATTAATGATTATAGTGACGCAATTTCTGCTAGCTTAACAAATAAGAGCCACTGCGGTCTTCTCCCAAAGGGAGAGGCTAGCGCCAAGAGGTCTTCTCAATTGGAGCAAGTGGCGTGGAAAAATGTCAGTGTTGCCTTGTACGATATTCTATTTTTAGTATTGCGCTGTCTTGGGAGAAGCAAAAATGACCATAATATTCCAAATCGCTTTGTTAGGACTGGTTCTGCTGTCTTTTGTCTTAGTGATTGGCGTTCCTGTTGCTTATGCCACGCCCCAAAATTGGGGGGAGTCTAAAAAGCTACTCTGGCTTGGTTCTGGAGCTTGGATTGCTTTGGTACTTTTAGTTGGGCTATTAAACTTTTTTGTAGTCTAAGCGATCGCTTACATACACAGGTAAATAGCAGAGATATTACACGGGCAGAAGAGCTAAGCTAAAAAATGATGAGGGTGAATTTATTTTTTCACCTTGTTCTTTTTAGCTGATTGTGTTCTTCTGCTCTTCTATATTTACAGAAGAAATGTATATTAGCCTTGAAGTATAGTTTGTAAAGAGGCGGTCATGGCAGTTTTTGAGGGAACTTTTACTCAAACAGAACCTTTGCGGTTTGCATTGGTAATTGGTCGATTTAATGACCTTGTTACCGTAAAGCTGTTAGAGGGATGTCAAGATTGCTTGAAACGCCACGGTGTAGATCCCGACCCCCACGGTAATCAGGTGGACTACGTTTGGGTTCCAGGAAGCTTTGAAGTGCCTCTAGTGGCCCGCCAACTAGCGCTGTCTCATCGCTATGATGCCATCATTTGTTTGGGTGCTGTGATTCGTGGGCAAACACCTCATTTTGATTATGTCTCTTCAGAGGTAGCCAAAGGCATTGCCGCAGCCAGCTTTCAAACTGGCGTACCTGTAATTTTTGGCATCTTGACGGTGGACACAATGCAGCAAGCCTTAGAAAGAGCCGGGATAAAAAGCAATCATGGCTGGGAATACGCGATGAATGCCTTAGAAATGGCTAGCCTGATGCGGCAATTGCGCTCTAATCTCGCCGAACCATACGCTCTTAATAGCCAATCTCTACCAGCTTCTTTCCCCAGCGCCACCATCGGCAATTTTTCCCCTGAGTCAGAAGAATTGGGCTAAAGGGTCATTGGTCATTTGTCTCCCTCATCTCCCTTGTCCCCAATCCCCCTCATTGACTCATAACTCAAAACCTCAATGAGGGGGTTGACAGCAAGGAATATATATGAGATCATAGTGAATATATTGGTGATTGCGGGTATAGCTCAGTGGTAGAGCGTCACCTTGCCAAGGTGAATGTCGCGCGTTCGAATCGCGTTACCCGCTTGATAAAAAGATAATAAATGAAGTATCAATCCCTGACAGTGACAGGTGTGCTTAATCTAATCTTTATATGTGTAGTCAATTGGTTTTTTGTACAGTGTACTAAACTGGATCAAGGGTGGCTATATTAATAGCGATATTGTTAGGTGCAAAGCGCCTTGTGGCTGTGAACTAAGCCACAATCTACCCAGAAAGTCGGCGCTGTTAACATTGATTTGCTGGTACCGATTACTTTTAGCTTTAACCTCAGAGAACGGTTGTTTTATGAGATATTGCAACTTAAACTAAAAACGGTGCCAGATATTCAAAAACAATAAATGTCTAAAAAACACTACTAGATTATTTTTTAAGCCACAGATGCAGACAAGAAAATTCTTAAACAAGATTGCCCAACATGGGGAAGAAAAGCAGACAGATAGGCTCTGTTTAAAGAACCGAACGTGAAGACGGCAGTTACGACAGCCCAATTCAGCCTCATTTATCCTGGGGAATCATCGCAGTATTAGCTTTGCCTCCCTACCTGTATAAATGGGAAAATCAGTACCTCAGGCATAGACCGAGGAATAGTGTTCTCACATATTGTAAAAAATAAGCTCAAGTTATTAGAACGCTTGTGCAATCTCAAAAACCTGAAAAAATTGACTTTAATACGGAATATCCCTGTCCTTGCCGTCGCCGGGGACGGTTAATTCCGATTACACTGACAGATGCATTTGGCTGCGATCGCTGTCAACAAATCTTTGTGGTGGAAAATGATGCTTATGTCCTAGAGCAGCTTTCCAGCACCTACCCTTACAAGCGTGCTTGGCGTTGGGTGGGTAATAGTTGGCATGTTGTCCATCCGCGACTGGGAGAAAGCTATCTGCCGATAGCGCTAGGCATTATTTTCGTGCTAGTGATTATATGGCTACCATTAGCACTGCGATTAGCAAATGGTTCCACCATTATTGCTTGGGCAATGGTGGCGGTACTTCTGGCTATTTTACCAGCACTAATGGTCTGGCTTACCTACAGACGTTAACTCAATGACCGTTGAAGTTTTGGATGATCGCCCCGAACCAATGAATAGCGCTAAACGCGCTTACCAAGCTTCCCTCAAGCTGGGGATCGCAAAAGGAGGAGACCGCAGTCGTGCTGTATTGGCGATGGCGCGAGGGCTAGAACGCGCATTTGATGACATTCTAGAAGCTAACACATTAGATCTAGAAGCAAGCCGGGAAATGGCAGTGCCAGAGTTAATTTTAGACTGGTTAAAATTAACTCCCACAAGGCTAGAAACGACAGTAGAGATTCTTCAACGGTTGGGGGAATTATCCGATCCGCTACGGCGGGTAAGAAACGCTGAGTATCAACAGGATGATTCTCAAAGTTATTCCCAGCTAATGCCTTTAGGAGTTATAGGATTTATTTATGAGGCATTTCCCGATTTAGGGGCGATCGCAGCGGGTCTATGTATCAAGACTGGCAATAGTATCATTCTTAAAGGCAGTACTGAGGCTAGTCATTCCAACGAAGCGATCGCCAATGTCCTACAAACTGCTATTACTGAGGTAGGACTACCAGCAGGCTGTTTAGAATTAATTACGGCAGAACATGGTGCTTCCGTTCGGGATTTAGTCGTTCAAGACCAATACTTGAATTTAGTCATACCATACGGACGTTCCACCTTGGTACAGCAAGTAATGCGACAAGCAACTTGCCCAGTCTTAAAGTCAGCAATGGGCAATTGTTACCTTTATTGGTCGCTAAATAGCAGCTTGGAGATGGTGCGCTGGATGATTATCGATAGCCATGAAAGCGATCCAGATCCAGTCAATGCCATTGAAAAAGTCTTAATTCACCGCCAAGCTTTACCTTCATCCTTAGCAGTTTTGTGGAACAGTTTAAAGGATAAAGGCTTTGAAGTCAAAGGCGATGCCGAACTAGTAGAAGCCTTTCCCCAATTACAACTGGCGAAGGAAACAGAATGGGGAAGCGCCTATTTAACCAAGACAGTAGCTTTTAAACTAGTAGATAGCTTAGAAGCTGCGATCGCTTGGATTAATCAATACAGTAGCGGTCATGCTGACTGTATTGTCACAGAATCCTATCAAGAAAGTCGCCAGTTTGCCTTGGGAGTAAATAGTGCCTCTACCTACATCAACGCTTCCCCGCGTTTTTCCCGCAACCCCTCGCGCGGAGACTCGGTATTTCTAGGGATGTCTAATCAAAAAGGTCATCGCCGGGGATTTATTAGCTTGGAAACATTGACCACTGTTAAGCATATTGTGCAGGGGAATGGGCGGTTTTAGGGGATTGGGGTGGGAATTAAGACTGGTAGAATTTCTAACTCTGTTAATTATTCACTAAGACTGTAGCTTTATATTCTGCATTTGGTGTAGTTCCTAGATATTTCAGCCAGCGAAAATTAGAAGCAAGTGCACCTGTAAACGTGGGGTAAACATTATACTTTACACCATACTCCTTACACAATTCTGCCAATATAGGAGCTATTTTTGGATAGTGAATATGGCATACTTGGGGAAATAAATGGTGAACAACTTGATAATTCAGTCCACCTAAATACCAATTTAAAAAGTGATTTTTAGGAGCAAAATCAACTGTGGTTCTGATTTGGAAAATTGCCCACTCATCATCAATTTCTTCTGGTTGACCATCTGGTTGGATAAACTCTGCTGTATCCATCACATGAGCCAACATGAAAACTATGCAAATCCAAAATCCATAGGTCATGTAAGTGATGAGAAATCCTACAAGCGTCTGTATTGGACTGTATCCTACAGCAATGGGTATTCCTATAAAAAGTGCCAGCCAAATGACTTTACCACCAAAAAGGATAAGCAGATCTAGTGGTTTGGGTGTAGGGACGACATGGGAATGATATTTCCGCTTAAACAGAATGATATGAATATCAGCAAAAGACCAATAAATTGGTATGACTGTATAGATAGATAGAATAAATATGTGTTGAAATGAGTGATACCATTTATGCTCCATATAAGGAGTCATCCGCACTAAGCCATCACCATGTATTTCCACATCATGACCTAAGATATTTGTATAGGTATGATGTAAAAAATTATGACGATATCGCCATAAATAACTAGATAATCCAATTACGTCATATATCGAACCTACAAGAGTATTGACCCATTTCTTACTAGAGTAACCACCATGATTAGCATCATGCCCGACACTAAATCCTACAGCAGCAATACCCAATCCTAGAACAATACAGCCAATCACTTTCAGCCAAATTTGCGGTGGGCCGAAGAGAGTAAATGTCCAAGCCGCAATTACCCATGTTGCAATAATCAATGTTTTGAAGTACATTGCTGGATTATCGCGGGTAGCAATGTTTTCAGACTTGAAATAAGCATCAACTCGTTTATTGAGTTCTTTCCTAAAACCAAGGTTTTTCGTAAAAGTGACTCTTGTTTCTTGTGCTTGTGTCATAGAATTTACTCACGTAAATGTAAGATGAAAGTGCTGCTTCATCGGAAGCTAGCACTAGTTAGTTGAAAAGAAAAAAAGCGTGGGAGATATAAAGCGAGGATAAGCTTTATATCTCCTAAGCTATGCATAGTTTTCAGTTCATAAAATGCTGTCTGTTGATGAAGCTTTGACAAGTTTACTATTGGATGTGTAGTAAACTTTTCCTCCAGAATCCGGCACAAAATGACAGCTAATACAGGAACGCCATAATGACTGCCAAATTGGTTGGTGAGACTCACGGAACAAGTCTCCCATAATGGGTTTAATTGCTTCAGTTGCCTTTAGCAAATTGTAGTGAGGGATGTTGAGAAATATATGGTGAGCTACATGAGTCCCAATATCATGATGGATATGATTGATCAAACCGTAATTGCGGTCAATGCTAGAAATAGCGCCTTTGAGGAAAGTCCAATCTTCTCCACGATACCAGGGAATATCTGGCTCAGTATGATGTAAAAATGTCACCACATCTAGCCACATTACAAACACAATGTATGGTACAGCGTAATTTTTCAACAACCATATCCAACCCCATTGATATGTGAAAAACCCAAGTAAGGCTACCATGCAAGTGCATAGTACAGTACTAGTAATCACATCCCATTTTTCGGATGGTTTGAAAAGTGAACTACTGGGCAAAAAGTGAGAACCTTCTTTATTAGGAGAACGCTTAAACAGATATACCGGATAAGCTAAGAAAAACACATAATATCGACCTATCTTTTGTTCCCACGGCATTTCTTTGTACTGTGATTCGCTCACAGGATACCAGCTTTCGTCATTATCAAGATTCCCAGTATTAAGGTGGTGGGTTCTGTGGCTAATTCGCCAACCATGATAAGGAACAAGTATTGGTGTGTGAGCAAGATGTCCAATCAAATCATTGAGCCATTTCTTTTTAGAAAAAGATTGATGTCCACAGTCATGTCCAACTACAAACAAAGCCCAAAACATTGTTCCTTGCATTAGCCAGAAAATAGGCCAGACAAACCAAGAATCCAGATAATTAGCAACTGCGTAGAGTAGACCAATAATGAGGATGTCTCGAAAAAAGTAGAAAAAAGATTTCCCTAAATTTGGCTGAAAGCATTCAGGTGGGATTGCAGCTTTTAATTCCTGAAGGGTAAAAGGTAGCTTTGTGGAATCTTCAGATGATTGTGAGCTAGGGGAATGGAGTAGCTTAACGCTATTGGCTGGGATACTATTTAATGGCACTGGATTCGATGGAATATAAATTCTAACCTTGCTATAAGCAAGAAAATTTTACTACCAATTTTAGATTGCTGATTTGAGATTTTTTGAGTTCATACGTCCCCGTTTAAGGGTGTAAAAAATCTAAAATCCGAAATCGTTTACCTCTGCAATGAGCAGCTTTGGAGATATCTCTGTGAGCACTGATCCGCACAAACAGGTTTTCTGGCAATTTCCTGAAAAATGTTCATCAGTAGGAACTGCCAGAATTGAAATAACTAACAAGGTGAAATTACAACGCAGATAAAGGCACAACTCTCAGGAAGACTATACAGCTTCCCAAGTTATACTTCATCTTTGATTTATCGCCCTGCGTAATAGTCGTCAAAAGTCTGATAACCAACATCAGTTATATACAGTTGACATTGGCCTGTAATTTGCTTCATTAAATCCCAAGAAAACTGGCTTTCATCATGAAGATAATCTGCCCAATTTTCTTTAATACTGCTGTAAGCCAACCGCAGATTATATGAAGGAATTGCCGTAGAAAGATGATGAGGTACGTGAACATTGATATCGTGGCAGAGAAATTCTATCCAGCGTGGATAATCACAATGAATAGTGCCAGATAGTTGTGATAGAGCCTCATTCCACTTGTTAGCTGCTACAAAAGCAACATCTGCGGCAGTATGGTGAACAATCGTAAAAGTACTCATCCAAAAATGGTAAACCATCCAGGGTAAAAGCCAAAATTTGACAAATCCCCAGATACCCGTTGTGGCGATGAGTAGCGGAAACCCAACGGCTGCAAATAGCACTACTACGGCCACAGAAAGCTTAACACTTGATTGGTCTTTAGTTTTGAAATTACGCCAATCAAAATGTACAACAGCCCAATGTCCAATAGAACCTACCCACCAGAGGCGTTTACGCATAAAGCCTTCAAAGACTGAACTTCGGAATGGCCCCCAACTATGAAATACTTCTGTTGTGATGGGATGCCAAGCATTGTCCTCATCCAGCTTATTTGTATGAGTATGGTGATAATTATGTTGAATTCGCCAACTATGAAATGGATAAATCAAAGGCATCATTAAGATATGCCCGACCAAATCATTTACCCAACGACGATTTGCAAAAGAACGATGACCGCAATCATGAGCAATTACAAAAAAACCTGTTAAAGCAGTACCTGTAAAAATCCAAGCAAATGGCAAAAGAAACCAAGGCGAAATTGTCAGAGCGAAGTAGCCTAAAGCCACCATTAAAACACTGAGCAATGTTCTTGTCCAAGCTTTACGTTTATTCTTTTGAAAACACTCCTTTGGCAAGCTTTTAATAATATCTTTTAGCCTCAGGTCGGGATTACCAAGGTCATTAGCTTGATTCTGAATTCTGATTATTGATGTAGTCATGAAAACCTGAAAAACAACAAAATCTACCACCAACACACCACAAAGTGGTTGCCGTAAAGCTTCTAAATATTAGAGTCTCGGATTATAGTAACCTAACTAACTCACTCTTTTTTGAGAATTTAGTGAATGAATATTTTGGTTACTAACAAAACTTTTTCACTAAGTAAACTATCAACTGTCGAATGTCAAGATTTGATTGACAATTGGCAACTTACACCTTCTTATCTGCCAGCTTCACATTTGTAGCGAGACCAAGCACTTGCAGCAATTGAATAGTCATCCAAGTCAAGTCAATTTCCCACCATTCCAAGCCGTGACGGGCTGAGTATTGGAAAGCGTGATGGTTATTGTGCCAGCCTTCACCAAACACCAGTAAGGCTACCCACCAGCAATTAGTGGAGCGATCGCCTGCTTCATGGGTGCGATAACCAAATTTATGAGTAGCGCTATTTACCAACCAAGTACAGTGGTAAACCCAAACAATCCGCACAAAAATCCCCCAAACAACCATCGGCCAACCGCCTATAGCTAATAGCAATAAACCCAGACCTACTTGGAGGAGAATAAAATATTTTTGCAAAAACTGATAAACTGGGTCATCGATAATGTCTTTAGTGAAGCGAGGAACTTCTGCGTGAGCAGGTGCGTGATAAATCAGCCAACCCATGTGGCTCCACCAAAAACCCTTATTAGAATCATGGGGGTCTTGTTCAGTATCCGAGTGTAGATGATGGATACGGTGTGTGCCTACCCACTCAATGGGGCCGCCTTGACAGGAGAGAGTTCCGAACAGAACCAATAGATATTCCAACCACTTGGGAGTTTGAAAACTGCGATGGGTAACCAGGCGATGAAAACCCAGAGTAATACCTAAACCACCAGTGATCCAGTAGAGCAATAAACCAACACCAACTGCACTCCAGCTAAAGTTACCAGGAAGCAAAGCAAACAGCGCTCCGATGTGCAATGCAGCGAAAAATAGGGTATTAACCCAGTTAATTGTAAGTTTGGTTGAGGTAGCAATTGTCATGAGAAACCTGAATAGGAACGGTTAAGCCTAATCTGCGCGATCCAAAAAATCCGCATATTTATTTTTTTTAAATGAGGAACCAATGAACAGCTTGGAACAGCTGCGGCAAGCAGAACAGGCACTGTTAGAGATTTTTTCTGGAATTGACGCTCAGGTCAAGCAAAATCTTCAAAGAGTGCTAAATGCCTTTCGGCATCAACGTGTAGGCGCACACCACTTTGCGGGTGTAAGTGGCTACGGTCACGATGATTTAGGAAGAGAAACTTTAGATAAAGTATTTGCCGAAGTAATGGGTGCCGAGGCTGCGGCAGTACGGGTACAGTTTGTTTCAGGAACTCACGCGATCGCTTGTGCGTTATTTGGTGTGCTACGTCCTGGAGATGAAATGTTAGCAGTGGTTGGTTCTCCCTACGATACGCTCGAAGAAGTGATTGGTTTACGGGGTCAGGGTCAAGGTTCCCTTATTGAGTTTGGCATAAATTACCGCGAATTAGACTTAACCTCAGACGGAAGCATAGATTGGCAAGCCTTAAGCACTAACGTGGGCGATCTCACTCGTTTAGTCTTAATTCAACGTTCCTGTGGCTATTCCTGGCGGCCTAGTTTATCGATTGCCGACATTGAAAAAATCGTCCAATTAGTCAAACAGCAAAATCCCCACACCGTTTGCTTTGTAGACAACTGCTACGGCGAATTTATCGAAACAAAAGAACCTACAGATGTCGGTGCCGATTTAATGGCGGGTTCATTGATTAAAAATCCTGGTGGCACCATTGTCACCGCAGGCGGTTATGTTGTCGGTCGCGCTGACTTAGTAGAAGCCGCCGCCTGTCGCCTCACCGCCCCTGGTATTGGTAGTTATGGTGGTGCTACTTTTGACCAAAATCGCCTGCTGTTCCAAGGCTTATTTCTCGCACCGCAAATGGTAGGGGAGGCAATGAAAGGTACTCACCTCACGGGTTATGTTTTTGACAAACTTGGTTATCCCGTCAATCCCGCCCCATTTGCTCCCCGTCGCGATGTCATTCAGGCAATCAAACTCGGTTCCGCCCAAAAGCTGATTGCCTTCTGTAAAGCTGTACAACAAAATTCTCCCATCGGTTCCTACCTAGACCCCATCCCCGATGAAATGCCAGGGTATGAGAGCCAAGTAGTCATGGCTGGGGGGACATTTATCGAGGGCAGTACCTTGGAATTTTCCGCCGATGGGCCATTGCGTGAGCCGTATGTGGTTTATTGCCAAGGGGGGACGCATTGGACGCATATTGCGATCGCATTAGAAGCGGCGATCGATGCTGTGGGGATTGTTACATAAATAACATGGGTTATGATTGTCTCACGCAAAGGCGAGGCAGCGCCGTGGGCGGGTTTCCCGACTTGAGGCGACTGCCGTCGCAAAGACGCAAAGAAAGATGTATGAGAATGAGATTGCTAAGGAAATTGTTGATGCTGCTTACAAGGTTCACACGACTTTGGGGCCTGGTTTACTGGAGTCTGTGTATCAAGCAGCTATGGCCTATGAGTTGCGGAAGCGGGGATTGCGGGTAGAAGTTGAGCAACCAATAGCTGTTGTTTATGAAGGTGTGCATTTGGAGGTCGGTTTTCGGGCAGACTTGGTTGTTGAAGACAAGGTAATTGTGGAACTCAAATCTGTAGAAACAACGCATCCAGTACACAAAAAGCAATTGCTCACCTACCTTCGCGTTGCTAACAAACGCCTTGGCTTACTCATCAACTTCGGAGCGTTCCTGATCAAAGACAATATCTCACGAGTTGCCAATAATTTATAAGAATCCGGCACAAAAACACTAGTACAACAAGGCAAAAGTAAAAAGTCAAAAGTAAAAAGAAAGAATACTTATACTGCAAGCTTTTTACCTATTTCAGATAGTATGCTTATTTCCGCCGAACTGTACTAGGCACTCCTTTGCGTCTTTGCGCCTTTGCGTGAGCTATTCTTCCGGTAACTTATACTGCCCAACAATCCGTTTAGCATACTCCGGCACATGGGCCTCCAACTTCTCCGGGTAATTCCGCTTCACATACAAATAATTCCGTGTAAAGTGAGAATCAATGGAAAATCGCGCATATTCCAGACCTTTCGGGCCAATTTTCTCAATTACCACACCCATCAATTTTGCTGCCCACATGGGAAGAGTAACAGCTTTATCGTAAGCGGGTATGCTTTGCTGTACGGCTTCTTTACGATTACCTTGGGACATTACAGGTTGGGTGTCTAACTGGTCTTTCACCAAGTCCAACATTTCTTTACCTGTGTCATTTCTGACTACGATCCATTGCCAGCCGAAGGGTGCGCCCATGTAGCCAACCACTAAATCTGCCAGGGAATTAACGTAATCAAAGCAACTCATGCATGAGGGGGCAAAGACATCTTTGAGTTTATTGGTCTTTAAGCCAAAGAATGGCACGGTTTCCGTAGAGCCATCCTCATGTTTAAAGTGAACGCGGAAATCTTGCATGAATTCGTAATGCACTACTGTATCAGGCGATCGGCTAGTGGTGTCTAAGAATTTTTGCAGTCCAGCGCGGGTAACGTTATCTACGCAAGGTGTACCTAAAACATACAGCTTTTCTAACCCTAGCTGTTTTTCTACGGCTCTTAATGCCTGGATTTGGCAACCAACTCCAATTACTAATAGCCGCTTCATCCCTGATGTTTCTATCTGCTCTAAAACAGAGAGATTGGGTGATAGTGTTGGTTTATTTACTCTAGCTGCCAGTATTTCCTCCGGGGTACGGGCGATGATCGGCATAGGTTGAAAGCGGTCTTCCTTGGTGTTTTGCACGCAGACAACACCTTCAACTATGCCACGATTCAACATTTCAATGGCAAGGGTGCTGACGATACCTGTCCACTGTGCCCCTTCGATGGGCTGCTGTTTTCGCGCTGCCATCATGTCTTGATGAACACCAAAGTAGAGTTCATCGGGGTTATCGAGATTGCGGGGGCGGGTGTGGGCTTGTGCTTCCAAGTCGCCTATTTGCTGATTAATGAAGGCGCAGGCTTCTTTGACGTAGTGGATGTAGTAGGTATCGCACAGTCCGCACTCACTACAAAGTTCTTTGGCAGGACGGCGGCTAGTGGGTTTTAAAGCTTTGGCTTTTTTATGAGGAGAAACCGAAGTCATATAAATTCTTTGTTTTATCCAGGCATAGCTTTTACTACAATACCGTCACAGGCTATGAACTTCACTATCGATATTGAGCATGAAGAAGATAAACTTTTTTTATCGGTAGTGATTTATTATTATGGTGTGCTGGCTTATGGGTAGAGAAAATAAGAAACTTTTGCCAGTTTTCAAGTTTTAACTATGAGTATTTTGGTGGAAACGAACCGCAGAGGCGCAGAGAACGCAGAGAAATAAGAAAATTAGCCGTTATTTCTATAAAGTAAAAGTTAAAAGGTCTGAAGATTTGTGATCGCAGCTTAAATTTTTCATAAATAAGCTTGGTGAATTTGTGTATTTTTACTTTTGCTGTTTAACGAAAAGCTAATTCAGGATTTAAGTAAAATCACAAATGGAGTATCAAAAAAGATTCTGTTACTTTTTTTATAGATCTAATTAATTTTTAGGTAAGTAAAGATAATGGCTAAAAAACGCCAGGAAGATGATGTTAAAGAAGCTGCGGCATTTGCAGCAGGTGGAGCAGCAGCAGGTGCAGGGGTTGCTGCGACTGTTGGTGGTATGGGTTTAGCAGTAGGAGGAACTGCTGTTGCTATTGGAGCTGCACCAGTCGTAGCTGCGGGTGCAGTAGTCGGGCTTGCTGCCTATGGCTTGAAGAAACTTTTTGACTAAGGGATGATGACGACAAATGCAATTTGATGACAACGATAAAAATATTTTAGGAGCTATAGGAGCAATTGCAGCAGCTGCGAGTCAAGCTCCCGTAGTAGTAGCAATTCCCTCTGCTGCGCCAGGAATCTTAGGTGCCATAGGATTGACTACAGTAACTACTGTTGCAGTTCCAGCAGCAGCAATTGTGGCTACAGTAGGCGGTGTTGGTTTCTTAGGCTACAAATGGTTTAACGGTACGAACAATAACAAAAGTTTGCCCCGTAGTTAAATGGATGACTTCAAGGATGCCTCCTAATCCACTGCAAAAACTGGTAAGAGGTATGATTCGGGATTTGATTAATCAGGCTAATGGTCAAAAGGCTGATAAACCAAAAAAGCTAAAGGCTAAAAAATCTGCTACCAAATCCCAATCAAAACCCAACCAGGATAAAGAAAAGCGATCGCGCTATATTCCCCTATCAGTTCGTTTTGCAGTTTTACAAAGAGATGGGCATAAATGCGTTTCTTATGGTGAATGTCCACCTAAAGTCACGCTAGAGGTTGATCATAAAGAGCCTTTTTCTAAAGGAGGCAGTAACGACATTAGCAATTTACAAACACTCTGTTACAAATGCAATCGTGGCAAGGGTGCGCGGAGTTGAGAATAACTTATACATAAGTCAAATCACCCCTCAAAGAACATATTGAGGGGTTTTACTATTTCAAACACTATCCCAAATTTCAAAATTAAGGCAAATGCAAGTGCGATCGCATCACTCCCTACCCTCTTCTTTTGCGCCTCTGCGCCTTGGCGTGAGACTTAACTCAACCAAATAACATCACGCTAGCTGATTCTAAATTTTTTAAACTTTGCTATTGTTACAATAATTACTTTAAATCCGCTTAACATTAGCTATTTTTGTTTTATTAGCAAGGATAGAAATAATCGTTGTTTCTATTCTTTGGTATAAATTGTATTTTAGCTACTTACTTCTACAAGGTACCTGCTTTATGAATAAATAAGTTAAAATATATAGCCCTTAAGAAGTATTGACATTTAAAAAATTTTAAGCATTCATATTGCATATTTTGAAAAAACGTTATAAATTATTAAGTTATAGGGGAATAAAATAATTTGTAGTCTCAAAAACTCAATCATAGCTACGTAAAAACACTTTAAACTATTTGAAACTCTAAGGAAATCTTCACTAGTGCTAGCAATATATTTTTGGTTGTGAAATCAAGCAGTGAATTGCTCAACAATCCAAAAATATATTTTGCGTAACTGCTTTAAAAGTAATATTATTGCTTAAGGTGAAAGATAAAAAATTGTCCTTCACCAGGATGATCATTGCTTAAAAGCAAATCAACTGTCAGTTAAGCAACATAAAAAATTGGCAGTTATAGATATCTTTTTTAGAGTTAATCATTTATTCCCACATTGTATCTGCTATTCAAAAAATCGTCTTTGTTATGATCGGAATAGCAAAATGCATAAATCAATACGCATCTACCACAAATTTACAATTCTAGTGGAGTTATTCTGGCAATGCAAATAAATGAATTAGTAATAGCTCAAAATATAGAAGAAGAAGCTTGGCAAGCAATAGAAAAGTCGATTATCTATTATCAAGGTCGCCCTGTTGGGACTTTGGCCGCTTATGATCCGTCTGTAGAGGCGCTGAATTACGACCAATGCTTTATCCGCGATTTTGTCTCATCGGCTTTAATTTTTTTGATCAAGGGTAAAACGGAAATTGTCCGCAATTTTCTAGAAGAAACCTTAAAGTTACAGCCTCAAGAAAGGGCGTTAGATGCATATAAGCCGGGGAGAGGTTTAATTCCTGCTAGTTTTAAAGTTGTATCTCTCAATGGGGAGGAATATTTAGACGCTGATTTTGGCGAACACGCGATCGCCAGAGTCACACCTGTGGATTCTTGTCTCTGGTGGATTATTTTGTTGCGTGCTTATGTCGTCGCCACCAAAGATTATTCCATAGCTTATCGACCTGAATTTCAAACTGGTATCAGGTTGATTATGGAAATCTGCTTGGCGAATCGCTTTGATATGTACCCAACGTTGTTGGTTCCAGATGGCGCTTGTATGATTGACCGCCGCTTGGGTATATATGGTCATCCTCTAGAAATTCAAGTTTTATTTTATACGGCTCTGCGTGCTGCTCGTGAGTTGCTAATTTGTCAAGGTAATCAAGATATTGTAGGAGCAATTGATAATCGCCTACCTCTTTTATGCGGTCATATTCGTCAACATTATTGGATAGATATTAATCGCCTAAATGCGATTTACCGCTTCAAGAGTGAAGAGTATGGCAAAGGAGCAGTAAATTTATTCAATATATATGTAGACTCTCTTCCCTATTATGAATTGGACAAATGGTTGCCGCGAAAAGGTGGTTATTTAGCTGGTAATGTTGGCCCATCACAACTAGATACACGCTTCTTTTCACTTGGTAATTTGATGGCGATCATTTCTGATCTTGCAACTGAAGAACAGTCGCAAGCAATTATGACTTTGATTGAAGAAAGATGGGACGATTTAGTGGGAGATATGCCCATGAAAATTTGTTTCCCAGCTTTGGAACATGAAGAGTATAGAATTGTCACCGGCTGCGATCCAAAAAATATTCCCTGGTCATATCATAATGCTGGCAGCTGGCCTGTGTTGATGTGGATGTTAGCTGCTGCTGCTGTGAAAACTAACAAAACAGGTTTAGTTAGAAAGGCAATTGAAATTGCCCAAACACGTCTAATTGAAGATGAATGGCCAGAATATTACGATGGGAAGAAAGGGCGATTGATTGGTAAACAAGCGAGGAAATATCAAACTTGGTCAATTGCTGGGTTTTTATTAGCAAAAGAGCTGATAGCTAATCCCAGTTATTTACGATTGGTGAGTTTTGATGAATTATCGCCAGAAGCTGTTTCTAGAGCTTGTGAGTTTGAAATTAGCAGTGTAGATCCATACTTATCACGGTAGCAATCCCTGGCTATGGGAAATCACAGCAATACAAAATAAACCCGCCTGTGTGGATTTAACAAAGTCAACACAGGTGGGCTTTTTTTGTGTGTAGAACATCGATTCATTGAGCAAACACGATCAATTGTTGTAGGGTGTGTTGTCGCGCAGCTTGAATTAATTGATGCTGCGTTGCTATAAGGCATAACACACCCTATAAACTATAGATAAATAATATTTTCAAAGCTATTTTGTAATTAAAACTGCTTTTTGTTTTCTCTAAATTGTTCTTGATGATAGATTCAATAATATGTCATAAAACAAAGTGAAGTAATTTAAAAATTTGGGGTATCCTGAAAGAATAGATGATGAAATATAGTGCGGGGAAAGTGTGGTAAAAGCTCGGCAACTATATATCTATATGTATTACCTAAGTAAAAAACATTCAAGCTTCAAAGCTAAATAAAAGTATCATATACTGCAAACATCCAAGCAAAATGGAGTGTTTCTCGCAATGGAAAAAGAGAAATTAATCATATTTGATGATATAGAGAAACAGGCATGGCAACTACTAGAAAATTCTATTGTTTACTATCAAGGTCGTCCTGTCGGTACAATAGCCGCTAGCGATCCGTCACCAGGCGCACTAAATTATGACCATTGCTTTGTCAGAGATTTTGTACCTTCAGCCTTACTCTTTTTGATCAAAGGTAGATATGATATTGTCCGTAATTTTTTGGAAGAAACGTTAAAATTACAACCTACCGAAAATCTACTAAATGCTTATATGCCTGGTCGAGGTTTGATACCAGCCAGCTTTAAAGTTGTATCAGAAAATGGACAAGAAACGTTAGAAGCAGATTTTGGCGAACAGGCGATCGCGAGAGTTACACCAGTTGATTCTTGCTTATGGTGGATTATTATTTTATATGCCTATGTTAAAGCTACAAAAGATATAAATTTTGCCTTGCAGCCTCAATTTCAGCAGGGAATCATGTTGATTATGGAACTCTGTTTGGCGACTCGATTTGATATGTATCCAACACTATTAGTTCCAGATGGTGCTTGTATGATTCACCGTCGGTTGGGTATTTATGGATATCCTTTGGAGATTCAAGCTTTATTTTATGCAGCATTACGTGCGGCTCGGAAGCTATTAATTTGTGCAGGCGATGAAGAAATTGTCATCGGTATTGAGAACCGTTTACCTGTATTAAGAGATCATATTCGGAATCACTATTGGATAGATATGCATCGCCTGAATGTAATTTATCGCTTTAAGGGTGAAGAATACGGTCAGACGGCAGTTAATCTGTTCAATATCTATGCAGATTCAATTGCTTATGCTAATTTGGCTCTTTGGCTACCAAAACTCGGTGGTTATTTAGCAGGAAATGTGGGACCATCGCAGCTAGATACTCGCTTCTTTGCAATGGGAAATTTGATGGCGATTCTTTCTTCTTTAGCTAGCGATCGCCAATCGCAAGCCATTATGAACCTGATTGAAGAACAATGGCAAGACTTAGTGGGAGAAATGCCGATGAAAATCTGCTTCCCGGCTGTAGAAAAAGAGGAATACAGAATTTTTACCGGATGTGACCCCAAAAATCTACCTTGGTCGTATCATAATGGTGGCAGTTGGCCTGTTTTATTGTGGTTGTTAACTGCTGCTGCTCAAAAAACAGGTAGAACAAGTCTTGCTCAACAAGCTATTGAACTTGCCCAAACACGTTTGTGTGACGATGAATGGCCAGAATATTATGATGGTACAAGGGGGTTGTTAATTGGGAAAGATGCAAGAAGATATCAAACTTGGACAATTACCGGATTTTTGTTAGCAAAAGAATTGATGCGAAACCCCGATCATTTAGCTTTGATGAGCTTTGGCGAATTGGATTTAAGTAATGCTTCCCAAGTTTGTGAATTGTAAATTTAAACTACTCACATTTATACATACAAGCTGATAATTCGCTTCATCACCTGCATTACTTCGTACATTTCGTTTTTTTGAGGGTTGGAGAGAGTAAATTTATTTGATAAAGCATACAGACGTTGCTGATTATTCAGCTTGAGAAAAATATAGTCTTCTCCAGTCGTGATCATGCTAAAAATCGGTATTTCTAAGTTAGGGTTTGCCATCATGTAAGTTAAAGTTTGGGGAAGAGCCTGCATAACACTGAAACCATAACGTTTCGATTCAATCAACACTACCCAAAACCTATTTTGAACTACTAAAGCGTCAATAAATCCTTCTAACATAAGTTCTTCTTCACCGCCATTTTGAATTTCAACCTTCACCAATTCCTCACTTTGAATCTTAAAAGGCGGATCGCATAAACCCATTAATTCCAGTAGCGGAGATAGCATAATAATATTGACAGTACCTTCCGTGATGGCATCATCTGCGGCATAATATAGGTAGCGACTCTTGAGCCGATTTAAAGAAGTTTTTTCATTATCAGTCAGTTCTGGTAAATTCTCAAACCATTCTGTAAAAAAATCAGGCGCATAAGTCTGAGTTAAATTCAACTTATTTTGTGCCTCATTCAGGTTAGTAATTGCTTTATTGATGCCAATCGTTTTAACCATAATTTATTAATTGAATACTATATTTTTGAAAAAATAATAGTTTGTAGTCTAAGTATAATTAAGATTCTCTAATTATAAAATCTAACAGTTTAAATATTTCCATGACAAATGCTCGTCAAATAGCTTTTCTTGCTCTACGAGAGGTTCACAAAGGGGCATATGCTGATGTTGCTCTAGATAGAGTACTAGACAAAGTTAAATTACCAGATAATAATCGCCGTTTAGCCACAGAATTAGTTTATGGCAGCGTCAGGCGACAACGCACCCTCGATGCTCTCATTGACCAATTCGCCAAAAAGAAATCTCATCAACAACCAAAAGACCTCCGCACTATCCTGCATCTCGGTTTATACCAACTGTGCTATCAAGAACGGATTCCCGCTTCTGCTGCTGTGAATACTACTGTCCAACTGGCTAAAGAAAACGGCTTTTCTGGACTGACTGGTTTTGTGAATGGTCTATTACGGCAATATATTAGACAAACTGGGGGAGATCAGGGAGATGGGGGAGATCAGGGAGATAAGGGAGGAAAATCCACCTCATCCCCATCCTTTGCTTCCCATCTTCCTTTGCAACTTCCACAAAATCCTGTAGAACGCTTGGGAATTTTACACAGCTTTCCTGACTGGATTATTCAGGTGTGGTTAGAACAACTGAGTTTTGCTGAGACAGAACAGTTGTGTGAATGGATGAACCAATCACCCACCATTGACTTGCGAATCAACTCACTTCGCACTTCCATTGAGGCGGTAGAAGCAGCGTTACAATCGGCTGATGTTTTAGTCAGGCGGATACCCCACCTACCCCAAGCTTTAAGATTGATTGGGAATAGTGGGCCGATTCAAAATTTACCTGGTTTTAGTGAAGGTTGGTGGATTGTCCAAGATAGTAGCGCTCAATTGGTGAGTCATTTACTTGACCCCCAACCAGGGGAAGTGGTGATTGATGCTTGTGCTGCACCAGGAGGTAAAACAACTCACATCGCTGAGTTGATGGGGGATATGGGAAAAATTTGGGCTTGCGATCGCACTGCTTCCCGCCTCCGCAAGTTGCAACAAAATGCCAAACGCTTGAATTTGCAATCTATTCAACTTTGTACTGGTGACAGTCGTGAGTTTTTACAGTTTCACAATACAAGCGATCGCGTATTATTAGATGCACCATGCTCTGGTTTGGGAACTCTGCACCGTCATGCTGATGCCCGTTGGCGACAGACACCGGAAACTGTACAAGAACTCTCCCGGTTGCAGAAAGAATTAATATCACATACTGCTACTTTTGTCAAAGTAGGTGGTGTACTAGTCTATGCCACCTGTACGCTGCATCCATTAGAAAATGAGGCTGTGATTGCCGAATTTTTAGCTGAGTCTCCTGATTGGAAAATCGAACCGCCTACTGTAGATTCACCAGCTTTTGCCTATTCTACCCCTGAAGGTTGGTGTAAAGTCTGGCCCCATCACCAAGATATGGATGGCTTTTTTATGGTGCGCTTAAGAAAAACTAATGATTCCGAATGATTACTGTTTGTGATTGTACTATTTGAGTGAGGTTGAAATCTCCCAGAGGATGCAGCATGGTTACTGATTCCAATGTGAAAAACTTAGTAAAAATCCTGATCGGGGCAGCTTGGATTGATGGTAGAATCCAACCAGAAGAACGGCAATACTTGCGCGAAATAGCCCAAGCCAAAGGTTTAGCTACCGATCCAGAGATTAAGCCTTGGCTATACGAATTGGTTCCTGTACAACCACAAGAGTGCTATAGCTGGGTGAAAGAATATTTAGGCGATCGCCCTAGTTTAGAAGACTACGAAAGCTTGATTGAAGCTATCAGTGGTTTAATTTACAGTGATGGTGACGTGGCCATCGAAGAAGCAAGACTTCTGACAACATTACAGGAGTTAAGCCAAGCTAGTGAGTCAAACCAACCGGGCTATAATGGTTTACTCAAACAAATTCAAAAGCTCTATCGGCGTTGGGTTGAGGTGCAAAACTAACAGAAATTTATAATTCTTGGGTTAAGCAGACGCGAATTCTCGCGCCTGTTAATGTTTTTTAAATTTTGTAATTTAACTCAGCACTCATCACTGAAGGAGTGCTGAGTCTTAATGTTGTTAGTACTCGTACAAGGACTATTTGCTTCAAAGCCGCAAATGCGCGTCGTGGAGAAAAAACAATTTATTCAATCCCCGTAAGGGTTTAGCATCACTAAACCTGTACAGTTATGGGTTTATACTCAGCACTCATCAGTGCTTATGACTTCGGTTCACCCAGACCCGGAGTTTCTTCTTTTTCAACCTTGGGTACAAAGTCAGGACGTTCTTTGCTTTCCCAACCTGCAGGACGCTTAGAGTTGTACCAAGCAATAGAACCAATGGTGACAGCAGCAATAAAACCAAATACATATACAAAGGTAAAAGCAAAAGGAAAATGAGTCCCATCTGCTAGTGGTGCTGCTGTTTGCATGAATAAAAGCATGAGTATATTCTCCTAATTTTAGGTAACACTGCTTAACACACTATAAAACGAGCGTATCACTTAACATCCCCCCGTAGTTTGAACCCAGCAATTTTAGAGTTTAGATTTTAGCTGTGCCACGCTAGTAGGGTGCGTTAACGAAATAACGTACCCTACAAATATCTAGATCAAGTAAACTACCTACGCTCCCGCAAGCGGTGAGCGCAGGCTTTTAAGTAGCCCTGAACTATCTGTACTGAGTTCACAACACAAACAGTTCGAGCCTCTGGGCTGGTTTACAAAAACAGCCCCAATAGCAGATATATTTTTACTGCCGTTATAGTCGGCATCCCCACTCCAAGAACAAGACTCATTAATACATTTGAAACGCTTGTCAGAACGCAATCCAATATGTAGGCATTGATGGCAAGTTTGACTTGTCCAAGCTGGAGGAACAGCAATTACTTCTACTCCAAGTTGGATGCCTTTGTATTCCAAAAAAGAACGCAATTGATAAAAAGACCAAGAGTTAGAACGTCTACGTTCTGTCTTATTTCTTGGCTTTTGATTAGTCTTTTCACGAATGCCTGTTAAATCTTCAATTGCCACTGCTGAATTATTTTTTAATGCGTCCTGAATTATGAATTTGCTAATATTGTGGTTTAGCCATTGTTGAAATCTTCTCTCCTTACCCGACAGCCGTTTCAATATCCGTCTTGCCCTGCGGCGAGTAGACCTTGTGCCTTTCGTGGCTTTTTTCTGGAGAGATGCCCTGACTCTATAAAACTTGTCTCTGACATCGTTGATTTGTTTTCCATCCCACTTGCGACAAGAGCTAGTTACAGCAATGTCACGACGACCAAAATCAACACCAATTACGTTATTTGACTTAATTGGTGCTGGTGGTTCATCTTTGATTTGAATGTGGATATAATAGTTACCATCACGATGTTTACATAGCTGTGCTGAGGTTGGTTTCCTACTTTTTAATTTACCTCTTTGATAATTACCAGCATCAATTTTGATGTGTTCTCTGCCATTCATCAAGGTTAAGCTAACAGACCAATCTTTCTCTCTAAATGAGAAAATTCTGGCATCGTAATCAGCCGATGTTGGCTTGAATGTTTTAACTGGCTTATCTTTTTGTTTGGCAGTTTTGCGATTAGCTCCAACCCTGGCGCAAGCACGAACAGCTAAATTTGCACTCAACCCAAACAAAGCGCGAATTTCGTTATAGACCATGTTTTGAATAGTGGTCTTACTGGTTATTTGAGCCTTCACTTTTTCGTTGGTATAGTTACACGCATCAGCAAAAGCTTTCAGTACCAGTTCAATTTCCTCTGCCTGTTTTTGAGTAGGGTTGAGTTTACAAACTAGTGTCAATACTTGTTCCATGATTTGGAATTAATCACATATGAATATAATACGTCAAAACAGTCGTGTTGTATCAAAGATTTATTTGGGAAAAGCTCAACTATCCCCAACAAGAGTCAAACCTGCGGTTTGATATAGTCAGGGGATGTCTCGCTTTTCCCCGCAATTCCTCAAGGGCACTGACCTTAACAGGTTCAGTGTGAGCCTCCTTGCGGGAATAGGTGAAAAGTTACCTTGAATGATCAGCCTCATTCCGAAGAGGAGGGTTTTAGTCTCTCCCGCCAGGAAGGGGATGAATTTGATGAACTAGATGAACTATTACCAGACGATGACGCAGAACTCCGAGATCTACGGGGTGAGGAAGGTTCGGATTCTACGCGCCTGGTGCGCCGACGCGGACGAGATTCCGAAGACTCACTGTTACTGGCTTCTGTGCTACGATACCGCCGCCGCCTGCTTGATGACGGTGTTTCATCATTTTGTTGTTGAGAATAACGTCTGCGCCGTCTTGGGGTTTCATCTTGTTGTTGCTCTTGTTGATAATATCTGCGCTTTCTTGATGGGCGTTCCTCACGATTAGAGTTGTCCTCATCTTTATCATTAGAAGGAACAGCTTTATTCACAATGCGTTTGGGCTTGAGGGGCAGGGCCTTAATCGTACTCTTACGACCATCTAATTTAGGCCGTGCCGGAAACTTTTCTACTGGCATTTCTTTGACGGCTTTTTCCATAAATTCATGCCAGGTATAAGCAGCGCTACCACTACTACCCCAAGTCGGGCGGTTGTCATCGTTACCTAGCCACACTCCAGTTACGAGTTGGGGGATGTAACCAATAAACCACAAATCGCGGGCTTCATCAGATGTGCCCGTTTTCCCAGCTACAGGTCTATTATCTAATTGAGCCGCGGCACCAGTCCCAGCTTCGACAACGTTGCGTAGCATCCAGGTCATAATCGCTGCACTATCAGCATCAAGGGCCCGCTTGGAGGAAAAATCGGCTGACCAAATTACTTGCCCTTGGCGGTTCAGGATACGGCGAATACCATGAGCTTCTGTGTGCAAGCCTTGAGTCGCAAAGCTACCGTAAGCGCTAGCCAATTCCAGCAAATTTACTTCATTCGAGCCAAGTGCTAAAGAATAGGTGGGCTTGAGTTCCGATTTAATGCCCATGTCATGGGCCAGCTTAATAGTTGGCTCAAATCCCACATTTATCAACACCTTCACCGCAACAATATTAATGGAACTGGTGAGGGCATCGCGCATATTCATCCAACCGCGGAAGTTTTCGCTGTAGTTTTTCGGTTCGTAGCCATCTACAACAAAGGGTGCATCCTGGTAACTATCGTAGGGGCTTTTACCACTTGCGATCGCAGTAGCATAGACAAAGCCTTTAAATGTTGAGCCTGGTTGACGCTGGGCTTGAGTAACGCGATTAAACTGGTTTTTGCCAAAATCTTTGCCCCCAACCATTGCCTGAATTTCTCCATTCCGAGGATCAATGGCTACCATTGCGGCTTGTTTAAAGTTCTCCCAGCGTCCTTGATTTCTCAGTGTTTTGGCAACTGCTTCTTCGGCAAATTTCTGCCAAGTTGGGTTCAAGGTGGTTTCTATAACTAACCCCCCACCTGCTAAAACATCAGGAGAAACATACTTGGGTAATTCTTTTTGGATGTATGTAGTAAAGTAAGGTGATTCTACTTGCAGTCGTTTGGGGAAACTACTGTTCACGATGAGCGCTTCTTTGGTGGCTGCTTGTCTTTCGGCTGCGGTAATTACGCCATCTTCTTGCATCCGTTGCAACACCAAATTCCGCCGTGCTTTTGCAGCTTCGGGATTTTTGTCTGGGGCGTAGAGACTGGGGGCTGGTGCTAATCCCGCAATGGTAGCCATTTCTGGTAAGGTCAGTTGGTCTACGGTTTTACTAAAGTACACCCATGCTGCATCCGCTACACCATAAGCTCCAGATCCCAAATACACCAAATTTAAATAACGCTCAAGAATCTGGTCTTTGCTCAATTCATGCTCCATCTTCTGTGCGAGACGGACTTCTTTGAGCTTACGCCAGATAGTTTTTTCTTGTTTGAGGAAAAGAATTCGCGCTAGTTGTTGGGTGATCGTGCTACCACCTTCAACAACATTTTGCGATCGCAAATTATTCCAAACCGCCCTGACTATTCCTTGAGGATCAACGCCACCGTGTTGCTGAAATCTTCTGTCTTCGGAAGCAATAAAAGCTTTTTTAAACTGTTCTGGTATTTGCTCCAGTTTGATCTGTTCTCTGGCCGCTTCACCTTGTTGTTGCAAGATAGTACCGTCAGCAGCTTTAATTGTTAATGTTTGCTCACGGATCACGGCGTTCAACTCAGATTTGTCTGGCAAGGTGCGATCGATTGACCCAATGCCGTAGCTAAAGGCAATAATCCCACCACCTACACCCAAACTAGCCCAAAACCAAAGACGACGATAAAAAGGTTTATCGTGGCTGGAGAATTTGGCAATGATTCCAGATGAGACGTTTTGCATCTGGCTCAGTACCTGCCTTCCCTTGTCCAGCTTGGTTGGTGGTAAGTTCTCATTTACAGATTCTTCGTTTTCGAGATGATTACCAGGCGACAATCGCGGTTTCTCCTTGTCAGATGCACTTAAATCAGTTGATCCTTGCTTGAACCAGGAGGTTAATTTGCCCACGTTAGTTCCTCGCTCAAATGTAGTTGCGACATAACCACCAGCCAAAAATTACGGGCTTAGCCTACCACCATCGTGTTAGTATAATATCCCATAAATAAAGAACTCAATTAAGTAAAAAATGATGACTTTTTAGAATTCTTTAAATACGATCCCGTAAAGAATCATACGGGCTCATCATCAATTATTCGGACTCAGCAGACTGGGGAAGTAGCGGAGAAATATACCACCAAGTTTAAGTGTAAAGACCAGGAGAATAATATGAATAAAACTGCTGGGATCGCTGTTGGTGTTGGTGCCGCCATCGCTCTTGGTAGTAATATGGGAGATTCGCGTCTGATTTTAGAAGCAGCGATCGCAACTTTAGCCAAAACACCAGGTATTTTTCTCGAAGCCAAATCCCATTGGTATCAAACTAAAGCGGTAGGGCCGCCACAGCCAGATTATTTAAACGGCTGCGTCATCGTGCAAATATTCATGCTACCGCATCTATTATTAGAAACATTATTAGCAATTGAACAGAAATTTGGGCGTGTTCGTCAAGAACGGTGGGGACCCCGCACCCTAGATTTAGATTTACTGTTGTATGATGACTTAATTTTACATACGCCAAATTTGCAAATTCCCCATCCCCGAATGCGGGAGCGGGCTTTTGTACTAGTACCCTTAGCAGAAATTGCACCAAATTGGGTTGAACCAGTTTCCGGATGTGTTATTAAAGAACTGGTTAAAGAGGTAGACTGTTCTAATGTACATTTATTCATGGGCAATTAAAATTACCACCCATAAAGCCAGAGAACTTCTGAATTGTACAACCAGTCTGAGTATTTGCCTTTGTATCGAAAGACAACAACTACTGAACTATGCCATTAGGTAGAGAATTACCGCAGCTGCTGAAACAACGCTTATTCTATAAAGGGCGCAAGTTTAATTTTGAAGTTAATCGCTTGCGGTTACCCAACAAAGCGGAGGGAGAATGGGAGTGTATTCGTCACCCTGGTGGCGCTCTAGCTGTGCCCGTTACGCCAGAAGGTAAGCTGATACTGCTGCGCCAGTATCGTTTTGCTATTCAAGGCAGAATTATCGAATTTCCCGCGGGGACTTTAGAACCCAATGAAGATCCCCTAGAAACAGTACAGCGGGAAATTCAAGAAGAAACTGGTTATAATGCCCAAAAATGGGACAAATTAGGAGAGTTTTTTCTGGCTCCTGGTTATTCTGATGAAATTCTCTACGTTTTTCTGGCGCGAGATTTGGAAAAGCTAGAGACACCGCCAGCCAAAGAAGACGATGAAGATATTGAAATCCTCTATTACACTCCAGAAGAATTGGAGAAAGCCTTCCTAGATGGTGAACCAGTTGATGCTAAAACGATTTCTAGCTTTTTGTTAGCTCGTCCTTTCTTAGTGTAAACCCAGATGCTCATAGAATTAGCAATTGGCGATGCCTACGGTGCAGGCTTTGAATACGCTGACGAAATGAGCGTTAATAACGATTTGAGTCGATACGTCACACATCCACGTCATCGACTCATTCCTGGTAGCTACACAGACGACACGCAAATGAGCATTGCGATCGCAGAAGTAATTGTATCGGCAGAGCCTTGGACACCGCAAGTTTTAGCCCAGAGTTTTGTTACTTGCTTTAAACGCGATCAAAGAGAAGGTTACGCTGGAGGCTTCTACAATTTTCTTGTAAATATCCAAGATGGGGCAGAGTTCTTAGCTAAAATTCGCCCTGACAGTGACAAAAGCGGTGCTGCAATGCGTGCAGGGCCAGTTGGTATTTATGCTACACCCGAAAAGGTGATAGAAGCCGCAACTATTCAAGCGGCCATTACCCACAATACACCCGATGGCATTAACGCCGCCGTCGCTGCGGCGCTGATGTCCCATTATTTTATTTATCAACTCGGAGCAAAACGCAATTTAGGGCAGTTTCTCGAAGGCTATGTGTCTGGAGAATGGTCTAGGCCTTGGAATGGTAAAGTTAAGTCTAAAGGATGGATGAGCGTGAGAGCCGCAATTACAGCGCTGATGCGAAATGACAGCATGAGTGAACTTTTGCAAGATTGTATAGCCTTCACGGGGGATGTCGATACAGTAGCCACAATTGCTCTAGCTGCTGGTTCATGCAGTGAAGAAATTAGACAAGACATACCCACTCATCTTCTAACGGGTTTAGAGAATGGTGTATACGGTAGAAACTATCTCATTGAATTAGACAAACAACTGATGAGTTTGGTAGGCAAAAAAACTATTATCTAGCTAGTTCCAATAAAAAATATCCCATCTGTAGGATGCGTTAACGAAGTGTAACGCATCCTATCCATATTGCAATAATATTATTTTGGATTGAGAATTGCTTTCTGTGAACACAGAAAATTTATTTTTTGATATTCCTGTAAATATCATATAAGTCTTGAAGCTGTTGCATCTTGTTTTCTTCTAGCTCTGGTACACCTACACAAGGGCTTGTTTGACAGGTGCGATTATGACATATTTAATCTAGTCACTATAAAATTCGATATATCTACCAAGTTACCGTATTTTATACTGTCTACCTTGCTTTCAAATATAATTATGAAAAAATATCAAGCTTTTAATAGTGCTAGTAAAATAACTGCATTCTTAATATTAATAACTTTATGTTTAACGCCTTTTGTAATTGTTAATGCCGGGGAACGTGGTGTTTTAATGGAGTTTGGTCAAGTCCAAAATAGAATATTAGGAGAAGGAATTCATGTAATAATTCCTATCGTCAACACCGTGAAAAAATTAACTGTTCGCGTGCAAAATCAACAAATTTCGGCAGAGGCTTCTTCAAAAGATTTACAAGATGTTTTCACAGATGTTGCACTCAATTGGCATATCATTCCAGAACAAGCAAACGCCATTTTTCAACAGATTGGTGATGAAAAAGATATTATAGAGAAAATTATTAATCCAGCCGTTGAAGAAGTTTTAAAAGCAATCATGGCTAAGTACACTGCCGAAGAAATTATTACCAAACGCGGAGAAGTTAAAGGTAGTGTAGATGATGCATTAAGCACCAGGCTTGGTAATTATCACATTGCTGTTGACGATATTTCCCTAGTCCATGTCCATTTTTCAGAACGCTTTGGTGAAGCGGTGGAAGCCAAACAAGTTGCTGAACAGGAAGCAAAACGGGCGGAATTTATAGCAGTTAAAGCAGCAAGAGAAGCTGAGGCTAAAGTAAATTTAGCAAAAGGTGAAGCTGAAGTGCAAAGGTTATTACGAGATGGGTTGACGAAAGAAATATTGCAAAGACAAGCTCTAGAAAAATGGAATGGTAAATTACCATTCATTATTGGTAATGAAGTGCCCAAATGGTGGAATTTAAGTAAATTGTTTAAAGCTTATGAAAATTAATTTTATCAGATAAATTAAACGCAGAGGCGCAGAGAAACCAGAGAGAAAATGCTCAACGCCAGTTGCTACAAGCAGGGAAACCCTACCAACGCACTGGCTCCCCTACAAAAATTGCTAACCATTAGAGAATAAAACTGGAGTATCAAGAACTTTCAACTGAATTAATATCACAATTACTAGAGTATAAACAGTTGATGAAACTAGACCTGTCAATAACTCTTTTTTTAGACTACGCTCTTTTGGTTGATTTTGAAACATATCTGCTGACCCAAACTGCATTAAAAGAATTCCCACTATATTAGATAGCCAGTAACCTATAATTGAACAAGGTAGAAATAATTTGGGTGATAATAAGCTACATAAATACCCGAAAAAATAAGCGATCGGTAAATTAAATAATAAATCGTTCCACCAACAAATAGGAAAAATCCACCCCTAAGCTTTTTGAAAATATTTATTTTTAACTCTGCGTTTACAGTCGGTTGTAACTGCTCAGGCTGTGTTACCTCTACTAAACTCAACTCTAGACTAACTTTTTCGATGCTTTCCATAATACACACAAATCCCATCGGTCTACCACTTCTTCTAAGATACAAGGTTGGGTTGAGGCTTTGCGTAGGCGCAGCCTTCCCGTAGGGTAACCCAACATTGATCAGGGTGTTGAATCTCATTCTTCGCTGCGCGACGCTGACGCGAACGACCCAACCTACAAATTTTTTTGCACCAATATTAGGCGTGTCA
The DNA here is from genome assembly GCA_034530935.1 of Aulosira sp. DedQUE10. GTDB lineage: Bacteria > Cyanobacteriota > Cyanobacteriia > Cyanobacteriales > Nostocaceae > Aulosira. The sequence goes on along the minus strand of JAVRCF010000004.1, from coordinate 81,198 downwards.
GTCCAGTAGAATGTGTTAGGCAAAGGCGTAACACATCATTTTTGTGTTTATAATTATCAGAAAATATTTAAAACATGAAAATGTCTCAACTACCACCAGGAAATTATGGTTTACCTATATTAGGTGAGACACTTGGCTTTATTGCTGACCCCTACCGCTTTGTTAAAAAGCGCTCTCGGCAATATGGTTCCATCTTTAAAACTAATCTTTTGGGTAGACCAACTGTGGTGATGGTGGGGCCAGAAGCGCTTGAATTTGTTCTTTCCAGCCACATGGAATATTTTTCGTGGCGTGAAGGATGGCCTGAGAATTTCAAAATATTGTTAGGCGAATCACTTTTTCTTCAGGATGGAGAGGAACACCGCAGAAATCGCCGCCTGATGATGCCAGCTTTACATGGGCCAGCATTAGCAAATTATGTCGCTACAATGGAAGAGATTACAGGCAACTATCTCAAAAAATGGCAATATAAACAAGAGTTTACCTGGTTCAATGAGTTTAAACAGCTAACATTTGATATTGCTAGTCAGTTATTGTTGGGTACTAGTCCTGGCTCCGAATCTGTACGTTTTAGCCAATTATTTGCCAGGCTCACAAATGGACTATTTGCTATTAACCCGCTACCATTACCATTTACAACATTTGGTAAAGCTTTAGCAGCACGGAATCAAATTTTAGAACTTTTGACTCAAGTTGTCAGACAACGCCAGCAAAACCCCAATAAAGACGCTATTAGTTTGTTAATCCAGTCCAAAGATGAGGATGGTAATAGCATGAGTGAAAGGGAACTTATCGCCCAAGCTTTGCTATTACTTTTTGCTGGACATGAAACTACAACTTCAATGTTGACTTGGTTATGTTTAGAATTAGCACGTCATCCAGAGGTAAGGGAACTTGCTAGAAAAGAACAACTGCAACTTGCTAGTAAAGGTGCTTTGAATTTAGAACAATTGGGGCAAATGCCATATTTAGAGCAAGTTTTATTAGAAGTTGAAAGACTACATTCGCCAGTTGGTGGTGGGTTTCGGGGCGTAATTAAAGACTTTGAATTTAATGGTTTTCATGTTCCGGCTGGTTGGCAATTATTGTATTCAATTTTTGTAACCCATAGCTTAGAAGAAATTTATCCTCAGCCAGAACGTTTTGATCCAGATAGGTTTAGTACCCAGCGCCAAGAAAACAAACAATATCCTTATAGTTTAATTGGTTTTGGCGGTGGGCCACGCATCTGTATTGGCATTGCTTTTGCCAAAATGGAAATGAAAATTATTGCTGCCCATCTGTTACGCAGCTATGATTGGGAAATATTGCCCAATCAAAGTTTAGCTACAGTGCGAATACCTACGAATCACCCCAAAGATGGTTTGCGGGTTCGATTTCAGCCACGGTGAAATGTGCCATGACACCTCAAATAGATATAAATTTTTCTGAAGGAATTTGGCAACGCTTTCAACAAGCAAAATCTTTTGTTGATGACAGCGTTAATTCCTTAACTAACTCAGCACAGCAAGCAGGACAATCTTTAAAACAAACTGCAAATCAAGCAACCGATAGCGCAATTGATACAGTTACAACAACCTGGGAACAAGCTAAAGGTTCTGTAGAACAAAGTTTGCAAACTGCTGAACAAGTTAAAAGTACAACATCGACAGCAGTACAAACAGCGATCGCGTCTTCGATGAATGATTGGCTAACACAACACCCAGCAATTTTTAGGCTAGTTCAAATACTCAGTTGGGCTGCTAATCACCCGATTATCAGTTGCATCATGCTGGTGTTCCTACTGGCTCTTGTTTGGAGTATTATCAGAGCCATCATGCGCTTGATTGAGACAGCAAGTTGGTCAATACTGCGAGTCCCAGTACAATTACTTCAGGGTTTAATTAAAGTTAGTTTTATATCCTTGGGCACATTTGGTAGTTTTGCTTTTAAAAAAGTTACAGGCGTTCAATCAACTGATAAAATCTCAGCTTTACTACCAATAAATTCTGAAGTTATCTATCAAAATAAGCAGCAAAGATTAGCAGAAATTTCTTCTCGTTTAGAGGCAATTCAAAAGGAACAGCAGGAGCTTTTACAAGAGGCCTCAGGCTTAATTGCTGCTGACACTGATGTCACAATAGAAGAGTGGAAATTAAATGGTCATCAAAATTATACGAGCATTTAATTAAGAAAAATCATACTGCGATTCATGCTCCAGGATAACTCTGTTACCATTTCTGACGTGCAAGCTGCCCAAAAACGTCTTTTGGGTATTGCCCACCTGACACCTGTGCTAACTTCGAGAACATTTAATGAACGTACTCACAGCCAAGTATTTTTCAAATGCGAAAATTTTCAACGCACGGGAGCTTTCAAATTTCGTGGTGCGTACAATGCATTAGCACAGCTATCTGAAGCACAAAAACAAAAAGGCGTTCTCACTTTTTCATCAGGGAATCATGCCCAAGCGATCGCACTTGCGGGAAAATTACTCAATATCCCGCCAACTATTGTCATGCCTGATGATGCGCCCACAGTCAAGCAAACTGCTACACACGGTTATGGCGCTGAAGTAATTTTCTATAATCGACTCACGACAAACCGGGAAGAATTAGCTCAAAATTTAGCAAGCGATCGCAATCTCACCCTCATCCCCCCTTACGATCATCCGCAAATCATAGCAGGACAGGGGACAGCAGCTTTAGAACTGATAAAAGAAGTAGGCGAACTAGACTTGTTGTTAGTTCCCTGTGGCGGTGGTGGATTAATTTCCGGATGTGCGATCGCATCTAAAGCACTTTTACCCAACTGTCGGGTAATTGGTGTAGAACCAGAACTAGCTGATGATGCTACCCGTTCCTTTCACAGCAAAACTCTGCAAAATGTCACCAATCCTAATACTATTGCTGATGGCGCTCGTACTCCCTATTTGGGGAAAATTACCTTCCCTTTAGTACTAAATTACGTTGATGATATGGTGACAGTTTCAGAAACAGCAATTATACGTACCATGTTTTTCCTGTGGGAACGCTTGAAAATCGTTGTCGAACCTACAGGAGTACTCGCCGCAGCTGCTTTATTAGAAGGTGTGGAGAAAGCACCAGATGCGAAAATAGGTGTGATTATTAGCGGTGGAAATGTAGATTTAGCACAAATTGCTCAATTAATGCGTAATTCGTAATTCGCAAAAGTGCGGGATGGTAAGCCAAGCGGTGGGGTATGATGCAATACAGTTCAGTTAAGAAAATTAATTGACAACAAAGCCAAAAAAACTAGTACCGCAAGGCGGAATTCAAAATTCGTCTTTAAAAATTATCCCACTCTGACAAAAGAGGGCTAGTTACTCAACAAAAAACAGAACAATAATTTTGGAGGGGGTTTGGGGGAGAATCCCCCAAATCTGCTGGCTTTTTCAACAAGTGATAAATCAATCTCTAATGATCTTAACTGAACTGTATTGCCTTAGGCTTACTTAGTACTAGCTGAAACCGCTAATTTTGTCTTCGATTTCAAAAGTTTGTGGTTGATTAACTTTTTTGCTTGATTACTTTGTCCTGGTGTCACATACTCGATTGCGAGATTGATGATATTTTATTTTGGCACAAACTCCTTGATCCAATCGCGATACAAGCTATGACACTCAATTTATATTTGCTGCGACATGGAGAAACTACTTTTAGTCAAAGTGGTAATTTCTGCGGTGAAACTGATGCAGAGTTGACTTCTGAAGGGATGCAGATGGCAAAGAGTTTTGCTGATGTTTATCAAAAATTGAAGTGGCAAGAGGTTTATGTTAGCCCCATGAAGCGCACAATTGCAACTGCCAAGCCATTGTGTGATGCTATTGGTATTGATATGCAGTTGCGTGACGGACTTAGAGAAGGTAGTTACGGCGAATGGGAAACTAAGAGTAAATCGTTTGTCCAAGAGAATTACGCCCAAAACTATATAAAATGGTTGACAGAACCCGCATGGAATGCACCACTAGGTGGAGAAACTGCGGTAGATATTGCTAACCGTTCTATGCCTGTAATTGCTGAAATTCAAGAAAAACATCTCCAAGGTAATGTTTTAGTAGTTTCCCATAAAGCCACAATTCGGATTATGCTTTGCAGTTTACTGGGAATTGATTTGGGACGCTATCGCTATCGGGTGAATATTTTGGTCGCGTCGGTAAGTATGGTTAAATTTGACGTTAATGGCCCTTTGTTAGAAATATTAGGCGATCGCCATCATATACCCGATCATATTCGCTCTCGTCCGGGAACATAGCAGCAATTCTGGAGCAATTTCAATCGCAGCCAGAAGTTGTTCTTTGATGGAGTTAAGAAATAAAAAGTAGCCATAGAGTGGGCACTCGTTATGATCAGGGTGTGAACGAAAGAGTTGCTGGTGCCCACTTTTATACAGCGGATTTCATCTGAGTGAGATACAATCCTTTTAAGGAATCCTTGAAAATTATTGGTATTAAATTAGTTGCTAATTGAGAACGAAATTAATTTAATTACAAATTAAGAATTACGAATTATTCCAAATACATTACCTGTTAATCATGTGTTCGACTGAGACAGAAACATCTGTAAATGCTAGCGGTTGAATTATTCCCCCAGTCAATGTAAATTTTGTGGCATATTCTCCATCCAGAGGTTCTCGAAATAGCACTAAATGTAGCTTTCTGAGATTAAAAACCCAATACTCTGAAATTCCAACTTCTGCGTAAATTTTTCTTTTGGTTTCTAAATCTTTCTCTAAACTGGAGTTAGCATACTCAATCACCCAAAAAATATTTTCTGGATAGGGGTGATGCTCTCGATATTCGCGTCCCAAACGTTGCACAATGGCAATATCTGGTTCTGGTTCCGAGTCGTTGGGTAGTGTAATTGGTTTAGCTTGACGAATTTTAGCACGCTCTCCCAACAAATTTGCTAAGTACTCACCAGCTTCATCACTACAATAAGCGTGCGGTTCCCCTTCCGGCGACATTTCTACTATTTCTCCCTTGAGTAATTCCACCTGGCGATCGCTTAAAATGCCAGCGTCAATCATGCGATGATATTCGTCAATCGTCCACTTGGCAGAAATAACGTTCATGCCGATCGCAGCCTCTCAATAATTCTGTTTATTTTCCCATATTATTAAAAGAATTGTAGGGTGTGTTATGCCTTATAGCAACGCACCTTGAGTTGTTGACTACATTTAAATTTCTTAACTGTCTTTAATTAGGAATTATGAATTACGAATTATTGCCAGTTCCCTACTAAAACAAAAGGTGCCCAATAATAGGGATGTTTAAATCTAGGATTTAACTCTCCTGAAAGCAGAAATAATTGAGCATTACGCAAAGCTTCAGCTTTTTTCTGGTTTTGAGCTATCTCTTTATAAAACTGAATCATTAAAGCTGCTGTCGCTTCATCATTAACACTCCAAAGAGTCGCTAATGTACTGCGTGCGCCAGACTGTACAGCGATTCCAGCTATTCCTAACGCTGCACGATTATCGCCAGATGCAGTTTCACAAGCGCTGAGAATGAGTAAATCAATTACACCTTGTTTGCTTGTCTCATGAGATTTCAGCACAGAACTAAAATCTTTCACGTTTAGTCTTGTATTCCACGTCAAAATAAACGTATCTTCTGCTTTAGAACTAAATTTACCATGAGTGGCTAGATGTAATATTCCTCCAGAAAAAGACTTTACAGCTTGTTCGATTGTTTGGGGCGTAAAATTTTTATCAAGAAAATTTCCTGATGTCGAAAATATACTTTTGATTTGCTCAAGCTCATATTTCACACCAGGTAATGCGGGAAAATCGTCACGCGCTTCACTCAATCCACCAACAAGTGCTTGTAATTGTTTTTTAGCTAAAGGTTGTGGCGGTAATAGTTCTAAACCTGGTGTAATTGCAATGTTATATTTTTTCTGAATTAAATATTGCTTATTCTGTGCGTCGTAAAGGGCAGAGATGGGGATACTTTGCAATGTTCCATCTAAGACAAACACGAGATTTTTAACACCACTATTTTGTAAATCTGATTCGATTGGTCTAATCAACCAATCATATACTTGTTGTGATGTTTGCACAAACTCGCGAGGGCTTTTGAGAAATATTTTTTGATGTAGTTCTTTAGTTTTGGCTTCAAATGTCTCTTTCGGGATGACAACTGTATGCAATTTTAGAGACTTGTTTTTTTGCTGATTTGGTAGTGAGACGATAGTTGCGACGCGATCGCTTAAAATTACGGGATAGATTACAGCCGTTTGCCGTTGTTGATCAATTTCGTCAATCTGCACAGGTTGGCTGTCTAAACAGGCTTGACGGAAAAAGTTATCTAGTTCGGCTAACTGCAATGATTCAATGACTTTTCTGGCTTTATCGAGATTGTCTGCACTCGGTTCCCCGGTTTTGGGCAATAGCAAACTCACATACTCACGGTAAACTGGTTCTACTTCATCCCGAAAGGAAAATTGAGCGTCACGATTGACGCTAACTAAATCACGGCGGATAGATTTTAAATTTTTGACTGCTTGATCATAAGCGGCTACTGCACCTGGTTCATCACCTTGAGGATTATCAACAGCGCTGAAAATCCGTCCTAATTGCCATTGCCAACGATAGGCAATATCTCGCGCTTGAATACCTAGAGACAATTTTAGCGCTTGTTGGGTCAGGGTTTGCGCTTGGTTCCATTGCTGAGTTTGTTCGTATAAACTGCCTAAAGTACCTAAAGCATAGGATTGCGATCGCACATCTGCTAAACTTTTAGCTTGCTGATAACCTGTCGCCACAACTTTGGCAGCCGTACAGAGGGAATTAGCAGATGTACAGTTATCTTGCGTAGCAATTGCACCCTTTGCTAACACTCCGGTTTTGGCTAACTTCAGCAGAGTTTGGGCAAAGTTAATCCGCGCATAAATGCTACTCCGACTAGGGGGTAAACTCTCCAGCTTTGCAGGTAAGCTATTTACTAAAGAGAGAATTTGCTGTGATAGTTCTGGTGTGGAAACAGATGAAATTAACAGCCGTAATTGATTTAATTGTGCTTGTAGCTGCGTTGTCTGCTTCTGGGAAAGACTAGCAGCTTGTTCATAAAACTGTATTGCTTCTTCATTGTTTTGCTGCGCTTGAGCCGTATTCCCCAAACTCAGCAGGATTTCTGCAAGCTTTTCCTGTTCAGGGTTTTGCTGTGCTGGGGCAGTATTTTTAGCATGACACAGATTTTGGGCGTGCGATCGCTTGGCTTGGATTTGACAACTCTGTTCTAATATCTGCCGAGATTGGTTGACATCTCCAACTACACGCAAGGTATTACCGAGACTCAGCAAGCCAGTTACCTTTAATAGAGAATCTGGTTGTTTATCTAAATTCAGCTTAATTTCTTCTAAGGTTTTTGTAGCGCGCAGATAAAGCCCTAATGTTTGCAATGCTTGGGCTTGGTTAATTTTGCTACCTATTTTACCTGCCTCATCCCCAATTTTACTGTAAGTAGCTGTTGCCTGTTGCCAACTACTCAAAGCTTTTTCTGCTTCTCCTCGTGCTAATTGTAACTGACCTTGAGTATTAAAAGTTTGGGCACGAATAGATAAATAATCTTTGCTATCGCTTTTATTTTGTAATAGTTGCAAACTTTTACTGCTGGCTTCTTCAGCATCAGTTAACTGTCCCAACTGTTGATAAGTCAAAGAAAGATAATTCAACACCAGCGCTTGATTGAGTTTATCTCCTGTAGCTTGGAATGCCTCATACGCCTGTTGGAAAATCTTCAGTGCTGGAGAATATTGCTCCTTTTGATATAAATTTAAACCTCTATCTAATAATTCCTGAGCATTTGTAGATTGATTGCCAGATACTTCTGAGTTGATAATTACAGCTACAGGTGTAACTTGATAAATTAAATTGATATTTGGCTTCAGAGATAACGTAGTTAAAAGTAAAATTATAGACATAAATAATTACCTAAAATGGTTGCGTATAAACGATAGAAAAATAAAGACCGTTTTCTTGCCAAGTATTTTTATTGGAAATATCAATACCAAGAGGGATACCCCAATCAAAACGCGCCGTTAAATTAGTTTGTTGCCACAATAAACCAATTCCAGCCGATGCAATCGTATCGGGATTAAGAGCAGTTCTTCCTGGTTGTGAAATATTCCAAGCTGTACCAAAATCTAGAAATGGGGTTATTTGTAGCAACCCTTTAACTTCTGGTATTCTTAGCACCGGATAGCGTAATTCCGCAGTTGCCAAAAAGCCATTATCAGCTAATATTTGGTCTTGACGATAACCGCGAACACTTGCAACCCCTCCCAGTCCAATTTGTTCTGAAGCTAACAAAAGCCTGTCTGCTAATTGAATATCTCCACGTACTAAAAATAGAGTTTCTGGTGCTAACAGTCGCACCCATTGCGCTTGTCCCCTCCATGCAAAAAATTGACCATCTGGCGCATTTTGGTTAATTGTGGCATCTAATGCATCTATACCAAAACTAAATTGCGATCGCGCCGCCAGTACTTGTTGACTACTACGCTGAGTCCAATCTTGAAACAATCGCAAGATAGTTACTTTCGTCTTACCATTTGTATCTGCACCCGCAGCAGGAAAAGGCAGCCTTTCTCCTAATTGTGCTTCCAAAAAGCCGACATCACTATCTCGATGAGTTGCACTTATTCCTACAGCAAATTCGGTAGTGGGAGTTTGCAGCAGTGGTTGACGAAAACTGACACCATATTCTTGCGAACTCCCTTCAATATCTAAAATATTGAAAGGTTCTTCAATGACATTACTTGATGCATAGCTATAGTTAAACTGCAAAGTCCCATTACGGGGATTGATGGGTAATCTATAAGTGACATCTATACTATTGCTACCATCGGTGTTAGCATAACCAATACTTAATCCATCGCCCAATCCTAATAAATTTGCTTGATTTAATTGGATTTGTCGTTGAAAACTACCTATACCAGGTGTGCGGTTATTATCTAAACTAATTTGAGCGCTAAATGTTTGTGCTTCCGCAATTTTTACAGATAACACAGAAGCACCAGAATTAACTCCATTACCTAGTTCCGCAGAAACATTTTTAATCAGTGGATCTAACTGTAATAGTTGCAAAGCTTGCAGCAACTTCTTTAAATTTAAAGGTTTATTTGTAGCTAAAGCTAAACGACTTCTCACATAATTAGGATTGAGGCGTTTTGTACCTTGTACCTCAATACTTTCTAAACTACCTTCTACAACTTGAATTTTTACTACACCACCCGCTGCTTTAAAAGTTTGATCTGCGGGAATGTATGCACCGGAATTAACATAACAAGGTAAATCGGAGTTTTTATTTTCAGTTTGGCAACCTTTGGTATATAGTTCCGTAACTTTATCAGCCACCTCTAATAGTTGAGCAAAGGTGATAGGTTTATTGAGGAATTCTTGAGTTACCGCATTTAATTCTTTTCGATTAAATACAGTACTACCAATTACCTCAAAACTAGTTACCTGAATTGTTCCTGGTAAATCCTTGGGAATTGTTTCAGGAGTCGTTATAGTGGCAGGAGGAGTCTGCAATAATTCTTCAATATTTGGCAGTTTTGGTAGTGATGGAGTTGTGGGAGTAGGTTGTTCTAGCTGGCGATCTATATCTTGTACAGGTGGGTTGGCTGGTGTTTGTGCTAGTGACTTTGGGGCGATAAATTCGAGTATTAAACAGGTGAATATCAGCCAAATTCCACTAACCTTCAAAATTTCATTTTTCTGTGGTTCGTTTATTCTTAGCTTTTTCCTGATATTAGATAATACATACATATAGCAATCCGATTTGATTTTTGAAGAAATCTAAGTATTTGTAGGGTGCGTTAGGACGGAATCCGTAACGCATCAACTGAAGGACTTGGTGCGTTAAGCTACGCTAACACATACGTAGAGTGTGTTCAAAAATCAATTACAAATCCTATATAATTATTTAGCTTCATCGTGCCTTAGTTATCACGCAATGAAAATCTCTAATAGTAGCATACTTAAGCGCGATGTCTAGAATCGGCTGCACCTACGCCTACCTGAAAAAACTATACAGTTAAAACCACTGGGTGCGATGTCTATAACAAGCCGCGTCTCGTAGAGACACTTAACGTAGCTTGCTACAACCTATGAGTATGTGTCTACGCGTTTGCAAAATACCTGTCGTTACCAACGTGAACCCATCCATAGAGAACATTAAGACATTTGTGACGAACGCTTTAACGTTTCTTATTACCGTTACCTCATTCATCAAGAACCTAAAGCATTTGTGACGAACGCTTTAACGTTTCTTATTACCGTTACCTCATTCATCAAGAACGTTAACTCATTTGTGACCAATGAGTTAAGGTTGTTGATTGAGAAATTATACTAGTCAATTTTGTGGGGTGGGCACTACCAGCTCTTTGACTCAAACCCCGATGATAAATAATGCCGAGTGACTAGCTTGGACTTTGAAATTTTGTCCGTAGACAGCCTTAGAGTACTCCAAGTAAAAGAATGCCCCATTGTCATTGCGAATGGAGCAAAGCGGAATGAAGCAATCGCAAAGAGCTTGAGATTGCTTCGCTACACTCCGTTTCGCTCGCAATGACAGGTTTTGGATCGATTTATTTTTTGGAACACTCTTAGAGGATGTTTGAAAAGTAGTTGGCTGTGATTTTAAGCACTGGTTGATCCCCCCAGCCCCCCTTAAAAAAGGGGGCAAAAATCTGTCAAAGTCCCCCTTTCCAAGGGGGATTTAGGGGGATCTAAAACGTTTTGCTACCGACGACAGGACTTTTAAAACAACCTCTTAACGAAAGAATATACAGTTCTCGATTAAATAAGTTGATTAAAAACTATACTGATAGTATCCGTTTTTACTTTTTATGTAGTTACTGCTTTCGTAAGGTTGAACGTATTGGCGGTGAAGCAGTTCGCGACGATACTATTTTCTTTGCAGAATGCGCGGATGGGTAGGTGTTGAAAAGGGAGTTTCCTCAAAAATGGGTGAAACTCTTTCTATGTAAGGCTTTCAAATGTTAATTGATGTCCAACCACCCGCGCTCCTTACACAGATTGACTTTCAGCCATTTTGGTTTTGCTTTTTCACTATTGCTCATGTTATTATGGAACCATCCGCGCTACAGAACCTTGAAAACTGCATATACATTGGCTTTGCAACTTCCGCCGTTGAAATTTCACTTACTCCCTATTAGGGATTGAAACAGTGCCGGGAATCGGAGGTGCGATCGCCATTGTGTTGAAATTTCACTTACTCCCTATTAGGGATTGAAACATGTTCAACAACCTCTCGGATGTCATTTATGGAGTTGAAATTTCACTTACTCCCTATTAGGGATTGAAACCTATCAACAATGCTGGATCTATGCCGATAAAATCGTTGAAATTTCACTTACTCCCTATTAGGGATTGAAACTTTAAGACTGTTACAACATCAGTATATAAGTCTGGGTTGAAATTTCACTTACTCCCTATTAGGGATTGAAACAACAATTTCAATTCTGTAGTAAATTGTTAAAACCTGTTGAAATTTCACTTACTCCCTATTAGGGATTGAAACAAGAGATTTTTTGTAAAGCGCTTTACAACTTATCGTTGAAATTTCACTTACTCCCTATTAGGGATTGAAACTAAACCTCTATTTTGCTTATATGCCCACCCAGGAAGTGGTTGAAATTTCACTTACTCCCTATTAGGGATTGAAACGATTGTATAAATTTTTAATTCCGAAAAGGGATTGAGTTGAAATTTCACTTACTCCCTATTAGGGATTGAAACAAAAAAGACGGCGAAACCGTGCAACTTTGGAAAGTTGAAATTTCACTTACTCCCTATTAGGGATTGAAACAACGAAAAAAATCTAGCATAGAAAGCATGGAGAATGGTTGAAATTTCACTTACTCCCTATTAGGGATTGAAACAACAAGTAGGAGTAGTCTGCATATGTTGAAAGGTGGTTGAAATTTCACTTACTCCCTATTAGGGATTGAAACGACAGGCTAATAGATGCGATATTAGCTGTTTGCAAGTTGAAATTTCACTTACTCCCTATTAGGGATTGAAACACAGGTGTTGCAGATTTAGCAGCGGCTTCGGTCTGAAGTTGAAATTTCACTTACTCCCTATTAGGGATTGAAACAAGTTCAAGGGTATGACTACTAAGCAAATGGCTGATGTTGAAATTTCACTTACTCCCTATTAGGGATTGAAACTTCTTCTAGTGCTTCTAAGAAACTGTTTAAAACTTCTACGTTGAAATTTCACTTACTCCCTATTAGGGATTGAAACCAAAAAATGTAAAATGTAAAGCGCTTTACAAGGTTGAAATTTCACTTACTCCCTATTAGGGATTGAAACATAGTCAGCGCGTGGTTGTAAAGCGCTTTACAACGTTGAAATTTCACTTACTCCCTATTAGGGATTGAAACGAAACACGATGTACTCCCAAAGTTAAGAAGCCAAGGGTTGAAATTTCACTTACTCCCTATTAGGGATTGAAACAATCAACCTAAAACAAGCTGGGAGCGTTGGGAGTTGAAATTTCACTTACTCCCTATTAGGGATTGAAACGTATTTGTAATCTGAAATACCAGCATACATAGAGAGTGTTGAAATTTCACTTACTCCCTATTAGGGATTGAAACGCTCGAATTCATTCGATTGGATCGATGTACACTCTCGGGTTGAAATTTCACTTACTCCCTATTAGGGATTGAAACCGGGAGAAAATAGTTACCAACTATTCAGAGGTAAGGTTGAAATTTCACTTACTCCCTATTAGGGATTGAAACGTGGATTTAGCGGGGGATGTAAATATGCCGAACAGTTAAAATTCAATACTCATCTCCGCCCATATGCTGTGAGCGCAGATGATTTAATGCAATTAAGAGACTTGTATATTCTAAACTTTTGATTCTACTACTTGTTGCGATCCATGTAGTGGCTGGGGCAAACTCCAGTCAGGACGCAAGTTAGCCGCATGACGTAAATATATATGGTAAATTGGCGCGGAGGCTGGCAGGGAGACGTGGATTAAAAAGCGGATACAGCGCTGTAAACTGCCTTCGACGTGCATTTGCTGCACATCCAACATGGCTACACTATCCCAAGCTGGACGTGTTCTAGCGATCGCAGCTGGAAAAATCGTATCCAGATCTCGTGTAACAGAAAACGTCACACTAATAATATCCTTTGGCTGGAGATGATTTCGTTTTTCCAATTCATCTAGCATTTCTGTTACCGCTTCTCGAATCGCCTCAGTTGAGTTTTCCGTAACTGTTGTTGCTCCACGAATAGCCCGCATTTGCCACTCCACGCCCAATCCTCCTTAATTAGTCATTTGGCATTTGTCATTTGTCATTTGTCATTTGTTTTTTGTCCCCTTGTTCCCCTCATCTCCCTTATCCCTAGTCCCCGTTTATGGCCGATATAACCATAGGGGTAAACCACTGGTAGACATTTCAAATTCCAGCCAGTCAATTCCCGCCCTAATACTTGATGAAGTCTGACGGTTTCCAGGTAGCAATCGACTTAACAGGGGTTTACGTTCTTCTAAGGTGAAGTAGGGTGTTTTTTCAGGATCAAGACCAGCCAGTTCTGCTGTCCAGCGACGTGCATCTTCCTCTGTTCCCAGACGATCTACTACACCTAACTCTACGGCTTGCTGTCCAGTAAATATCCGACCATCGGCAAAACTTTTCACAGTTTCTACCGTCAAAGAACGCGCTTCAGCTATGGTTTGCACAAACTGCTGATAACTGATGTCAATCAACTCTTGCAGAATACCTTGTTCCGGTTCTGTCAGTTCCCGGTCAAATGCCAAAATATCTTTGTAAGGGCCAGATTTAATCACCTTAAAGGAAACACCAATTTTATCCAGCAAGCGTTCTAAGTTATTGCCTCGCAAAATTACACCAATACTACCCGTAATTGTACCTGGGTTAGCCATGATATATTCGGCTCCCATGCCAATGTATACTCCGCCAGAAGCCGAAATATTGCCAAAACTGGCAACAATTTTCATTTTATCCCGCAAACGTTTTAGGGCGCTGTAAATTTCTTGAGAATCTCCCACTGTCCCGCCTGGGCTATCAATCCGTAGCAGTAATGCCGGAAACTTCTTTTCCTCTACTGTTTTCAGCGCTTCTAACACACGTTTGCGAGTTCCACTGGAAATTGCACCAGTAATTTCAATGCGAGCTATTTGTTTACTAAACCTGGGCTTAAAAGGCCAAACCATAAGCAGTCATAAAACCTCGTAATACACTCAATATAAGATGCCCAGTGGTCAGACGACTTGCTTTTGTCTGCACAACACAATCAGCAGCCACGATCATTCATAAAACTTTAAGGAAGTTTTTATCTTGATCTGGCTACTTTATTGATAATCTCATTTTTATTAAGCTTGCAAAAATTATGGAGCTACAAAATCCATACCGTAAGTTGAGTGTGTAGTGCAATTGCAGCAAGCACGGAACTATAATTTTAAATTTTGTATAAATAAATTACTAAGTAATCCCAGTAAATATCTCGTCAATAGTATATATACACATCAAGATGCATAAAGGCTGAGGATTGCATAAGTATGTTTAATTAATCAAAATTCAGCAATGCCAATCCTGATAAAACTTAGGATAAGCATCCTCTAAATTGTGCAATATCAATGTTCTATAAATTTATCAGCCAATAAATACCTGGCTCTCTGATTCAACTAACTCAGGAATCAATTCGGAGAATTTGACACCGATAATAAACATAGATATCAAACAGTGCCCCAACAAAACTACAAGTTAAACTAATTACAAATAAACCGTGCAGAGGAGTACCGCTGCCAAAAGTAGCCAGAAAATGTATAATCTGTGTAGCCATAGCTTCAGTTATGCCTTGTAAACCTGGAATGTGACCGCCCAGGGATATGAAAAGCAAGAAGCCACCGACCAATAACATGGGCACGGTGAAACTAAAAATAATCGTGATTAACACAGAACGGAGAAAGTTGGTGAAAAGATTCATTGAGACGACACTCCGTGGTTATGGTAGACAATAGTGCAAAAAGCTGTAATGTCATCTTCTACAATACGTGCGATCGCTCCTAAGCAACCAAGATGTCAAAAATCTTAAGTTTTTATTAAAAAAATCGGCTATCACTCACATTGGATGAGTCAAGCCTAAATAGACAATGAAATTGGCAAAATTCTCTCTATAGCCAGCTTTCAGTCCACAGATTGCATACAAAAGCAACTCCAGATTGCTCAAAAAAGTCTTAATTTTATGAGACGAGCTTTAAACTAAGTTAATGTTTGGGGGCTGGGGACTGGGGAACTCGGGGCCCCCTCTGGGGATTAGGGGCAATGGGGACAAGGGAGATGAGAAAGCAGAGGAGATAAATGGCAAATAACAAATGACAAATGACAAATGCCCATTGCCCATTGCCCCTTGACCATTGCTCAATGACCGAAAACAATGGATATAAGCCCCTGGATTTATCCGTGGGGTGATTAATTTTGAATTTTGAATTTTGCGGAAAGTTCTGTAGGCGGGTTTCCCGCCGTAGGAAACTTTTCAAGACGAATTTTGAATTCCCTGAAAGGGTTGACTTTCGCTATTCTTAAGGCAGTTACCGAGTTAGCTACAAAACATTGAGTGAGACTACATCCAAATCCAGTTTAGGAGCGTGGAGTCAGCGGTTGCTGGCAGCGCTTTTCCTGGGTGGACAAGTACTAGTTCACCTACTAAAGGTCAAAATTCATTGGCGAAATACTAAAGAGCAAATGGCAGCCGTTGGGCCAGATTCGCTCTTTATTGCGCTGTTAACGGCTATTTTTGTGGGCGCAGTGTTTACCATTCAGGTAGCACGAGAGTTTCTTAATTTTGGGGCGGGGAATCTTGTCGGCGGTGTGCTGGCGGTAGCCTTAACCAGAGAACTCTCGCCTGTGCTGACAGCAGTGATTTTAGCAGGGCGAGTTGGTTCGGCTTTTGCAGCTGAAATTGGTACTATGCGGGTAACAGAGCAAATTGATGCTTTGTTGATGTTAAGAACCGACCCCATTGATTACCTAGTTATTCCCCGCGTCTTAGCTTGCTGCTTAATGTTGCCGATTTTAACTCTCTTATCCTTGGTGACAGGGCTGTTGGGGGGAATGTTAATTGCCACAAATTTATACAGCATCTCTGATACTGCATTTCTAGACTCGGCGCGTAACCTTCTTGGTCTTTGGGATATTTGTAGCGCCTTGATTAAAGCGTTTTGCTTTGGAATTTTAATTGCGGTAATTGGTTGTAGCTGGGGTTTAACGACAACCGGAGGAGCTAAAGGAGTTGGACAATCCACCACCACTGCTGTGGTGACTGCCTTGCTGATTATATTTGTAAGTAACTTCTTCCTTTCTTGGTTAATGTTTCAGGGGCCTGGTAGTGCATTGCTCAAAGGGATGTAGTTTTGACTCTCACTCCTGATGGCGCACCTCTTCAGCCGCGAAATTCTAAAATGGGAAATATCTATGTCTACTTAACAAAGCCGGATTAGATACTATTAGCCCAAGGATGAGTATTCCTAATCAAAAATCTCTAATCTAAAATCCGTCTTGAAAAGTTTGACGGCAGTTACTACAAGTCGGGGAAGCCTTGACGCTCGAGGACTCGCTAACGCTACGCTAACGGCAACTGCTCCTCTCCCAAAGGGAGACGCTACGCGTAGCTTGCTTCCCTGAAAGGGTACACCACGCAACGCCCGTTGCTACAACGGAGGTTCCCTCCGCAACGCACAGGCTCAACTTTCCGCAAAATCCAAAATCTAAAATTTGTATGACTAGTTCATTTGCGCCTAACTCCACATCTACCGTAGAACTCAAACCTAGCTACAATATTCCTGTAGTTTTGATAATTGCCTCTATTCCACTGCTGTTAGTCCAGCCTCTGGTAGGAGGTGTAATCGGATTACTTGGTTTGTTTCTGATGTTTCAGGCTGGTATTGTCCGGTTGTTATTTACCGCAACTGACTTAGATGTTTATAGAGGCGAAAAATTAATTCGGCGGTTTCCCTATCAAGAATGGCAAAATTGGCGGATATTTTGGACGGGAATTCCGATTCTGTTTTACTTTAAAGAAATTAACAGCATTCACTTTTTGCCGATTTTATTTGACCCTAACACTCTGAAAGCTTGTTTAGAACAACGTTGTCCACGTATTTAGTACCTAGTTGTGGGTGCCTAGTTCTGAGTAACTTTTAGATGCATACTTAAGACTTTTAGTACAAGTCAATTGTATATTTCTGAAAGCTATTTATTCGCGTCATAGGAATTACACTATTATTTATGAACCCAGAGGAATCTCAAACCCCAGAATCGATTGATGAGTGGTTGGCGCAAATACAAGAACCGAGCAAACCAGTTGCCGAGCCAGAAGACTCATCGGTTGACTCAGAGGCGCAAACAGAAGAGCAGAGTTTATTAGTGGACTCACCGCCCAATGACGCAACTTTGGAAGTACCGATTTCCCAAATAGAGGTAGAAATTTCTACAGTTGAGCCAAAAGAAGATGCATCTGCTGATTTACTTGCGCCACTACCAGAGAAAACTGTCGCACTGCGATCGCAACTAGACTCAGAATCCGCAGATAATTCACTATATGCACAAGCAACACAACAAGTTGCTGAATTAGAAACTACCAAAGAAGCTCTCAAAGCAGAAATAGCTAATCTACAAGCGACTTACAAAACTCTGCAAGCACAAGTTGGGGAAACTCAATTAACACTGGGACGACTCGTGCAAGAGTCGCTCTCGCAGTTAGAACAACGCAAACAAGCACTGCAAATTTCTGTAGAACAGTTAGAACGCCGTCAAGAACGCATCCGCAATGAAATGCGTACCACGTTTGCGGGAACATCCCAAGACTTGGCAATTCGCGTACAGGGTTTTAAAGATTATCTCACAGGCAGCTTACAGGATTTAGCCGCCGCCGCCGAGCAATTGCAGCTAACACCGCCTGTCATTGAACGAGAAAAACCAGTTGTCAAAGAGGTAAAGCCTGCTGAATCCCAGCCTGGTATCCCACAATTCGCGCCACAGCAGTTTCAAGATACTACCAAGCAAATTCGCCGACTGATTGACCAATACCGCAGCAAACCAGATTACTATGGCCCTGCTTGGCAACTGCGCCGCACCTTTGAACCAGTCCACGCGGAACGAGTTGCCAACTGGTTTTTCACCCAAGGCGGAAGAGGTGCTTTGCGGACAATGGGTAGCCGCTTGCAGAATATCTTAATTTCTTCGGCGGTGATTTCTATCCTCAACAGCCTTTATGGCGATCGCGTCCGCGCTTTAATATTATCTAATACACCAGAACGTCTAGGTGAGTGGCGGCGTGGTTTGCAAGACTGTTTAGGTATCGGTCGTCCAGATTTTGGCCCAGATAGAGGAATAGTATTATTTGAAACTCCGGAAGCTTTAGCTCAAAAAGCCGAGCGATTGGTCAAAGCCAATCAACTGCCTTTAATTATCATCGACGATTCGGAAGACCAAATTAGTCTAGGGTTACTGCAATTTCCTCTGTGGTTAGCCTTTGCCCCCGACCCCAAATCAATGAGAAATTATGATGATGATTTTTAATTTGTCATTAGTCATTAGTCATTTGTCATTTGTCAAAAAATGTTGGGTTGTGGACGACTGACTAGTACAAAAAGGCAAAAGTAAAAAGGTGAGCCATTGCGGTGGCTCAACTTTGCGCTTATTTGCGCCGTACTGTACTAATGACTCTTGGCTTTTTTGAATTTTGAATTTTGAATTTTGAATTGTTTATGGCTATTTGGTTAACTTTGTGTGGGGTAGTTTTGGTTGTAGCCTACCTACTGGGTTCTTTCCCTACAGGCTACATTGCTGTAAAGCAGTTAAAAGGTATTGATATTCGGGAAGTTGGTTCTGGCTCAACTGGCGCAACCAATGTTCTGAGAGCATTGGGTAAAGGGCCTGGAGCATTCGTGTTATTAATTGATTGCTTAAAGGGAATATTAGCGATCGCTTTAGTTTACCAGTTATTTCATTTTGCCCCACTTGATAATTTTATCCCTCCTACGGTAGATGCGAAGCTGTGGCAACCGTGGTTAGTAACTTTAGCAGGGTTCGCAGTCGTCCTTGGACACAGCAAATCAATTTTTTTGGGGTTTAGCGGTGGTAAATCTGTCGCTACTGGTTTAGGGACTTTGTTAGCGATCAGTTGGCAGGTAGGTTTAGCAACAGCGGGTGTATTTGCCCTTATATTTGCCATATCGCGGATAGTCTCCTTGAGTTCGATTGCAGGTGCGATCGCTGTGACAATTTTTATGGTAATTTTCCATCAGCCTTTAGCTTGCATCCTCTATGCTTTTCTCGGTGGCTTGTATGTGATTATTCGCCACCGCGCTAACATTGAGCGCCTGCTTGCAGGAACAGAACCAAAAATTGGGCAGACAGTAACGACAGAACCAGAACAATCGGCATAAGGGGCTTTGATTGCTTTGTAGGCAGAGGGAGGAATAATTGTGTTAAGTAGTCAATCTTAGGGTGGGCACCACTAGATCTTTTGTTCAAAACCTGATGATAACTCTTGCCCACCCTACAAAAAATTTTCTGAATGCGCGAATAGATAGATGTTTAAAAGTTGATTTTGGCAAAGGAGTCCAAACTCTTGGTACATAAGACTTTTGGTGCAACACTGGGTCAAAGTACCCGCGCGCTTTATCTGGACTGGGTTTGAAGCCTTTGCATAGTGATGAACCAGAATTTATTATGCTATTATTAGCTCATCCGCGCAACAGAACCTTGAAAACCTCATATACGTTGGCGTTGAAACTTCCGCAGTTGAAATTTCTCTTACTCCCTATTAGGGATTGAAACTCCTCTTCATATTCAGGCTACGCACCTAGGTTAGCGTTGAAATTTCTCTTACTCCCTATTAGGGATTGAAACTTATTGTTATTGGTATGGGCAACTTTTTTAGCACGGTTGAAATTTCTCTTACTCCCTATTAGGGATTGAAACGCAGTGGCAATTTTGTTGCAGCTTCTGGTTGCGGAGTTGTAGTTGAAATTTCTCTTACTCCCTATTAGGGATTGAAACACTTGTTTTACCTTTATTGATGGTTGAAGTTGTAAAGTTGAAATTTCTCTTACTCCCTATTAGGGATTGAAACATAAAGTTTGCAGACATGGAGCCTATTCGCTATACGTTGAAATTTCTCTTACTCCCTATTAGGGATTGAAACTGCCCACTAAGCTAGGCATAAGCACAGCCATGTAGTTGAAATTTCTCTTACTCCCTATTAGGGATTGAAACAAAAACGATCGCTCTTTTGTCGAAGCTTCATAACGTTGAAATTTCTCTTACTCCCTATTAGGGATTGAAACACTTTTTAACGGACTTGCCGATCCAAAATGAGAAGTTGAAATTTCTCTTACTCCCTATTAGGGATTGAAACATCTATAAATAAGCAAGTACCTCTGATAAAAGCAGTTGAAATTTCTCTTACTCCCTATTAGGGATTGAAACCAAAGCCGTTCCAGTTTCACATTGCCCGCGAAAAGTTGAAGTTGAAATTTCTCTTACTCCCTATTAGGGATTGAAACGAATTTGTTGAGCGCACTCGTAAGGTTTTAATAGGTTGAAATTTCTCTTACTCCCTATTAGGGATTGAAACAATTACTCCCCTGGACGCATCTTCTAGAAGAGGGGTTGAAATTTCTCTTACTCCCTATTAGGGATTGAAACAGATGATATAGGCAACAAGCTCTGCACTTGGGATGTTGAAATTTCTCTTACTCCCTATTAGGGATTAAAACACTTCATTCTAGATAAAAATATTGATTTAAATCTAGCCAAACGCTAGCTTAATTATTAGGCGATCACGAAGTAGAGTAAGAAACAAATGTCATTTTTGACTTTTGCCTGCTGCCTTCAGGGGAGCGATCGCCCTTATCAAACTTGTATGAGGTTATGGAACCAACGCCAGAGCAACTAAAAACCTTGTATCGCAGATGCGTAGCAGCAAGTAACCTGATGCTGCCAATAAACCTAGTAAGGTTTGATAGCCGCACCAATCGAATAGTCATGCTGGTCGGCGACACAATACAGATAGAGATATTTGAGAACGGGAGGGTTTTAATTGAATGACTAGCCCAAATTACCAAGCAATGAGGGAACAGGAATTGCGGGATTATGTCAGACGCAATCCCCAAGATGAAGATGCTTTTCAATACTATCTGAGTATCATTCGCTCTCGCCCCGGTGTACTTTGCACAACAGACGAAGAAGCGGATGCGGAAATGCAAAGGCGATTAGCACGAGGTACACAGCAATAAGGGACTTCCAAGTAAATAACTATTCCATCCCTGCGGGACGCTAGGCGTTAAGCGAAGCTATGCCGTTGGCGCAGCCTCTCGAAGAGAAGGCTTTACGCTAGGGTAAGCTGGGGGAACTGGGGGAGAAAGAGGCTATTCATCGTCTTCGCGTTCCAATTGGAATAATTTAATTTTTGGAAGTCCCTAAAAAGCCGCAGTTATGGCGATCGCCATTATTTCATATTTCCTGACAAAAAATAGAGATGAAACTATTCCTTGTTCCCTAAATTAGCTGCTGACTGATCAAATCAACGTAGTACGATTGTTCAAGTGAAGGGTAAGCCTAGCCGGATGGATCGCTCGCCAGTAGGCACCCTAAAATGAGAGCAAAAGACGATTATTCAAACAAGCACACTCCATGCGTATCTCTTTAAACTGGCTGCGGGAACTGGTAGAAATCAAACTTAGCCCGGAAGAATTAGCCGAAAACCTGACAATGGCTGGGTTTGAAGTAGAAGACATTGAAGACCGCCGCACTTGGGCCAATGGCGTTGTTGTGGGGAGAGTGCTTGAGCGTCAACCCCACCCCAACGCTGATAAATTAAGTGTTTGTCAAGTAGATATTGGTGCAGCTGAGACTTTAAATATTGTCTGTGGTGCTGCAAATGTCCGGGCAGATATTTTTGTGCCAGTTGCTACTACAGGTACTTATCTACCAAATATTGATTTAAAAATTAAGCCAGCAAAGCTGCGCGGTGTCCCCTCAGAGGGAATGATCTGTTCTTTAAAAGAACTCGGTTTACCCACCGATGTCGATGGAATTCATATTTTTACCCAGGAAAATCTGCCATTGGGTAGCGATGTCCGTCCTTTGTTGGGTCTAGATGATGCAATTTTAGATGTCAGCTCTACTGCCAATCGCGCTGATGCCCTGAGTATGGTAGGTATAGCTAGGGAAGTAGCCGCTTTGACAGGTGGCAAACTCAGCATTCCTGAACCTGGGGAAGTGTCGATTAGCCAAAGCGGGGGCAAATTAGCTTTAAGTATTTCGGAAACTCAAGCTTGTCCTGCTTATATTGGCACAGTTATTGAACAGGTAAAAATTTCCCCTTCTCCTGGGTGGTTGCAACAACGCCTACAAGCCGCTGGGGTGCGACCGATCAATAATGTTGTGGACATTACTAATTATGTCTTATTGGAATGGGGACAACCTTTACACGCCTTTGACCGCGATCGCCTCAAGTCTGTTGCGGAAAGCGACAATTTAACAATCGGCGTTCGCTTCGCTAATCCTGGAGAATCCTTCAAAACCTTAGATGGACAGACTCGCACCCTCTCAACCCAAAACTTATTGATTACCGCCAACAACAAGCCAGTGGCGATCGCGGGAGTCATGGGTGGGGAAGAAACAGAAGTCCATGAAGGTACGCAAAGCCTAGTATTAGAAGCAGCATTATTTGATTCCGTAGCCATTCGCCGTTCTTCTCGCGGTGTCGGTTTAAGAAGTGAATCCTCTGGCAGATACGAACGGGGCGTGAACCGGGCTGAATTAGAAGTAGCCTGTCGTCGTGCTTTGTCACTGCTAACTGAATTGGCTGGTGGCGTAATTGTCCAGCAAGAAATCGCCGATACTCGCCCCGACCCTTCCACTTGGACACGTTCAATTGCGCTGCGTTTAGACAGAGTGAATCAGGTGTTGGGGCCAATTGATTTGGGCGAAGAGACAGGAGAACTCGAGGAACGGGACGTTGAGCGGATTTTGACTGCATTGGGCTGTCAACTGACTCCTTCGGGAGAACGTTCTTGGAAAGTTGCTGTCCCACCCTATCGTTACCGCGACTTAGAACGAGAAATTGACCTGATTGAAGAAATTGCCCGTCTTTACGGCTATGACAACTTTTGTGATACCTTACCCCACAAAGCAGAAGCAGGCTATTTACCTTTAGATCAGGAACTCATCCGCAAATTGCGAGCTTTCTTGCGTGCAGAAGGACTAACAGAATTAATCCAATACTCGCTAGTGAAACCAGGGGAGGATAAGCAAATAGTCCTGTCAAACCCCTTATTTGTGGAATATTCCGCACTACGAACCGATTTAATCTCTGGGTTGATTGATGCTTTTCAATACAACTTAGAACAAGGAAACGGTGCGCTGAACGGCTTTGAAATTGGGCGGATTTTCTCACGCGAAGAAGACGGCTTGCAAGAAACAGAAGCACTCGCCGGCATTATGGGAGGCGATCGCACTGTGAGCAAATGGACAAGCAGTGGTCGCGAACAACCGCTTACCTGGTATGAAGCTAAAGGTATTCTAGACAGCGTATTTCGCCAACTAGATTTGCCCGTAGAATATCAACCCGATCGCCGCGATGAACGCTTGCATCCAGGACGCACCGCTTCTTTGTGGATTAGAGGTAACAGACTCGGTATTTTTGGACAACTCCATCCGCAATTGCGGCGCGAAAAGGGCTTACCTGATTTCGTCTACGCATTTCAACTAGATGCTGATGTATTGTTGGATGCAATGGATCAAGATGAAATCCTCACACCAATATTTCATCCTTATTCCAGCTATCCAGCAAGCGATCGCGATATCGCCTTCTTTGCACCTGTGAAGGTGACAGTTACCGAAATCGAAAAAGTAATTAACAAAGCTGGCAAAGGCTTACTAGAATCCGTGGAATTATTTGATGAATATCGCGGTGAAAATGTGCCAGCCGGACAACGCAGTTTAGCTTTTCGCTTAATTTATCGTGCCAGCGATCGCACCCTCACCGATGCCGAAGTCGAACCAGTACACAACAAAGTTCGCGAAGCTTTGGTAGAGAAGTTTGGCGTTAATTTGAGAAGTTAGTGATTGGGGAAGGGGTAATGGCTAATGGATAATGGGGACGAATAACCCTTGACCCTTACCAAATGACAAAGGACAAACAACAAATGCCCAAATATGTATTGTGGGGAACTTACTGCGAAGACGTTCTAGAAAAACGTACCCCTTATCGTCAAGCCCATTTAGATGGATTAGCAAAACAAAAAGAATCAGGTGTGCTGATTACTATTGGCCCCACCAAAGATGTCACGAAAGTTTTTGGGATTTACGAAGCTGAGGATGAAGCTACCGTGCGCCAGTTAATTGAAAACGATCCCTACTGGCAAAACGGTATCTGGACTGAATATTCTGTCAAAGAGTGGATTCAGGCGATTTGAATAGGGGATTGGGAGAAGAAGGGGACAAAGAGGATAAGGGAGAAAAAATAAATCTTAACTTTTGACCCTTGACCTTTGACTCTTGACCCCTAACCTTTAGTAGATGCGATCGCCTTTCTGTAAATGTGATGATCGGGATTCACGCCATAACAAACCGTTGCTGTTGTCTACAATAAAAGTAAAGTCAGTAAATACAACAACTTCGGTTGTGCGATCATTTTTGGACTTTTTGAGAAAATAACACTATGAATCCAATCTTAAAACGCACATTTCTACCCGGCTTGATGGCTGCAACTTTAGCCGGCGGTACCTTAGTTCCTGCTAAACCGGCTTCTGCTGATATGTTACGAGATATCGGCATTGGAGCGGGCGCTGGTGTAGTATCGGGTGCTGTTAGAGGAAATGGTGCCGTAATCAATAATGCCGTCAAAGGTGCTGCGGCTGGTGCTGCTGTCAATGCTGTACATGGCACTAGACGGCAACCACGTAATCGCAGAAACGGTAACATAATTCAAGATGTCGGAGTCGGTGCAGCAGCTGGCACTGTTACAGGCATCATTCTTCATGGCACCAAAAATCCTGGAGGCGATGCGATTGATGGTGCAGCTGCGGGTGCAGCGATCAATGTTCTTACCAATGGAAACAGAAATAGATAATTTGTGATCCATAATTTGTAGTTGACAGATTAATTACGGATTATGGATTATGGATTTTTAAACAATATTCCCTAGCAACGCTAGGGAATATTAATAAAAAGAATTAAAAGGCTTAAGTATTAAGAATTTTAAATTTAAAATTCGCTTAATATTATTGGCCTTTTAAAGCTTTTCTAAAGTTGCGGCGATAAGATTTATTAGTAGCAAATAAAGCAGGCCACAACAGACATAAACCAATACGATTAGTCAAACTTGGTGTGAAATTAGTGCGCTCAAAGCCCTTCCAGAATTTCCAAGCGCCATATACATAACCTGCAATTAGCCCTAAAATAATTAACTGACTCATTATTATTACTCCCAGCACATCTGACAGAATTTGAGTTAAGTATTTCTACACCGTTTAAATAAGTGTTAACGAAAACCGAACAGGAAAAAATAAACTCTTCAGTTTTTGGTAGCTATTTACTTAACGATACATCTATATATTCCAGTTTAGCTTGAACTGACAGAAGCCTCTCACCTACCCGTTCGCGGAGCGGACGCACCAGAAGGGAGGTGATGAGATGAATGGCAGGCGAGTTGACGACAGTGCCCCGACCAATGCTTTAGGCGAACGCGAACAGCGTCTCGTAGAGAGGGAGGAGGACATCAAGGAAACCAGCAAATCTTATGTTATGCTGACCTGACGGTACAGTGTGGGCAGTTCACTTTCATCGCACAGTTAAAGTTTATAAAATATGAATTTTTGATGCATAAATTAAAAACTATATAATTTTAGATAAATAAGATATTTTAATAAACATTTATAAAACCTGTGCTACCTAATAGCGAAGCAGCAAGACTTGAAGCCCTCCACCAGTACCAAATTTTAGATACTGAACCAGAAATAGCCTACGATAACTTGGCCAAGTTAGCAGCATTTATTTGTGGTACTCCTATAGCCTTAGTCAATTTCATTGATGAAAACCGTCAATGGTTTAAAGCGAAACTAGGCTTGGATGTGCCAGAAATGCCCCGTAATATAGGTTTATCCTACCTTTGCGTAGACAGACAAGATTTTGTAGTAGTTTCAGATACATTAGCTGACGAAAAGTTAGCAAAAAATCCGGTAGTAACTTCCTATCCTTTTGTGCGTTTTTATGCAGGTGTACCGTTGATTACTCCCAAGGGGGATGTATTAGGAACTCTCTGTGTTATAGATCAAGAACCACGACAATTAAGCGAACAACAGATAGAAGCGCTTCAGGCTTTAGGTCGTCAGGTAATTGATCAACTAGAGTTAAGACGAAATTTAGCTGAATTATCGCGGGTTGCTGAAGAACAAAAGCGAGTCGCAGCAGCACTGCGCCACAGTCAGCAAGAGCTTAGAGACTTTGTAGAAAATGCTACTGTCGGGATGCATTGGGTAGAGGCTGATGGAACTATTGTCTGGGCTAACCAGGCAGAACTTGACCTTTTAGGCTACACGCGCTCAGAGTATATTGGACGCTCGATTACTGAGTTTCATGTTGACCAAGAGGTAATCAACGATATTCTGCAACGGTTGAGTAACAATGAAACTTTACAAAATTACGAAGCACGGCTGCGCTGCAAGGATGGCTCGATTCGCTATGTATTGATTAACTCAAATGTGCTTTGGCAGGACGGTAAATTTATTCATACGCGATGTTTTACGAGAGACATTACCGATCTCTACGAGGAGCTTCGCTTACGCAAACAAGTAGAAGCAGCTTTAACAGAAAGCGATCGCAGGCTGAAGCTGGCATTGCAGGCTGCTAAACTTGGCTCCTGGGAGTTTAATTTAATAACAGGCGAGTTATCTACATCTAAGCAGTGTAAAGCTAATTTAGGTCTGCCGGAGTCAGTTCACTTAACCTATGATCGGTTACTAGAATCCATCCATCCCGACGATCGCGCCTACATGCAAGAGTCTGTACAACAAGCTCTGGCAAACCACAGCGATTATGAGGCAGAGTACCGCAACATTTGGCCAGATGGCAGTGTTCACTGGATACTAGCACGAGGTGTAGGGATTTACGATGCCGATGGTCAGCCCACAAGGATGATTGGTGTGACACTAGACCTCACTGCTCGTAAGCAAGCTGAGGAAGCTTTGCAGGAGAGTGAACAACGTTGGCAATTAGCCTTAAGTGGCAATAACGATGGCATTTGGGATTGGAACGCCAAGACAAATGAAGTGTTCTTTTCCCCGCGCTGGAAAGAAATGCTGGGTTATAAAGATCACGAAATTGCCAATCATCTAGATGAATGGTCAACACGAGTTCATCCTGAAGATTTAGATTGGGTAATGCAAGCCTTTCAGGAGCATTTTGACAAGAAAACGCCGTATTACGTGACTGAGCATCGCATCAAGTGCAAAGACAGCAACTATAAGTGGATTTTAGATCGCGGGCAGGCGCTTTGGGATAGCAAAGGTGCAGTCGTGCGAATGGTCGGTTCTCATACTGATATTGACGATCGCAAACGGGTAGAAGAACAATTAAAACAACAAAATCAGCGATCGCAATTATTTTCAGAAATCATCGTCAAAATCCGTGATTCCCTAGAATTAGAAGAAATTCTCCAAATCACAGTAACAGAAGTACAAAAACTACTCCAAGCTGACCGAGTTTTGATTTTTCGACTTTGGCCAGATGGTTCGGGAATGGTAGTTCAAGAGGCGGTGTTACCTGGTTGGCCCGTAGTGCTGAGACAAAAGATTCTTGACCCTTGCTTTCCGCAAGATTTAGTAGAAAAATATCGTCAGGGAAGAGTCAGCGCGATCACAGATGTGGAGACAGCTCACATCCACATCTATCATCGGGAATTTCTCGAAAGGTATGGTGTCAAAGCTAACCTTGTAGTGCCGATTCTCGTCAGGGAAGGTATTTGGGGCTTGTTGATTGCCCATCAATGTACTGGCCCTCGTGAGTGGAATAGTAATGAACTGGATTTGTTACAGCAGCTAGCTAACCAAATTGGCATTGCTCTCTGGCAAGCACAACTTTTAGAACAAGAAACCCGCCAACGGCAAGAATTAACTCGCTCCAATACCGAATTAGAACAGTTCGCCTACATTGCTTCCCATGACTTACAAGAGCCATTGCGGATGGTGACTAGCTATTTACAACTACTAGAGCGTAGGTACAAAAATCAGCTAGATGTTAGTGCAGATGAGTTCATTGCCTACGCTGTCGATGGGGCAGTGCGAATGCAAA
The DNA here is from genome assembly GCA_034530935.1 of Aulosira sp. DedQUE10. Classification (GTDB taxonomy): domain Bacteria; phylum Cyanobacteriota; class Cyanobacteriia; order Cyanobacteriales; family Nostocaceae; genus Aulosira. Next base: position 52,819 of record JAVRCF010000004.1, on the reverse strand, counting down.
CTTTAATTAATGATTTGTTGAACTATTCCCGCGTTAGCACCAGGGGACAACCTTTTAAGTTAGTAGATTGTACTGCTGTCTTAGAGAAAGCGATCGCAAATCTGGAAGTAGCGATCAAAGAAAGTAACGCTGTGATTACCTACGATCCTCTGCCCGAAATCATGGCCGATACGACTCAATTGGCACAAGTATTCCAAAATCTGATTGGCAACGCGATTAAATTTTGTGGGGAAGAGCCGCCGGAAATTCACATCCAAGCAATTAGAAACACAATCCAATCAGAAACCGAAAATTCCCAACTAACCCCTTTAGAAAATGAATGGTTGTTCTCAGTGCGCGATCGTGGAATTGGTGTAGAATCCCAGTATGCCGAACGAATTTTTGTAATTTTTCAGCGATTGCACAGTCGTAGTAAGTATCCCGGTACTGGAATCGGGTTGGCTATTTGTAAAAAGATTATAGAACGCCACGGCGGTCAGATCTGGATGGAGTCAGAACCGGGTCAAGGCTCGATTTTCTACTTTACGATTCCAGAGCAATCAGGTAAGCACTCGTGAACAATTTATCAGCGTTTATGCCTATTGAGGTTTTGCTAGTAGAAGACAATCCTGGCGATGCGTTACTGACGCGCATCGCCCTGGAAGATAGCAAAATCTCGGTTCACCTAAATGTTGTTGAAGATGGGGTAGAAGCAATGGCGTTTTTGCGAAAACAAGATAAATATGCTGATGTTCCACATCCTGATCTTGTATTACTCGATTTGAACCTGCCAAAAAAAGACGGGCGGGAAGTTTTAGCAGAAATCAAAGGTGACGAACATCTCAGACGAATTCCTGTAGTTGTTCTGACAACTTCCCAAGCAGAAGAAGATATTCTTAAAGCCTATAACCTGTCTGCCAACTGTTACATAACGAAGCCAGTGGACTTCGATCAATTTGTCAGAATTGTCCGTTCTATAGAGAACTTTTGGTTTGCGGTAGTCAAATTGCCACCGGAGTGATGCTCATGACAGGTGAAATTATTAAAGTCCTGTTAGTTGAAGATAACCCCGGTGATGTCCTCTTGTTGCAGGAATTTTTAAAGGATGTCACCGCAGCTGTAGTTGAATTGATGCCCGTTGAGCAACTGGACGAGGCATTAAGCCATCTAGCTTACGAAAGCTTTGATGTCATGCTTTTGGATCTCTCCCTACCAGACAGCCAAGGATTGGAAACCTTTATTAAGGCGCACAATAAAGCAAAATCAACTCCGATCATCGTGCTAACTGGGATTGCTGATGAAACCCTAGCACTCAGGGCGATGCAAGAAGGAGCGCAGGATTATTTAGTCAAAGGGCAAGTAACAGGTGATTTGCTAGTCCGCTCCATGCGTTATGCTATTGAGCGTCAACGAATAGAAGATGCCCTCAGACAGAGTGAGGAGCGGTTTCGAGTTGCGCTGAAAAACTCACCCATCTTTGTATTTAACCAAGACCTAGAATTACGTTATACCTGGGTTTATAACCCCGCTTTTGGGTTTACAGCCGAAGAAATGTTGGGTAAACGTGACTCGGAATTGATTCCCTTGGAAAGTGCCCACCATCTAACGGCGATGAAACTGGGTGTACTTGTCACTGGAGTTGGTACCAGAGATGAAGTCTCTATTACTACCCGTCAAGGAATCAGATATTATGACTTGACAGTAGAACCGTTGCGGAATGAGTCACAACAAATTATTGGTATTACTTGCGCTTGCATCGATATCAGCGAACGCCAAGCGGCGCTAGAAGAACGCAAACTAGCCGATGCCAAAATCCGCGAACAAGCTGCATTACTAGATATTGCTACAGATGCCATTCTTGTAGGAGATTTAGAAAACAAAATTCTCTTTTGGAACAAAGGTGCAGAAACCCTTTATGGCTGGCTGGCGGCGGAAGCTAAAGGACAGAATGCCAGCGAACTTTTATATGACGATGAACAGCCACCAGATATGGAAGCAGCGCTTTTGCAAGTCATCAGCAAAGGTAAATGGCAAGGTGAGTTAACTAGAGTTACTAAAACTGGCAAAGAAATTTTAGTTGCTAGCCGCTGGAGTTTGGTGTGTGATGAACAAGGTAAGCCGAAATCAATTCTGACAGTTGACACAGATATTACCGAAAAGAAACGTCTAGAAGCCCAATTATTTCGTGCCCAACGACTGGAAAGTATTGGCACCTTAGCTAGCGGGATTGCTCACGATCTCAACAACATCCTGACACCAATTTTGGCAGGAGCGCAACTGCTACCGCTAAAATTTCCCGATGTCGATGAGCGAACTCGTCACCTGCTGGAAATTTTGGAAATTAACGCTAAACGCGGCGCTGATTTAGTCAGGCAGGTGTTATCATTTGCACGCGGTGTAGAAGGTAAGCGAATTAATTTGCAAATTAGACACCTGATTGTGGAAGTATCTAAGGTGCTCAAAGAAACATTCCCTAAATCAATTCAAGTCTCGATAGATGTCTCAAAAGACTTGTGGATAGTTTCTGGGGATGGTACGCAAATTCATCAAGTGTTAATGAATCTCTGCGTCAATGCTCGTGATGCTATGCCCAATGGCGGTAGTTTATGCATCAGTGCCAAGAATTTGTTTATTGATGAAAATTATGCCCGCATGAACCTGGAAGCCAAAGTTGGGCCCTATATAGTGATTACTGTTACCGATACAGGAGCGGGTATTCCAGAGGAAAACTTAGATAGAATTTTCGAGCCATTCTTTACAACAAAAGAAGTGGGACAAGGCACAGGCTTGGGATTATCCACTGTCCTTGGTATTATTAAAAGCCACGGTGGTTTTATCACTGTGCATAGCGAGCGGGGTACAGGCACTAATTTTGAAGTGTATTTACCAGCAGTTGATGGTGTAGAAACACGCAAAGTAGATGAAGCCACAGTGATCACCGCACATGGTGAAATGATTTTGATTGTAGACGATGAACCCGCTATTCAGGAGATTACAAAAACATCCCTAGAAACGCATAATTACAAAACCATCATCGCTAGTGATGGCATTGAGGCGATCGCAGTTTACGCTAAACACATGGATCAAATCAGTTTGGTACTCATGGATTTAATGCTACCCTCCCTCGACGGCTTAACTGCCATCCGTACCTTAAAAAAAATCAACCCAAAGGTCAAAATTATTGCCACCAGTGGATTGATGTCTAGCAATAAACTGGAGGCTGTAGCTAACAGTGGTGTAACAACATTTTTGCCCAAACCCTACACCATTAATGAATTATTGCTGACTTTGCAAAAGGTGATGTCTTGAAAAGGGGGCATGGGTAATGGGGAGACAAATTATCAATGACTCTTGAGTACAGACGCGATGAATCGCGTCTCTCCGACTTTTGACTTTTTCAATTCAGAATATATAGAGAATCATCGGGTTGCCATTGGGAGAGGGAGAGGGTGTAGTAAACTACATCGTGCCCGTAGTAGCGGGTATGCTTTTGATACTTCATGCCTATCTTTTCAATGACATGCACTGAGGCGATGTTGTGCGGATGAGCGATCGCAACTATCTGATCTAATTTTGCTTCCCAGAAACCATATTTTAACGTTGCTTGTGCGGCTTCTGTCGCCAGCCCCATATTCCAAAAAGATTTGTCGAACACGTAACCTAATTCAACATCTGGCGTATCTGCCAAAAAACCCAGTCCACAACGGCCAATCATTTTGCCAGTTTCCTTGTGTATAACTGCCCACATCCCAAAATTGTGTTCTTGCCATTGTTGAATATGTTTGCATAAGCTAGTTTGCGTCTGTTCTGCTGTTCTTGGTAACAGATACTTCATAACTTCTTCATCGCTGTAGAGGCGAAACAAGTTATCGAAATCATCCAACGTCAAGTTTCTTAATCGCAGGCGCAAAGTTTCTATCTCAGGCATAGTTTTCAAGGTAAAAATTAATTTGATTGCTGGCAAAATACTTATAGATATGTCATAGCGAGTGAAACGACGCAATCTTTAGGGCTTGGGGTTCCTTAAGGGCGATCGCAATGACAGAGTGTTAAAATTGTAAATTGGCTACGCGCCTAACGGTGTCATGTTGTTGGGATTTTTTAGTGAACTCATCGCCAGACTTGCTATACACCCATAACTAGAGAAACGTAAACGGCAATATAGCTTTTTTACCATATCTATACTTAGAATTTGACAGAATTCCTCAAGGAGCAGTACAGACATAATGTCTAAAAAGCCGTCCCAAAGCGATTTTTTTAGCTTACAAACCTCTTCAGATAAATGGCAGCAAAGAATAGCACAAGTAACATATCGTTTTAACTGCCAGTACCAAAATCAACCTTTTGAATTACCGACAGAAGTCCAAGCAATGCCCATATTTCGGGACTGGATTAGTGGTACATTACCAGGGAAAATTGCTTCTCACTTCTGGGAAATTGGTCAACTGCAAAAGAACCAACACTGTTTAGACATTGGTTGTGGTGTCAGCTTTCTCATCTATCCTTGGCGGGATTGGCAATCATACTTTTACGGACAAGAAGTCAGTGTTGTTGCACGAGATACTTTGAATTCACGGGGTTCGCAGTTAAATTCAAAGCTATTTAAAGGTGTTGAGTTAGGCCCTGCTCATCACTTAAACTACTCTCAAGGTATTTTTGATTTGGCGATCGCCACAGGATTTAGCTGCTATTTTCCCCTGGAATATTGGACTGCTGTATTGCTGGAAGTCAAACGAGTCCTTAAACCCGGCGGACAGTTTGTGTTTGACATCCTCAATCTTGAAAAGCCGTTAGCAGAAGATTGGGCAGTTTTAGAAACTTATTTGGGTGCTGAAGTGTTTCTAGAGTCTATAGCTGAATGGGAAAACACCGTTAAAGCTGTTGGCGCTAAAATTGTTGCGCGCAAATCAGGGGAATTATTCGATTTATATAAAGTTCGCTTTTGAAGTGGAGGTTGGGGATTGGGTAATGCCAAACACCCAACAGTAAATGTCTCTAAAGAACATAGCAAAATGCCTAGGTAGTTCACTATAATGCTCTTACTATGAGCACCTACCAATCCCTCAAAAAATCTTACAAACCATACCGTCGGCGTGAAAATGACTGGCGGTTATTTTTGCGCTTAGTACCTTATGCTCGTCGTACTGGGCGATTGCTAGCGCTGTCAATGTTATTGCTGGTACCAATCGCATTAGCTAATGCTGTACAACCACTATTGATTGGACAGGCAATCTCGCTTATTCGCAAGGAACCTGGCGTTTATGAGTTTCTCAAAAACCGTCCTTTGCTGCAAGGGCTAAATATCCTAGAAGGATTGTTGCTGGTTGCGATTGCTATCAGACTGTTACTTACAGGTTTTCAGGGTTATCTCGTACAGAAGCTAGGGCAACAAATCACAGCAGAGATTCGTGAGGATTTATTCCATCATGTGACATCTTTATCTGTACGCTTTTTTGACCGGACACCTATTGGTAAATTAATTACCAGACTTACCAGCGATGTAGAAGCCTTGGGAGATGTCTTCTCCACTGGAGCAGTGGGGATTATCTCAGATTTATTTTACATGCTGGTGATTATCGCTTTGATGTTTTCCCTGCAATGGGAACTAGCGTCTTTATTGCTAGTAATTCTGTTACCAATTAGCTTGCTAATTGTGTACTTTCAGCAACAGTATCGTCAATCGAATTACAAAGCACGGGAAGAACTTTCGATGCTTAATTCCCAATTACAAGAAAATATTGTTGGGATTAACGTAGTGCAGTTATTCCGCCGAGAGAAGTTCAATGCTGAATTGTTTCGTACTACCAACCAACGTTATAAGCAGCAAGTAGATAAAACCATTTTTTTTGATTCAGCAGTTTCTGCAATTTTAGAATGGATTAGCCTCGTAGCTCTGGCTGGTGTGCTAGTTGTAGGTGGTTGGTTATTGCTGGGGAAAAGCATAACTTTTGGGATTTTATCCGCATTTATTTTGTATGCCCAACAATTATTTGAACCTGTGCGAGCTTTTGCCGAAAAATTCACTGTGATTCAAGCAGGTTTCACCGCCGTTGAACGAGTTAATAATATTTTAGATGAACCAATAGAAATCCGCGATCGCTTGAATTCGCGAGTCTCAATTTATGATGCAAAATTCGGCTATATAGATGAGGTAGTTGCCAATCTCGAATCAAAAGAATTCCAACCCCAAGCCGAATTGGGTGAAATCCGCTTTGATCACGTGTGGTTTGCCTACAAAGACGATGATTATGTCATTAAAGACTTAGATTTCACCATTCATCCTGGTGAAAAAATAGCATTAGTTGGGCCTACTGGTGCAGGTAAAAGTTCCATCATTCGTCTTTTGTGTCGCCTCTACGAACCCACTCAGGGACGCATTCTTGTAGATGGGATAGATATTCGCGACTTACCACAAGCAGAATTGCGGCGCTATCTGGCAGTTATTTTACAAGAAGGCTTTTTATTTGCTGGTGATGTTAAAAGTAATATAACTTTAGGAGACAATTACAACTTTGACGAAATTCAACAAGCCGCAGAACAAACCAATATCGACCAATTTATTGAACTATTGCCTCAAGGTTATGATACTCAACTAAGAGAACGAGGTACAAATATTTCTAGTGGTCAAAAACAACTTTTAGCCTTTGCTCGTGCAGCCATTCGCAATCCGCAAATATTAGTATTAGATGAAGCCACAGCTAGCCTAGATGTAGTCACAGAAGCTTTAATTCAGGAAGCATTAAATCAGCTTTTGGTAGGGCGTACCGCAATTATTATTGCTCACCGCTTGTCTACAATTCGCAATGTCAATCGAATTTTTGTATTAAAACGCGGCGAGCTCATCGAACAAGGAAGCCATGAAGAATTACTGCACCAAGGAGGAATGTACGCCACATTGCATAACTTACAAATGTTAGGAAAATGAACAATGTGTAGGTTGGGTTGAGGAACAGCTAAGTATTATGTAGGGTGTGTTAGCGCCAGCGTAACGCACCTCTCCCAAAACTTAAGTATTCACCTCATCAGCGTTTATTGACGATTAATTAGAGATTTTTTAAAATATGCCACAAGTTTATGATTTGAAATACTAAAATTTCAAATTTTATTCTTGGTAAATATACAATCTTTTGCTAATCGAAAAAATACTAATCTCTTTAAGCACTCAAACTGACAACTTTCCTAGAATCTAGGCAAAGAGCAGTTACAGTATATTTAACAACTACCGAGGCTTTTTGAGCATTACAAGAACTCTTCAGTTCTACAGTTTTTCTTTCATCCTTTACTAATTTAGCTTTGTAAGTACATAGCGCACCTGAGTTGTTTTCAAAACTTAGTTCAGCTAATAAGGTATGATTATCTAAACTTTGCTCAAGAATTTTACCTACTACTTGGTAATTAAACCAATCCCATCCGTGACGCAGAATTAATTCCTTTTCTAAAATTTGCAGTGGAACTGGCAAAATTCCCCAACCTCGATAAACTTTATTTAAGCACTGGATATCTCCAGTACGAGTCAAAATTGATTTGAAAGAATCTTGATCTAATACACCATAATAACGTCCCTCTGGTAAATCTATCATTGTTGGAGCAAATCGATGTCCACCAAAATGGCTTGATTTCCAAATCCGTAAATTTTCCGCGCCTAAATTAGCAACAGTGTCTTGAGCATAGAAATAAAAAGGATTACCATATCTAGCACAGCATTTATCATGACTGCCGTGGGTACATACTAAAATATCTCTAGTAACTCTTGTTTCTCTTTCATAATCAGAAATATTACCCCATAAAAATTTCTTCACTAGCGCCGCTACTTGCTCAATATTCGCTAGATTAAATTCGTACTTACTGTATCCTTGAGTTAATCCTTTTCGTTGTTGATAAATTAAAAGAGTTGTTTGCTCAACTTTGTGTGATAAATCATTCGCAATTAAGAGAAATCGAATTGGTAATTTAGCACGTTTTACATCTTCTACTAAAACCTTTAAATTATTGGGTACCCATTTAGAATTAAAAGCTTCAGAAGTCCAAGGTGGTGGACATTCAACCAAAATATAAGTTTCGTAATTGGTAGCACTACCAATAACATCTTCTCCTATTTGTTTTGCATAATCTGAACAAAAAAAAGTATTCATCTACCTGTTCTCATGCTTAAATTTTATAGACAATGTGAGGACAAAATAAAATTGTGATGCTGGCTACAATAGCCTCTAATCAACTGAATTGACTGGGTAAAACCTGGTAGCCACTTTATAACATTCATTTCTACTAAACCTATTCCGGTTAATAAATTCTCTACAATAGGGCTAGAAAAGCTGTGAAAAATTTCTTCCGTACCAACAGAGTTAATTTTGTATCCTTTGTCGATTGACAGTTGAAAAATTGTCAATTGCTGATGCCAGCCTTGTGTACTCTTGCTTAAAGAGCCACAGTCAAAGTATTGTAAATTCAGCCTACTTAAGCTATTCAAGTAACTGAAATCACAATTGTAAAACTGGCTAAAATTCTGGTTGTTATTTAAATTTTTAATTAAATGATATATATAATCATTTGTTGCCCCTGTCTCTACACCTGTAGGTATACTTTTACTTTTGACCTGCTTTGCTAAGGAACTTAGCTGCTTAACCTAGTATCGGATAAATTCAATCGCATTTCGCCAATCTACTCCTGTTGGTTGATGTTGTCCTCTCCTAGATATCGAAATTGTCTGGATTAATCCATAATTTTTTAAGTATTTCTCTCCATCCTAACTCCTAAACATATTGCTAATAATTCTCAATTAGCTAAGAAAAAAATAAAATTTTATAGCTAAGTTTTTGGTAACCTGCTTTATCACCTCTACTCCTGCGTGTAAGGTTAATAATAACAAGAGTAACTGTGAGTAAAAAACTATCTAAATCTTGGTAGCAGGGAACTATTTTTCAGAATATATTGCTAATTTCGCAGTTATATTCGCTTTTTAACCTACGAATGACCCTTTTACTTGTTTCATCTCCTGAAATTTTCATCGGGCTTTTTTTTTGATACCTGTTATGAATGTAACTGAAGTCAAGAATAAATGCAAGTATTTGATAATTTTTATGGATTTTACCACAATTTACAGCCTCATCAATACTAGAGAAATCAAGGCTAACAGCATAATTAATAGTTGAGATTGCTGCTGAAAGTAAGTATTGTGATCTTCAAGACAAATAATAGTTTTTCTCAATAGTTAAAAAATATTGGAGTGAGAAAGGTGACAAAAGAAATGTCAAAGGCAAGAGAGGGACGTATAATTTCAGAGGCAACGATAATACTGTGCGATAAACCACGCTAATGTACCAGGACTTACGCACAAGTAACGGAAAAACGAACCGCAGAGGACGCAGAGGACACAGAGAAATGAGAGTTTGAGAGGTTTTTTGCGTAAGTCTTATGTACTTATAATGCATCATCTCAAATGGAATTAGTATATGCAGCGTATTTCTGTTGTTGGAACCACAGGTACAGGAAAGACGACTTTGGCGAGGCAAATTTCTGTGCGCCGCAATATACCCCATGTAGAATTAGACTATTTGCACTGGGAACACAACTGGATAGAAGCACCAAACGATGTCATGCGATCGCGAGTTTCTCAAGCACTGTCAGGTAATAGCTGGGTTGTCGATGGTAATTATAGTATCGTGCGCGATATTGTTTGGGGAAAAGCTGACACAGTTGTGTGGTTAGATTATTCTTGGTCAGTAGTGATGAGTAGAATATTGCTGCGAACACTGTCGCGGGTAATGACACAACAACAAGTCTGCAATGGCAACCGCGAAACATGGCAAACTACCTTTAGCCGTGATTCCATAATTTTGTGGGCACTGAAGACTTACCATAAAAAGCGCAGAGAATATCCGCAGCTATTTACACAACCTGAGTATGCCCATTTAAAAATTGTACATCTGCGATCGCCTTCAGATACCGAAAATTGGCTGCTGAAGAATGTCACTGCTTAATTTGGGGATGTTGAAGGTAAAATGTATATTGAAGCTAGAATAATTTTTAGAGCATTAGCATTAGCAAACAGCTTTATTGTGCAGATATTTAGTAAAATTTGCTGATATTAACAGGTTTATTGATTGTAATCGCATTGCTCGTTTAGGATATGTTGTCACAATAGTGCGATCGCGCTATATATTCTTAGCATGGATGCGATCGCTCTGAGGAAAAAGTAATCAAAGACAGTAGGGCTTGTTATTGCTGAGGATACAGCACTCTGACCAATAACAGACAATACTGACGTGACAACCAGATTGATGTTTTGCAAAGATTTTTTGCTATTTCTGAACATCTTTCTTACAAATACGAACCTATTCATAAGTTTTGTTTAAGCGTAACTAAGTTTTACATAAGCATTAGTTGAAATGATTAACGCATTCATAAGTTTTGTTTAAGCCAAACTAAGTTTTACATAAGCATTAGTTGAAATGATCAATGCAAAAGTTAGTTTGGTTGAAGTGAAACTAACTTTTGCTTAAGCATTAGTTGAAATGATTAAAGCAAAAGTTAGTTTGATTGAAGCATTTGCGGCTATTACTGATATTTTTCCGGTTTAAGTAATTTTTATCCGTGATCTTCTCAGTTGGCAGAAGTACATAGCTTACATTAAATTTGTTTTAAGGCTTTATAAATTGATAGATATATCAATTTATAAAAGCATTTCATGTTTAGGGTTTAGCTACCTATTTAATATAGTAGTAGCCACTATACTTCTATTAATTTTCTAATCTTTATAAAATGCATCTTCCTTTAGGAAATATGCGTTATATGGCTGTAAAAAATCCTGATCAATATTTTATTAATATATCGCTACTGTTCTTTCTTAAGGGTAAAAACTTACAACAAATAAGCAAAGATTGCCTATATTATTTACTAAGCTTAGATAGTTTTATTGAGTTTTAACGGCATAAGATTAACAGATTTCTGTTTAAAAATTGACTATTTTTTAATTTTAATTATTTATGCTTAGGGCTGAATTTCAGTTTTTTAGGCTAACTTTGCTATGCATTTTTGGGAACATACACTACTTATAAGAAGGTTTAATGACATATATGGTAGCTACATTAGAACTACAACAGTCAATTCAATCTTCACTCCAAAACTTAAAAAACCTCGACGCATTAAAAAGATTATTTTGGAGTCAATTAAATTACGAACGAGAAAATAAACAACTTTCTCGGAGGAAATTGACTGATGCAGTTACTAATGAAGTTGAAGGCGAACCTTTGTTGTTAGCCTCTGGAGGAGTGAATAAAGATTTTCATGTAATTTATAGCCGTCTTAACTCAGATAATTTATCCAGACAAGGTGAAAGAGTAGTTGTCAATCATCTTCTGCAAGAACATCCCTATGCTTTATTTATATTTTCTAATAAATCACAATCACGCTGGCATTTTCTGAATGTCAAGTACGATAGTTCACCTCAAAAACGCAGATTATTCCGTCGCATTACTGTTGGTGAAGGGGAAAAGTTGCGTACTGCGACAGAAAGAATAAGTCTGCTTGATTTAGAAAGTATTCCCGATGCGTCACCGTTAGATATTCAGACACGCCATGATGAGGCGTTTGATGTTGAAGCTGTCACTCAAGAATTCTTTAGAGAATATCGTAAAACTTTTGAGAAAGTAGAAAGTTTAATTAAATGGTCAACTGATTCAGAACGTAAACGGTTATTTACTCAAAAACTGTTTAACCGTTTGATGTTCGTTGCTTTTATTGAGAGAAAAGGCTGGTTAAAGTTTCATAAAAGAACTGATTATTTATCAGCTTTATGGGAATCTTACCAATATGATAACGGAGTAACAGACAAAAACTTTTATAGAGATAGACTTTCGCACCTTTTCTTTTCCGGGCTAAATAATCCTCAAGAACACGACATCGCCGGAATTAATAATGGTGGTTTTCTCAAAGAGTTAATTGGCACAGTACCTTACCTCAATGGCGGTCTTTTTGAACGTGGTGAAGATGATGAAAACCCTCAAATTATCATTCCAGATGATTGTATAGATACTATTCTACATAACCTATTTCAACGTTTTACTTTTACTGTTACCGAGAGTACAGCGCTTGATGTTGAGGTAGCAGTAGATCCAGAAATGTTAGGAAAAGTCTTCGAGGAACTTGTTACGGGTAGGCATGAATCGGGAAGCTATTATACTCCTAAGCCGATTGTTTCTTTTATGTGTCGTGAGGCCATAAAGGGGTATTTAAAAACCCAAGTTAGCAACGAATTATATCATGCAGTAGCCGAATTTGTGGATGAGCATCATCCAGATAATCTGGTTAATCCAGAAGCAATATTAGAAGCATTACGTAGAGTTAGATGTTGTGATTTGGCTGCGGGAAGTGGAGCTTATTTATTAGGTATGCTTCACGAATTAGTAGATTTACGTCAATGCTTATTTGCAAATAAAGGGTTAGACTCTAATACAGTTTATCAACGAAAGTTAGAAATTATTGAAAATAATATTTACGGGATTGATAAAGATGTCTTTGCGGTTAATATTGCACGGTTAAGGTTATGGCTTTCGCTAGCGGTTGATTATCAAGGTGAGAAGCCAAAACCATTACCAAACCTGAAATATAAAATTGAAGTGGGAGATAGTTTGATTGCGCCTAGTCCTGCAACTACAGGAATGATTAGGAGTGAATTAATCAGCCAATATAGTCAAAATAAGGCTGAGTATATGCGAACCCATGAAGGGGGTAAGAAGCGGAAGTTAGAAGAAGAAATTAATGAGTTAAAGACTCAAATTAGGCTAATAACTAATGGAAGCAGTAAAGCACCAGAAGGTTTTGATTGGGCGGTAGAGTTTGCGGAAGTATTTGCAGATGGCGGGTTTGATATTCAGGTGGCGAATCCTCCTTATGTGAGACAAGAATTAATTAAAGATTTAAAGCCGACCTTACAAAAGATTTATCCCGCGACTTATAATGGCACATCTGATTTATATTGTTTCTTTTATGCTCGTGCTTTGCAGCTTTTGAAATCAGGCGGAATGTTGGCGTTTATTTCTCCTAATAAATGGTTTCGTGCAAAGTATGGTGATAAGTTAAAGAAGTATATTGCTGATACTTGCCAAGTCCATAGCATTACAGATTTTGGAGAATTACCAGTATTTAAAAGTGCTGCGACTTTCCCAATGATTTTTATTGCTCAAAATGGTAAATTTAATCAATCAACTATCTTCACACAAGTTAAATCTTTAGAATTTCCTTATCCCAATGTTTTAGCAATTATTCGAGATAAAGGTGAAACCTTACCAAATAATGCTTTAAATGGTTCAAACTGGACTTTAAGTGATACTTCTTCTGCAAACCGTCTAAAAAAAATGGAAGAAGCTGGTATTGCATTAGGTGAGTATGTTAATGGTGAAATTTATCGAGGTGTACTAACTGGGTTTAACAAGGCATTTGTAATTGATGGTGCAACACGAGCAAAATTAATTGCACAAGATTCTAAAAGTGGAGAAATTATCAAACCATTAGCTGTAGGTGATGATGTTCGTAAGTGGAGAATTAATTCTCAAGATAAATGGTTAATTTTTACTCGTAGGGGAACTAATATTAATGCTTATCCTGCTATCAAATCTCATTTAGCCAAGTGGGAAAAAGAATTAACACCTAAAATTAATAGTCAACAATCAATAGGACGCAAGCAAGGCAGTTATAAATGGTACGAAATTCAGGACAACATAGCTTATTTTAATGAATTTGAAAAACCGAAAATTGTCTTTCCTGATATTGCAAAAGAACCACGCTTTAGTTTTGACACAACAGGAGCTTATGTGAATGACACAACATTTATAATTCCTGTTTGTGACTTTTTTCTTCTTGGCATATTAAACTCAAACTGTGTTTGGAGCTATTTAAAACAGACAGCAGCAGTTTTGGGTGATGCGGAAAAAGGCGGTAGGATGCGATTAAAACGAGTTTATGTTGAAAAAATTCCCATTCCCAACGCTTCAACAACAGAACGCGAAGCAATATCTAAACTAGTCCAAAAATGCCTAGACGCAAAAGGCGTTGACTGTGAAGCATGGGAGAAAGAAATAGACGAACGAGTCGCCGCCCTCTATGGACTGTAGGACAATAGAGAAAAGAACAATCTCGACTACAGTATTAAGAATTGTTGAGGGAAAATCATGCAGTCCCCTGTAAACCTGTTCACTGCTGAAGAATATCTCCAATTAGAACAAACCAGCGAAATTCGCCACGAATACCTTGGTGGTCAAGTATTCGCCATATCTGGCGGTAGCAAACAACACAATCTCATAGCCGGAAACATTTACTCACGATTGCGTTCTCATTTGCGGGGTGGTTCCTGTAGCGTATTCATGGCTGATATAAAAGTGAGGATAGAACTAGCTAATCAAAATAAAAGCATTTTTTACTATCCCGATGTCATAGTTAGCTGCGACCCCAAAGACCAAGACCGTTTTAGCTTGAATTATCCCTGTTTAATTATAGAAGTGCTATCGCCAAGCACAGAACTAACAGACAGACGAGAAAAACTTGTTAACTACCGAGATTTAGAAAGATTACAAGAATATGTATTAGTTTCCCAAAATGAAATCAAAGTAGAAGTTTATCGCCAAGATGCTCAAGGAAATTGGTCACTAACAATTTTAGGTAAAGATGATGAATTACGCTTAGATTCTATAGGCTTAACATTGACAATGACAGAAATTTATGAAGATGTAATTAAAATTTAAAATTAGAGAAAAACCATGCAATCCCCTGTGATCTTTCTTACCGTTGAAGAGTACCTCAAAGCCGAAGAATCTAGCGATATCCGTCACGAATATGTAGATGGTGAAATCTTTGCAATGGTTGGTGCTAGCGAAGAACACAACTTGATAGCTACTAATATCATCGCTTTACTACGTCCTCATCTACGTGGGACTCCTTGTCGTGCTTTCGTTTCAGACATGAAAGTTAAAGTCAAGGTGCAAAATGCTAATATCTTCTATTATCCCGATCTTTTAGTTACTTGTGACCCAAACGATAGCGAAAGGTACTTTAAAACTCATCCAACTTTAATTGTAGAAGTCCTATCTAATTCTACTAAAACTATAGACAAGCGAGAAAAACGGCTTAATTATCAAAATATTGAAAGCTTGCAGGAATATGTATTAGTTTCCCAAGAAGAAATCAAAGTAGAAGTTTATCGCAAAGATGCTCAAGGAAATTGGTCACTAACAATTTTAGGTAAAGATGGGGAATTAAGTTTAGATTCTATTAGCTTAACTCTGACAATGGCAGATATTTACGAAGATGTAATCCATATTTAAGGTGGAATAAATTATGCAACCAGCTTTACATATCACAACCAAAGTTTTACCAGGAAACAAAATAGAAATTGATATCCCTGATGCTGATATTGGCGATAGTGTTGATGTATTCGTGATTTTGCCAGAAAAAGTAGAAACCAAAAAGCGTTCAGTGCTGGACATTATAGAAGAAAGCCGTAGGAGACACCCTTCTCGAACTCCTGAGGATATAGACAGACAACTACAAGAAGAACGCTTATCATGGGACAGCTAATACTTCCAACAAGTGGCTCTATTTATATAGATACTTCGGTGGCTATTTATACCATTGAAGGCAACCCTGATTATTACTCTCTTCTGCAACCACTATGGTCTAAGTTTTACGCAGGAGAAATTCAAATCATCAGCAGCGAACTAATATTAATGGAGGTTTTAGTTCTTCCATTGCGTAATGGTAATAATTCTTTAGTAGCAGACTATGAAGAACTATTATCATCTCAAGTGCAGTTAATTCCTATAAGTCAATCAATACTGCGACAAGCTGCTAATCTTCGGGCTACAAGTAACCTCAAAACACCCGATGCTATTCATGCTGCTACAGCTTTATCTGTTAGTTGTAACCAATTTATTACCAACGACAAAGGCTTGCGGAATGTTCCTGGTTTACCTGTTGTTATACTCAGTGAAGTTTTAGCATCTTGAACCTGAATATGGTGCGTTACACTCCGTTAACGAACCTACTAAAATTATTGATTACGAGATTCTAAGTATTTCAAAATCCTTTGATTTTCCATTGTTAGTTCTCTAATATCTGCCGCTAAATCTCGAATATCCCCTGTATTGTCATCTATTCTTCTCTGATTATCAATCATTTGACGCTGCATATTAGATATTTGCCTTTGCATATCATCTAGCCTCAGTAAAATAATACTCGCCAAATTAGTCAAAGCTTGAATTGACTTAGTATTTGATTCTATCAGCTTCTCAATACTTTCTGAATCGCTCATATTTTTTTGAATTTTTCATATAATAATTATGCTTATACATGATATTATAAACAACCGTAATCAAAAATTAGTAGACCAAATTAAACGCATTCTCGACTCAACAGAAGCGGCACATTTTGCGGTAGGTTATTTCTTCCTTTCTGGCTTCACTGCCATTGCAGAACGCCTCACCAGTATTAAAGAATTACGCCTGTTAATTGGCAATACTAGCAACCGCGAAACCATCGAACAAATCGCCCAAGGATACCGCCGATTAGAATTAATTGAAGATAAAATTGAAGCACAAAAATATCCAAAGCGTAGTGAAGAAAAGCGGATGGCGAATGAAACAGCAGCCAATATCCGTTCTAGCATCGAATTAATGGATCAGACGGATGAAGCCGAGACGCTGGTGAAAAACCTAGTCCAAATGATAGAAGAAAAACGGCTTCATGTCCGCATTTACACTAAAGGAACTTTACACGCTAAAGCCTATATTTTTGATTACGGTACTGTTTATGATGGTAAAGGTAGAGCTTTAGAACGTGCAGAAAAAGGCATTGCGATTGTAGGTTCATCTAATCTTACCCTTTCTGGTATTACCCACAATACCGAACTGAATGTTACTATTCACGGAAATGATAACCATACGGCATTAACTGATTGGTTTGATGAATTATGGAATGAAGCAGAAGATTTTAATGAAGCATTAATGAGAGAGATGAAACAATCTTGGGCGGGTTCTATAGTCCGTCCCTATGATGTTTACTATAAAACTCTCTACGCTTTAGTTAAAGATAGATTAGAAGATGCTGCGCCAAAAGATTTAATTATAGAAGACGAAATTAGTAAACAATTAGCCGATTTCCAAAAAGTAGCTGTTAATAATGCCGTTCAAAATATCAGAGATTATGGCGGAGCTTTTGTTTCTGATGTAGTAGGGTTAGGAAAGAGTTTTATTGGCGCTGCAATTATTAAAAGATTTGAACAGGTAGAACGGGCACGTCCTTTAATTATTTGCCCTGCACCACTAATAGAAATGTGGGATAGATATAATGAAGTTTACCAGTTAAATGCTCGTGTCCTTTCAATGGGAATGTTGAAAGAAGATGAGGATGGAGACGTAAAAACCTTATTAAATGGCTTTCGATTTAAAGATAGAGATTTTGTACTTGTGGACGAAAGTCACAACCTGCGAAATCATACAACTCAAAGATACAAAGTAGTCGAAGCCTTTTTAGGTGCTGGTAAACGTTGTTGCTTTTTGACAGCTACGCCTCGAAATAAGAGTGCTTGGGATATTTATTACCAGTTAAAATTATTTCATCAAGATGATAAAACTGATTTACCAATAGACCCACCTAATTTAAAAGAATACTTTCAATTAGTAGAAAAGGGTGCGAAAAAATTACCAGAGTTACTTTCTCATATCCTTATCCGCCGTACCCGCAACCACATTTTACGTTTTTATGGTTTTGATTCAAAAACTCATCAACAAGTTGACCCAGCTAACTTTAAAGAGTACCTAGACGGAACCCGACGCGCTTATGTCATCGTTGGTGGTAAACATCGCTTTTTCCCCAAACGCGAACTAGAAACCATTGAATACAGCATTGAGGACACATACCAAGGACTGTATCAGGATTTACGGCAATATATGGGTAAGTCCCGCAAGCGTCAACTGGTTAAACCACCCACAAACGAACTTAGCTATGCACGTTATGGGCTGTGGAACTATGTTTTAAAAGACAAACAAAAGCAAGAACCTTATAACACTTTGCAACGTGCAGGTTCTAACCTACGGGGTTTGATGCGGGTATTATTATTTAAGCGTTTTGAATCGAGTGTTTACGCTTTTCAAGAAACTATCAAAAAATTATTGATAGTGCATGAAAGATTTTTAAAAGCACTATCTCAAGGATTTGTACCTGCCGGAGAAGAAGCCCAAACTCTGCTGTCGGAAGATTATAATCAAGCAGAAGAACAAGATTTAATGGACGCATTAAAACAGGTATCTAATAAATATGACTTATCGGATTTTGATGCAAAAAGATTACAACAGCATATCGAGCATGATATTAAAATATTGAGAAATATTTTGGATTTAGTAGAACCAATTACCCCTGATCAAGATACTAAATTACAGACTTTAATAAAATGGTTACATAAACCCAATCTTAGAGATAAAAAGCGTCTAATTTTTACTCAATATGCTGACACAGCCAAGTATTTATCTGATAATTTAAACCCAGATAGTCAGCGTGATGATATTGATGTAATTTATAGCGGTAACAGCAAAAATAAAGCACGGTTAGTAGGAAGGTTTGCCCCTAACGCAAATAAAGAATATAAATTTAAACCCGGAGAATCAGAACTTAATACCTTGATTGCTACCGATGTATTAGCAGAAGGTTTAAACCTGCAAGATGGTGATTTGATCATTAATTATGATTTGCATTGGAACCCAGTTAAGCTTATTCAACGTTTTGGTCGTATTGACCGTATTGGCAGTGAGAAAGATGTCATCTATGGATATAACTTTTTACCAGAACTAGGCATTGAGCGCAATTTAGGTTTGAAACAAAAACTTAAAAACAGAATACAAGAAATTCACGATACCATAGGTGAAGATGCTGCAATACTTGACCTGACAGAAAGACTCAATGAAGAAGCAATGTATGCCATTTACGAACAACAAGGTAAACAGTTGAGTCTATTTGATATTGAGGATGAAGATAATTTCTTAGATTTAAATGAAGCTGAAGAAATCCTCAGAAAATTACAAAAAGAAGACCCAGGTGAATTTGAACGCATTGCTAATTTACCGCATGGTATTCGCACAGCTAAATTTTCCATGCAAAAGGGGACATATATTTTCTGCGAGGCTTCCGACCCTAATCGACCTGATATCAAAGGCTACCAGCAACTATTTTTATTAGATGACAAAGGAGAAATAATTTCTAGAGATATCCCCCGGATTTTAGGTGCAATTAAAGCTGATGATACCACCCCTACCTTGGCACTTCCCCAAGACCATAACGCTGCTGTGATGCGCGTCAAAGGTCAATTTGCAGAAGAAGTAAAACATCGCCAAGCCGAACGGGAATTTAACCAACGTTTGACTCAGGGACAAAGGTATATTCTGCGGGAATTGAGGATATTTTTTAAGTCAACCACAGAAGAGGAAGTAAAAGGTCAGGTCAATATTTTAGAAAAAGCGTTCCGCTTGAGTGTGAACCAAGCTGTTAACCGCGAGTTAAACAAACTTCGGCGTGATGGTTTCACAAATAAGGAATTGTTTAACCAGCTAGTACAAATTTACCGTCAACATAATATGCATGAGTTGCAAGATAACAGCTTACCTACGTTGTCTCAGCCAATTCCCATAATTGTTTGTAGTGAGGCTTTGGTGTGATTTTATGAAATCAATAATATTAGGAATTTTTTTAAGATTTTTCGCGCCGATGATTAGCAGCTTGCAATAAGAGAGATTCCGCAAAAGCGATCGCATCTGTCGCTGATTTCCCCCCAGCTAACTGTGCTAGTTCATCCCGACGAGTGGTTAAATCATCCAAGGCAGTAACGCGCACTACGGTACGCTGCTCACTACTACCATTGTTCGCTTTATTACCTTTATTTTGATTAATAATTTGCTTATCAACCCGAAAATGACGGTCTGCCATTGCTGCCACTAAGGGTTGGTGGGTAACACACAATACTTGTGAACGTTGGCTGAGTTGGTGTAATTTTTCTGCGATCGCTTGGGCGACTCTTCCGGAAACTCCCACATCAATTTCATCAAATACCATTGTCCCGGCTGCATCAGCTTGAGATACACAAGCTTTCAGCGCTAGTAAAAAGCGGCTCATTTCCCCACCGGAGGCAATTTGTGTTAAAGGTTGTATTGGTTCTCCGGGGTTGGGACTAAACATAAATGTAATTTTGTCTGCACCTATAGCGGTTGGAGAAGTCGGCACAATCTCTACTTTAAACTGCACCTTTTCCATCGCCAGGGGTTTGAGTTGGGCGATTAATCTTGACTCTAATTTGTTAGCAGCTGTAAGACGCAATTGAGTTAGCTGCTGACAAGCTTGGGTCAGCTTTGCCAAAGTTGCTTGTTCTTGCTGTTCTAAACTTTCGATCGATTGTTCTGTGTCGTTGAGTTCGGCTAATTCACTTTGGATTTTTTGGTAGTAGGCGATCGCTTCTTGGAGAGTAGGCCCATATTTGCGACAAATCTGCTTCAATTCCCGAATTCGTTCTTCTACTTCCTCTAAACGCTGAGGATCTGCTTCTAAATCTTCGCCATAGGCATTAATTTGCCTACCTACTTCGATTAATATAGCTTGAGCATCCCGCACCATGTCTAACAGTGGTTGCAGTTGCACATCATATTCCACCATGTGATTTAAGGTGGCTTCGCTGTCTCCCAATAAATCTGCAGCGGCTGGAGTTTCGTTATCGTTTTGATACA
This sequence comes from Aulosira sp. DedQUE10, assembly GCA_034530935.1. GTDB lineage: Bacteria > Cyanobacteriota > Cyanobacteriia > Cyanobacteriales > Nostocaceae > Aulosira. The sequence goes on along the minus strand of JAVRCF010000004.1, from coordinate 32,087 downwards.
AAGCCTGATAGACTTTGTAGCTCATTTGTTGCAAATCTACTACATGATTGAGGCGTTCTCTCTCTTGTAATAGCTGCTCTAATTCATTGACATCGCTGAGATTGACTGCTCCCAATTCTTGCACTTGATAGGTGAGCAAATCCAATTGTTGCAACCGTTCTCGTTCTGATGTCCGGCGTTTTTCTAATGCTAGATGTGCTGTTTGGTACAAATTAAACACATTGGCGATCGCTTGACGCTGCTGCATGAGGGAGTCGCCACCATGTAAATCTAACCAATCGCGGACTTGGGCAGATTGTCCCACTTGTACAGTTTGACCTTGGGCAGTAATTTCTACCAAGCGATCGCGCAATCCCACCATCATCTGCCGATTCACCAACACGCCATTTACCCGCGATCTACTCCGGATATTACTAGCCGTGGCAGCAATTTCTCGGCTGATGACTACAGAATTTTCATCTATCGAATCAATTTCCTGTTCGCTTAACCAAGCAGCTAAGGTAGCGTTAGATTTAAAAGTAGCTTCTACCATCGCCCGACTGGTTCCAGTACGAATGACGCGACTAGATACCTTACCGCCTAAAGCTGCATCAATGGCATCTAAGATAATCGATTTTCCCGCACCGGTTTCACCTGTCAAGACATTCAGTCCAGCACCAAATTCTAGTTCTAGTTGGTCAATCAGGGCAAAGTTTTCAATTCGCAGGCAAAGCAACATCAAGCCAAATTCTCCATCTAGGCAGATCCCGAATACTTGCAACTTCTAGGGCTAGGCATGAGCCACTACTATAGAAGTACCAGGCCCATTTAAGTGTAGCAAACCTAGTAGTGCTACGCGGACAATAAGAGTGCGTTAATTAGTTTCCCTCTGTGCAGAATTTTCCATCATATATGTAAGTTCTCCCTGCAAAATTACGCAGGTAGCCATATTCAACTTTATCGCGGGAGTCCCCACCCTCAACTCTTAGTAGGGTGGGGAGGAATAGCGGGTAATGAGGAGCGGAGCCGGAGTTGCTTCGCTTCCGGGCTTGAGTTACGACTCTTATCGCCGGAAACTGGCTTTTTCTCTAGCGGTTCTCGTTTGGATGCAATACACAATAGGACACAGCATTGCTGTGCCCCTACGAATGGTCTGTATTCTATGCAATTGAGAACCGCTATAATCAAGCTGACTTGATATCATCGGCGTATATTAGCACAGCAGTTGCTACAAGTTAGGGAATCCGCCTAACGCAATGACCAAATGCCTATGTCTCGTTGGTTTAATACCGCAGGCCCTTGTAAAGCGGACATTCACTATATGTTACCGCCAACCATGCGGTTACCAAATTTACAGCGACTAATTGCTCAAGAAGGCTATTTTGTCATCCATGCACCTCGCCAAACTGGTAAAACTACTGCAATGCTGGCTTTGGCAAAACAACTTACGGAAAGCGGACGCTACACAGCAGTCGTGGTATCTGCGGAAGTGGGCGCACCATTTAGCGATGATCCGGGAACAGCTGAGTTAGCAATTCTGGGTGCTTGGCGTGAGGCGATCGCAATTCGCTTACCGAAAGAACTGCAACCCCCTGCTTGGGATGAAGCGCCAGAAGGACAGAGGATTCAAGCCAGTCTCAGAACATGGGCACAAGCTTCACCACGACCTTTAGTGCTGTTTATCGATGAAATTGACTCTTTGCAAGATAAAGCACTGATTTCGATTTTACGACAGTTGCGTGATGGTTATATTGGTCGTCCGCAAAACTTTCCCTTATCTGTGGGTTTAATCGGTTTACGAGATGTACGCGATTATAAGGTTGCTTCTGGGGGTAGCGACAGATTAAATACAGCCAGTCCCTTTAATATCAAAGTTCGTTCCCTCACCTTAAGAGATTTTAATGCTGAGGAAGTTAAGCAGTTATACCAGCAACATACTGACGACACTGGACAAGTTTTTACAAAAGAAGCAATTGAGACAGCATTTTATTTAACTCAGGGACAGCCTTGGTTAGTCAATGCGCTTGCGAAGGAAATTGTTGAGGAAATGGTAACGGATACTGCACTGGCAATTACACAGGAGCATATTCACCAAGCCAAAGAAGTGCTAATTATTAGGCAAGATACTCACCTTGATTCCCTAGCAGAAAGACTGCGAGAACCGAGAGTTAAGGCAATTATTGAACCGATACTGGCAGGATTAGAACTAGGGAATGTGCCCAATGATGATATTCAGTTTGTCATTGACTTGGGTTTGTGTAAAATTGACCCTTTGGGAGGATTAGCGATCGCCAATCCAATTTACCGCGAGGTGTTACCCAGAGTATTAACGGTAACACCGATGGCTTCTCTACCTCAAATTGCACCTACTTGGTTAACTTTGGAAGGTGAATTAGATCCGGATGCTTTATTGCAGGCGTTTTTAGCATTCTGGCGACAACATGGGGAACCATTACTAGGTAGTGCTGCTTACCATGAAATAGCACCCCACTTGGTACTCATGGCATTTTTGCATCGCGTAGTGAATGGCGGTGGAACCTTAGAACGCGAATATGCAATTGGACGCGATCGCATGGATTTATGTCTCAGATATGGGATAGTCACATTGGGAATTGAGTTAAAAGCTTGGCGGGATAAAAGAAAAGATCCAATGGAATCAGGTATTGAACAATTAGATTCTTATTTGGCAAGGTTAGGAGTAAATTTTGGTTGGTTGATAATTTTCGATTTACGCGCCAAAGCTTTGCCAATAGAAGAGCGATTAACCACAGAAGTTACAACTACAAACAATGGCCGTACTATTACTATTGTGCGAGCTTAGTAAAATATTAGCGCCGACTTATTAAGATTGCTTTTGCTCAACAGTATAGACGCATAGCTCTAGAGGGAAGCAGTTACGCGTTGCGTCTCACCTTGGAAGAAGCAAATACATCGCCTTTATAAGGATGTAAATTACTAAAATGAGAAAACAATAAAGGTAACTGAGAAATAAATATATCTGTTTGCTTGCGGAAAACACCAAAATGAGTGCGTGATTTACCGAAATGAGAAGGCATTAAGGC
>JAVRCF010000004.1:0-28946 GCA_034530935.1 Aulosira sp. DedQUE10 | reverse complement strand
AAAACACCAAAATGAGTGCGTGATTTACCGAAATGAGAAGGCATTAAGGCTTAATTAGTAAGCAATAAGGCATTTTGCCTGCGGAAAACACCAAAATGAGTGCGTGATTTACCGAAATGAGAAGGCATTAAGGCTTAATGAGTAGGCAATAAGGCATTTTGCTTGCGGAAAACACCAAAATGAGAAGGTAGTAAGGCATTTTGAGAAGGTGTTAAGGCTTAATGAGTAGGCAATAAGGCATTTTGCTTGCGGAAAACACCAAAATGAGCCAGCAAATCAAAATTTTGATGACGAAATTAGACTTTATATGTTTTTTTGATGAAGTAACAAGTTATGGCGATCGCAAGGGTAAGTCATTGCCAAGCATAATAAAAGACATTGGTGAGCAACATTTTATTGTTAGGACAAGATTATTTTCAGTCAACTCGCTAGAGTAAAATATTTTGATAAAAGCGATACAAGGTTGCGGCAAATGCTCAAGCGGCTTTGGCGATGGCTCAAAAGGTTGATTCAGCAATTATTTGGCAGAAAAAAGATTGTTTCTCCGCCATTAGCAGCACAGGAAACTGGAGAAATACGCAAACAATTGACACATACGGAATATGAATCTTTATTTCTCCAGTTGTTAGCGGGAGTGAATGATGAAGGCTGGAGTCGGGGACGGGTAAAAGGTTTTTTGGATGGAAACCGCATCAATCAGGCGAACTTAGTGGAGTGGTTGCGTGGCTTTGGTGAAAGGTTGTTAGCTTCAACTACAGAGAATGATGAGTTAGCAAGGCGGATGGTGCAGTTGGGTGAGTTGGGTGTTGGAGATGTTAGTGATGTTGCTTATGATATCGGCAAGGGGTTGTTGAGGCGAGAGGAAGAAACGAACTGCAAAGGCGCAGAGGACGCGGAGGAAGAAGCAGCGATAAATATTACAGATGATGCGGAAGCTTGGTTTAACCAAGGTAATGAACAATTTATGTCAGGGGATTTTGCAGGTGCGATCGCATCTTTTGACAACGCCCTCAAATTCAAACCCGACAACCACGAAGCTTGGAACAATCGGGGTGGGGCGCTAGCTCATTTAGGAGAATATGAACAAGCGATCACATCTTATGACAACGCCCTGAAATTCAAACCTGGCAACTACCAAGTTTGGCATGACAGAGGAGTGGTTTTGGGTATGTTGGGGCAAAATGAACAAGCGATTGCATCTTATGACAACGCCCTTCAAATCAACCCAGATGTCCACTCAACTTGGTACATTCGAGGTTTAGCGCTGGCTAATTTAGGACAATATAAACAGGCAATCGCATCTTATGACAACGCCCTTCAAATCAAACCCAACTACCATGAAGCTTGGTATAACAGAGGTTTAGCACTAGGTATTTTAGGGCAAAATGAACAAGCAATTACATCTTATGAAAATGCCCTCAAAATCAAACCTGATTACCAGGAAGTTTGGTACATTCGAGGAATTTTGCTAGCTCATTTAGAAAAATATGAAGAAGCAATTACATCTTATGACAATGCCCTCAAAATAAAACCTGACTACCACGAAGCTTGGTATAACAGAGGTTTAGCGCTGCGTAATTTAGAAAAATATGAAGAAGCGATCATATCTTATGACAATGCTCTCAAAATCAAACCCGAATACCACGAAGCTTTGAACCATAGGGGTGTTGCATTAGCTAATTTAGAAAAATATGAAGAAGCGATCGCATCTTATGATGAAGCCCTCAAAATCAAACCAAATGACCACTCAACTTGGCATCAGCGTGGCAATTCTCTGCGTGATTTAGGACGATATGAAGAGGCGTTGACAAACTACAACAAAGCCCAAGAAATTGATCCAAGCTGTAATTCCGGCTGGAGTGCAAGGGGTTTGGCGCTGGATAATTTAGGACGATATGAAGAAGCGATCGCATCCTACGATCAAGCTATCGCAATCAAACCCAACTTTGATCAAGCTTGGTACAACCGAGGTGTAGTGCTAGGTAAATTAGGGCAAAATGAAGAAGCGATCACTTCTTATGACAATGCCCTTAAATTTAAACCTGACTTCCACCTAGCTTGGAACAACCAGGGTTCTGCTCTGGCTGATTTAAGGCGATATGAAGAAGCGATCACATCTTATGACAATGCCCTTAAATTCAAACCTGACTTCCACCTAGCTTGGGACAACCGGGGTATCGCACTGGCTAATTTAGGGCAATATGAAGAAGCGATTGCATCCTGGAGCATTGCTCTGGAAATTAAACCCGATTACCATGAAGCTTGGAGCAACAAGGGTTCTGCTCTAGCTAATTTAGGATGTTATGAAGAAGCGATCATATCCTGCGACATAGCCATAAAAATCAAACCCGACTTCGACTTTGCTTGGAATAACCGTGGTTTTACACTGTATATTTTAGGACGTTATGAAGAAGCGATCGCATCTTTTGACAACGCCCTCAAAATCAAACCCGACTACCACCAAGCTTGGATCAACCGGGGTGTAGCAGTCGGAAATCTCCATAGTTTTAATGAATTTTTGGCTTTCTCTAGTGCCATTGCTAAACTAAATCCTCGCCTTAACCAGCGCAGCTATAAGGGAGCATTGGCAAGCTATGAGGAAGGTTTAAAATATTGTCTTCAAGACACCTACCCAGAAGGTTGGGGAAAATTGCATCAAGCAATAGGTAATGCTCATTATTTCCAAGGGCGAGGATATTCTCATCACCACAGTTATTGGTACAAAGCTGTTAACAGCTATAATGACGCACTGACAACTCTTACGAAAGTAAATTTTCCTGAGTTGCATCTGGAAGTTTTGCGCGATTTAATTCGTGTTCAGTTGGATTTGGGGGAAACGGCTAAAGCTGAAGAACTACAGCGACGAGGAACGGATGTTTTACGGCGCTTGCTGGATGAGTGCAAAAGTCCTAACAAGAAAAAGCAATTAGCTTTAAAGTTTGCAGGCTTTCAGCAGGTTACTGTTGATTTAGCAGTACAGTCAGGAAACTGGTGTGCTGCATTGGAATTAGCAGAACAGGGAAAAAATGCTTGCTTGTCTTGGCTGCTGGATAACTGGAGTGATACCTCTCCCAAATGGGTGGAGATGAAACAATTACTCAATCCCCATACTGCCATAGTTTATTGGCATCTCAGCCCAGCCGCTTTACATACTTTCATCCTCAAGTACAACACCCCATCACCCATTGTTTTGAGCGAAACTCTTCTAAGTCCAGCGCAACGCCTACATAACTTTGAAAGCTGGGTGAAAACTTGGAATGAAGAATACGCCAATTATCGCAAAGGTAAAAAGCAGAGTGAAGATGCTGAAACTTGGCGCGACAAGTTACCCCCAATGCTTGATGAACTTGGTAAGATTCTCGATATCAACGCTGTTGTCTCCCAAATCTCAGATATTACCCAGCTAATTCTAATTCCTCACCGCGACTTACACCGCTTTCCTCTGCAAGCGCTGTTTCCCCCAGAATTCACCATCAGCTATTTACCAAGCCTTCAATTAGGCTTAATCTCCCAAACCCGCAAAGAAAATCAAGGAAGTAATCAGCATCAACTACTCAGTATCGAACATCCCAACAGCGCAGGTTATCCCGGATTAGAATTTGCTCAAGTTGAATCGGAAGCAATTTGTCGCATCTTTCCCCACAACACCCGCAAGCGTTCTGAGGAAGCGACAAAAGATGCAGTCATCAATGCTTTGCCTCAAGGCTTCGGTATTTTACACTTTACAGGGCATGGCGAATATAACTTCCACAATCCGGCTTTATCTCACTTGGCGTTAGCAGATCAAGATAAACTGACTCTCGTGGATATCCGCGATTATGATTTACTAAGCTACCAACTCGTCAGTTTAGCAGCTTGCGAAACCGCGATTACTGGGAATCACACTATCACCACAGAATATGTCGGACTTGTCAGTGGTTTTATGAGTTGCGGTGTGGCTTCTGTTGTCAGTACCCTGTGGACTGTGGAATCAGCCGCTAGTGCTTTAGTGATGATTCAGTTTTACGAACGGTTGCAACAAGGTAAATCAAAGCTGATAGCTTTGGCTGAGGCTACCCAATGGTTGCGGAATGTCACTCACGGCGAACTAGCACAATGGTATGCAGAGGAAATCGCTAAACTCCCAGAAGCAGAAGGTATTGTGCGCCGTTTTTTGTTACGTCATTTAAATAACCTTAAGAATCAACCAGAACCTAGTAATCAACCCTATAATCACCCATACTTCTGGGCAGCTTTTACAATTACTGGTATCTTTCCATAATGCAAAATTTAAATGTATTTGGTTCGTAGTTGCGCTTTAGCGCTAAGAGGTTGTTTGAAAAGTGGTTAGCTGTGATTTTAGGCACTTGTTGATCCCCCCTAGCCCCAGGGCTGATTCATTCCCTAAAAGGCTTGCAAATGCAAGGGTTCAAGAGATAAAAAAACAAGCTTGGCATTCAATCTTAGGCATCAAAATGTCACCAATTTATGACTTTTGCTCTGATATTTATCGCCAATCATATTGACAAAATACATACCATTACGAATGAATCAGCCCTGCTTTTTAAGGGGAGCCACTGCGTTGCGGGGGTTCCCCCCGTTGTAGCAAGTGGCGTGGATTTAGGGGGATCTAAAACGTTTTGCTACCAACAAAAGGACTTTTCAAACATCTTCTAAAGCGCAACTACGAACTATGATGAATTATTTAAACTTACCTACTTACGTTAAATTTATATTTCCATCATGCAACCACTAGAAGCCTCTGAACTGAAAGCCTTTATTTTGGCGCTATCTCAACTTGATGCACCATTACCAGATAATGTGCAAGCCAAGGTAAATACAATTACGATTCCTGGGGATATTAGTAAACTGAATGCGATCGCCACTACTTATCCACCCCTAGCAACAGCATACGATCGAGTCTGGGAACATTTAGATGCGATCGCTAAAGTTCGCAGTAAAGGCGTTGATAGTACACCTGAGTATGTTCCTCAATCTCTCAATACAGAAATTGATAATTCTTCTAGAGACGTTGAAGCGGCGTTAGTGAAGTTAGAGCAAAAAGTTGATCACAATAAGTTAGCTGCTTTATCTAGCCAAATCTTTCAGGCTTTAAATTCTGTCAAAACAGCAAAAGATGTCATCCAAACCTTACTTTCTTAGTCTTGGGTATTTTATAGCGTTTCCCGGTCTAATGAGGTACACCTGTAGGGGCACGGCAGTGCCCATACGTGTCAACTTAAGCTCAAAGGCTTATTCCACAGGCATTTTACCCCACCCCTTAATCCCCTCCCCGCTTGCGGGGAGGGGACGTTTTGGCTTTAGACAAAACTGGGGTGGGGTAAAGCGGATCTTGACGGGAAGCGAGAAAACGCTTGCATCACGACTTGATAAGGGTTTCACGTTAAGTTGACACCAATGGGCAGTGCCGTGCCCTTACAACGCGCGATATAATTTTGTACCTCACCTGAATGGGAATTGCTATAAATTATGAGTCAACAATATGAGTTAATTTACCCAACTATTGATTTATTTCTGTATAACCTGAAAGAAGGCTTAGGGCAAGATGAAGAAAAGCTCACGGAAAATCGTCAACTATTTTGGCAAACAATTTATGGTAGCCAGTTAGATAATCAGCAACTAGAAAAACTCCAACAAGCTGAAACCGATAGTTCCGATTATCATGAGTTACTCAGTAATCCAAACATCCTACCTTTTCAGAAGCCGCTAGATGGTTATTATTACCCTGTGCAATTGGGAGACACTTACGGACTCCAGATAGACTGCACTGCTAATTACATAAAAGATTATAAATACGCGCCTCAACCTATCACCTGTTTGCAAAAGGTACAAACAGAAATATTCTCTAAAATCAATCAGCAACAAGGTAAAATTGGACAAAGTTGGTTTATCTGGGGTCAACTCGCAATAGATAATCAAGACGCAGAAGCTACTGCTCAAGCTTGTTATGAGCAATTAATCTTAGACTCTGAGCAAAATTGGCAAGCTGATTTGCGAGGAAAAGGAGAATTTTTTGGCGGAACTATATTTGAACTTTGGCGGCTACCTTCAGAAACCCAGCAAAGTGATGGCTATCACCTTTTAATCTGTTTATTTCCCTATCAACTGAAAACAGATGCCATCAGAGAGGTGAATAAAAAGCTGTATCCAGAACTGATGCAGTTATTGAGATACCGGAATAAAATCCTTTGGGCTTATAATCAAAGCCGCACCATTAAAAGTAACTTAAAGACTGTAGCTAAAGTAGCCCAACTCATAATTAGTAATTTAAACCAAGAATCGCAAAATCCAGAAATTAATATTAGTAATTTACAAAATATACTCAAACAAACACCAGACATTCTGTTAAAATATACTAATAATCTAACTTATTTAGAAGACCACCACCGAACTGTTGATATTAACATCAAGAATTATCAAAAACGCTGGCAAAAGCTGCAAGCATTAGATACTAATAGTGATTGGCAATTTTTACAAACATTCAGCGAGTTTGCTAAAGATAAGTTTCTAGTACAAATTGAAACAGACCAAGCTTACTACAGCCCAGGATTGTCCTTAGTTGAGAATTACATCAAAACCATCCAGGGGATAATTGACCTAGAGCAAACCAAAAGCGATCGCACTCTCAACACTACCATTGCGATCGCAGGTATCGGGCTAGCAACTAGTCAAATTGCCTCTGCTGTCATCCTGGCACAAATCCCAGCAAACAAAAACCCTATCTCTTACCAAATCGAAGTCTTTAGCGTCAGTTTGGCTATAGGCTTGATTTTTTCCGCCCTAGCCTACACATTACTTCGCTTTCGCCGCCGCTAAATCATAGTAATTTTTATGGATTTACCAAAATCAGTAATTTCAGCTTTTGAGCAATCATGACTTGGATAGTAAATAGATCTGCGCTATGCAGGCTTTAGCAGTGCTAAACCCTACGAAGATGTGTTTTTCTCATAATCGTTGGGCTGACTTGGGGCCAACTCCCAGTAGGCGTTGCAATTGCTCAATTAACCGTGCTAATTGTTCACAAGTATTTTTCTTTACTTTACCCAATATCAGCCACCCAACTCTGACTGGTTCGCCATAGTTATCTATGACAAACGCAGTAATGAACGTAGCTATCCCCAACGTTATTGTTCTTTGTTAGAACCTCATCTACGTCGCTTTTACCTAGATGAAATTGAATATATACCAGATGATTCTCTAGGAATGAAAATTGTACGCTTAGTTGTGGAGAGTGAGGAGAAAGCGGGAGAATTTGCCAAAACCCTAATTAACAAAGCTAAGGAGGAATTAACAGATATTCTCATCTAAAAAAAAAGTTCTAGAATTTATAGAGACAATCGTAGTCTACAAGTTTCCTAATTTAAACCGCGAGGAAATAGAAGCCATGCTGAATTTAAACTTGCTGAAAGAAACTAGAGTTTATCAAGAAGCAAAAGAAGAAGGCGAACTAGAAACTAAGTTAAAAATTTTGCCTAAACTTGTGCAACGAGGCCTCAGCATTTAGGAAATAGCAGAATTATTAGAATTAGATGCCGAAATAATTAGAAAAGCTTTGTGAAATTAAACTTATCAGCCAAGCAAGACAAGAGTTAACTGATGAAAATCTTCGCTTGAAAGTGCTAGCATTTATCCAAACTGTTGTAGTCTACAAGTTTCCAAATATGAGCTTGGAGGAAATAGAAACCATGTTGAATTTAGGTGAAGATATCAAAAAAACTGCTTTTTATCAAAGTATCCTGAAAAGCACTAAGTTAGAAGTTGTACCCATTCTGTTGGAAGCTGGATTAAGTATTCAGCAAATCGCCGAACGTTTAAAAGTAGATGTGGAAGAAGTGAGAAAAATTGCTGAAGAACAATAAATATCGCATTACTCCTCAATATTCCATAACATATTGGAACTTGTGCGTTAATACATATTACGTACCAGATAAATTTATTAGTTACTTAAATTATAATTTTATATTATGTCTAATTCAAATGAAATTGTTAATAAAAATCAAGAACTTAGAAATCAGATAGAAGCATATAGGAATGATTATCAAGCTAGATTTGTTCGCAATCAGTACACAAATAATATAATTATAGCTTTATCTATTTTACTCACTGTTTTAATTGCCATAACTGGTACTAGCCCTACCTTTAAAGATGCTAAAAACCCTTGGTCGGCTCCTCTTGGTCTTTCAGCCTCAGCTTGGCTTGGACTCCTATCAACAGCACTTGTTAGTATTCAAAGACTTTACAACGTTCAGGAAAAAATTGCTTTTTATCCTTCTTATATAGTTAAAGCTGAAGAACTTCTTGAAGATTTTAATGCTATTAAAACAGAAGAAGACCTAGAATCAGTTCGCAAGCAGTTTAGACAAATGCGCGCAGATGAAGCGCTCAAGCGACCTATAGAACGTTCAAATATTTAGAGTTTTCAATACTTTAAGCATAAAAAAATGGGTATGGTGTTGTTCCCATACCCATCGATTTAACAAATTGTCAATCAGTGATTATAGCTGAGGTGCATACTGAGGCTTTTCAGGTACATCAGTATACTCAGCCACGATTTGACGGAATTCAGCGCCGTCAATGGTTTCTTTTTCGATCAGCAGATCAACTAAACGATCTGTGACGCTACGATTGTCACGAATTATCTTCTTAGCTATTTGGTAGCATTCTTCCACGATCGCTCTGACTTGACCATCAATCCGAGATGCGATCGCTTCGGAATACTCAGATCGGGTTGTCCAGTCACGACCCAAGAAGACTTCTCCCTGTTGGCTTTCCAAAGATAGGGGGCCTAAATCTGACATCCCAAACCTAGTTACCATTTGTCTAGCCATTCCCGACAACTGTTGTAAGTCGCCACCTGCACCAGTGGTAACTTCCGCCGCACCAAAAATAACTTCTTCAGCAGCGCGTCCACCTAAAGCACCAGTAATCCGGGCTTTCAGTTGGGAACGAGAAATTAACCCCTGTTCTTCGTTGGGTGTAAACCAAGTTAAACCCTGAGCTTGTCCGCGAGGAATCAGGGTAACTTTCTGTACTGGGTCATGGTCTTTTAAGACAGTTCCCACTAAGGCGTGTCCAATTTCGTGATAAGCAATTAAGCGCTTGCTCTTGCTATCAACCAAGGGAGTTCCTTCCATCCCAGCAACTACCCGATCCACCGCATCATCAATTTCGGTGAGGGTAATTCCTTCTTTGCGTCTTCTGGCGGTGAGAATAGCAGCTTCGTTGAGTAAGTTGGCTAAATCTGCACCTGTGAATCCAGGTGTGCGACGTGCGATCGCATCTAAGGATACGCTGGGATCTAGTTTCTTATTGCGGGCGTGGACTTGTAAGATTTCCAAACGTCCTTTAATATCCGGTGCATCGACAGTTACTTGACGGTCAAAGCGTCCGGGACGCAACAATGCTGAGTCTAATACATCAGGACGGTTGGTGGCAGCAATAATAATGATGCCTGTATTACCTTCAAAACCATCCATTTCGGTGAGCAGTTGGTTGAGGGTTTGTTCTCTCTCATCGTTACCACCACCGATACCAGCACCCCGTTGTCTACCGACTGCATCAATTTCATCGATAAAGATAATACAAGGGGCGTTGTCTTTGGCTTTTTTAAATAGGTCACGTACACGAGACGCACCTACACCCACAAACATTTCTACGAATTCTGAACCGGAAATACTGAAGAAGGGTACACCCGCTTCCCCGGCGATCGCTTTTGCCAGTAAAGTTTTACCAGTTCCAGGAGGCCCAACTAATAGCACACCTTTGGGAATGCGTGCGCCAACAGCTGTAAATCTTTCTGGCTGTTTCAGGAAGGTGACAACTTCTTGCAGTTCTTCTTTCGCTTCTTCGATACCGGCTACGTCGTCAAATTTAACGCCAGTTTTGGCTTCCATTTGAAAGCGCGCTCTCGATTTGCCGAAGTTCATCGCTTGACCTGGCCCGCCTGGGAGGTTGCTAGAACGACGGAACAAAAAGAACAACCCAGCAATCAATATAATTGGAAAAACCAGATTGCCTAAAAGTCCCCAAATTGCCCCATCATTCCGCATGGGGTGGGCATCAAAACTAATATCTTTTTCTTTCAGCTTGCTAATTAACTCAGGTGCGTTAACAGGCAGATCCACGCGCCAGCGTTGAATACGATTTTCGATATCTTGATCTACGGCTTCGACAATCGCTGTCCTACCACCTTCATAAAGATCTACACTACTAACGCGATTAGCGTCCAAATATTCCAAAAAGCGGCCATAGGTCATGCGGGTATTGGCTGCATTCTTCGTCATGTCAGCAGGAGCGCCAGCAAATGCCCCTTGCCAGAAGAAAAAGCCAATTACCAAAGCAGGCAATGTCCAGAGTAATAGGACTTTCCAGGAAAATTTCATTTTAATCTGCCTCTAAACGCCAATACAACTCATCAGCTTTAGCAACCAAATGATGCAATCATCCTGACGTTAACAGGATGATATGGGAGTAAAAAGTATAAAGTTTTTCAAACTAACTTACCCTGCTAGCAACGCTGTCTAGCGGGTGTTTCATCCGGTAATTCAAAACTTCTTTGTCATCATCCATCCTTTGTTGGTTGCTAGATAGCTGTGAAACGGATCTTGATCAATCCATTTTGATTAATCTGATGTCTTGCGTGCAGCGTCCTAGAACTATAAGGGCATTACAGCAAATCTAGAACGACGATACTAATCTTAATTAAAGTTAACTTAATTTTAATACATAATTGCACCACAATAGGAACAAGATTCAGAAAACATCAAGATTAGGAAGCATTCTCAAAGCCATGCCCCCTAAGCCATTGCTGTTCTCCTACCCCTCTATACTATTGTGGATGCTCGATTTTAGATTATGAAATCCTTTCTCTAAAGCTGATGTATTGTCGGCTGCAAGTCCCTTAGCGCTTCGCAAAGCTTATTTAACTTCAGTAATTTGGAGAGTGTAAGGAAAATACTTGCCTTTGACATAAGAACCCACCCAAAGTTGGTAAGTTCCTGGAAGCCATTCACCAACCATGCCAGGGTTTTTACCATCAAACTCGTCATTGCACCATGTACCACCAGGGCCTTTGACGATGAGTGTAGTATCTTCAGGACTTTGGACTTGCAGCTTCAAGTAGTCTAATTTACTTGTTAATTCCAATTTATGGTCTGGTGCTTCATCAACAAATCCAGTACATGGGCCAGTAGCAGTTTCCGATCTCTTCGCAACTCGGTTACTTGGAATTGAGCCGCCACTCATACCCCGAACTGTGAAGGGATCTGGGGAAAAATTCTTGCCGATGGTGATATCTCCAAATATTGGTGGCGTTGGTTGCACATCCGCTCCAGCATGAGTGACCGATGTGACTAAGAGTGTAAACACCATCAATGATAATCTTATCCCTCTATTAAGCGCTCTTTTCGGCATTTTAATTACATGGTTACCTAAGTGGAGTTGATGACATGAATTTTACACACCAAGTTCCCAAAAATAGAAGAATTAACTAGTTTGGCATTGGTCATTTGTCATTTGGCATTGGTCATTTGTCATTTGTCATCACCTCTACTCCTTGTCCCCCAATCCCGTCACAATTCTTGTGGCTGCTTATATTATGAATAGAGGCGCACCTGGGTGCGCCTCTAAAAATCTAAAATATTACCAAAGACTGCGAGCTAACTGTTTGCTGCGATCGCTTTACTCAAGCGGGAGCGATCTAAACCAATTTGGTTGAGTAGTAACCAGGATTGAATCAAGTCTGGGCCATGAACATCTCCAGTTAAGGCTGCACGGAGCGATCGCATTACTAACCCTTTCTTAACATTTTGGGCTTTCACCACCTGCTTAATGATTTCTTGAGCGGTGGCTTCTTGCAATTCTTGATTCTCCAAAGCTGCAAGAATCGCCTGGAGAACAGCAGCAGAACCTTCTTGTTGCAACTGTTTACTGGCTTCTTCGCTGAATTCAACTGTATCAGTAAAAAACAGTTGGCTCTGAGCTACAGCATCTTTGAGGCGAGTTAGGCTAGGGCCAATTAAAGCGGCTAATTGTTCTAACCAAGCGCGATCACGTCCGCCATCAAAGTTAAAGCCTGCTGCTTCCCAATAGGGTATGAGTAAATCAGTTAGTTGATCAACTGGGGTATTGTGGATGTACTGACTGTTTAACCAATCCAATTTTGCCCAGTCAAACTTTGCGCCTGCTTTATTCACACGCTCAAAGCTAAATTCTTTGGCTGCTGTTTCTAAGGTAAATATTTCCTGAGTTGAGTCTGGCGGGGACCAACCCAACAAAGTCATGTAATTTACTAAGCCTTCTGAGGTGAAGCCTAATTGCTTAAACTCAGAAATCGAAGTCACACCATCCCGCTTAGACAGCTTACGCCCTTCCATGTTCAAAATTAGCGGTGAGTGGGCAAATTCTGGGATTTTTGCGTTTAAAGCTTCATAGAGAAGAATTTGCTTGGCTGTGTTGGCTATGTGGTCTTCGCCTCTGATGATATGGGTAATTTGCATATCGATGTCATCAACTACAACAACAAAGTTATACAGTGGTTGACCAATACCTGCTTCTGAGGCACGGGCGATCACCATATCGCCACCCAAATCGCTACCCCGCCAAGACATTTTTCCTCTAACTAAATCATCCCAAACAATTTCTCGCCCATCTTCGATTTTGAAGCGAATTACAAAGTTACGGCCTTCCGCTTTGAAAGCAGCTTCTTGTTCTGGGGTGAGATTGCGGTGACGGTTGTCATAACGCGGTGCTTCCCCCTTGGCTTTTTGGGATTCTCGCAAGGCTTCTAGTTCTTCAGAAGTGGTATAGCAGCGATAGGCTAATCCTTGTTCTAGCAGTTTCTCTACTGCTTGTTTGTAGAGATCCAGGCGTTGAGATTGAAAAAATGGGCCTTCGTCCCAGTTCAGCCCTAACCAGCGCAAGCCTTCCAGGATATTCTCAGTGTATTCAGGACGCGATCGCTCTAGGTCTGTGTCTTCAATTCTCAGGATAAATTTCCCACCGTGGTGGCGGGCAAATAACCAATTAAATACAGCAGTTCTGGCTGTACCAATATGTAGGTTTCCAGTCGGACTTGGAGCAATACGGACTCTAACAGTCACAGTTCTTTCTCTCTTTCGCAAAGCATGATCAATATAACAAGCACTGGGGAGCCAGTGCTTTACTGTGTCGAGGGCGATCAATAAATCCTTATGTCAATAGTGACAATGAGTTCTATTTACCTGGATTTACTCAGCACTCATAACTCACAACTTAGAACGGGACTGACGGGGCTCGAACCCGCAACTTCCGCCGTGACAGGGCGGTGCTCTAACCAATTGAACTACAGTCCCTTATTTGCCAACTTTGCTATTATGCAGATTTTTTTTCTACTTGTCAAGGAGTTTAGGGTGCTAAATTCTTCGGAATGCTTTTGTTCTCACCTCCCAGATGCTTCTCTTAACTAGTTAGGCTTTATTTTTAGCCTAATTTAGTATTTTTCGGAGAATCTGATGCTACTGCTGTTGGCATTGAGGCCAAATGCTCCAGAATTTGGGATTGCATTTGCTTGTACTGCTGCTTTAAGATGTTTTTGGTCAAATGGGGCTGAGATGAGGGTGGTAGGTTTTGACTCTGTTCTAGCCAAGTTTTCAACATTTGCCGCTGAGTGTCATCAATATAACTGCTCATGACGTTGGCACAGGAGTGAGGTGCTTCCAGGGTAAACAAAATTAAAGGGTAGCGTTCATTTCTTGCTAACGAATACACCAATTTCTGATTTTGGGGGTCTTGCATATCTACGTAGCAGGGTAGCCACTTCGGGCCAAATTGCCGATTGTACAAGACTGTCAGCCACAGCAGCATGGGATGAGGAGATTTAATAAAGAGAAACTGGTTGTAACGGATAGAAATGGCCCGCTTTGTGATTTCTGCCTTCGACAACATTAGCCATAGTGAGGCTACAGCACCTTGTTCGCTATCGAGAAGTCGCGGAAACACAATTTCCTGAATTGGTTTGTTCTGCGGCCAGATCATTTTCCAACAGGTTTGTTCCACAGCCATAGGTAAATCAGATTTTGCGGGAACATGAGAACTATTGGCATTGGCAGGTTCAGCTGTAATACTACCACCCATTTTCATTGAACTCATGTTTGCAGGCCAATTCAGATAATAAGTCCGATTGATATTTTCCAAGACTTGCAGCAGTTGCGTGCTAGTTTGGGGGCGATCGCGTGGTGCTTTTGCCAAACAAGCCATAATTAAATCATTTAACTCTTTTGGTAATTGCAGTTCCGGTTTAACCTCTGCGATCGCTCTTGGTGGTTCAAAGTTATGTGCTTTATACCAAGCACCGAAGTGATCGGTTTCTGGTTGCCAAGGTTTTTCACCAGTAAGCATTTCAAACATCATTACACCCAAGCTATAAATATCTGAGCAACTATCTAATTCTTCTCCTTCTAATTGCTCTGGTGAACAATAGGGTAAAGTGCCACGAAATCCCTTATTTGTACTGATTGTTGATACATAATTTAAAAATTTTGCTATCCCAAAATCTAATATTTTTACTAACTGACCTAATATGGGATCGGGAATAACTAAGATATTTGCTGGCTTAATATCTCTATGAACAAGTGGATAAATATTGCCATCTATATTCATGCCTTGATGAGCGCACTGTAAGCCCAAACAAATCTGACGTGTCAGATTCATAAACATTGGCAATTTCATCGGCATGAATTCTTTTAAAGAATTCCCTGATAAATATTCCATGACATAAAAAGGGTTACCTTGTTCACTTACACCATAGTCATACGCCTTGACAATATGTATGCTTTTTTGGCTCAAAGCTGCACTCATCATAGCTTCGCGAGCAAAATCTTTTTGCATTTTTGGGTCTACAAGAGTTTGAGCAAGGAACTTGATAGCAACTGATGTTCCTCCTAACAAAACATCATTTGCTAAGAAAACTTTGCCCATACCTCCTGTGCCAATTAACTTTATAAGTTGATAACGATTGGCAAGTAAACCTTTACTATCGGGAGACGCAAATGAGCTTTGATTCACTTTTACAACCTCTTAATACTCACTAAAATAAATCATGAGCATCTTAAATATATATTTAATTTTAAAATTATTTTAGATTCATCTATCTATTTTTATTAATTGTTTCCAAAGTATAATCAATGATGCAAGATAAGTTGTAAACAATTATAAAATAATTTTCTTATCCAAGATTGAAAACCAATTTCTTTATTTTGTTGATTAGCTACCAATTTGCGTATGATGCTAGATTTTAGCCTTTCATACTCTGCCTTTAAAATAATTTTCGCTTGTTTTGCAGAAATAAATTCATTTGCATTTTGATCGCTAGCTAACCAATCTAGCAATTGCTGACGTTGGCTAGCATTAAGAGTCAACGTCATCACATGGGTACAGTTATATGGTTCTTCTAAAGAAAAAAATAACAAATGATAAAAGCCTGTTTCTGCTAAACTACGCAGTATTTTTTGCCCTTTGTTATCTTTCATGTCTAAGAAACAAGAAAGCCATTTAGCTTGAGAATTTTGGGCATTATATAGTAATGTACTCCATAAAATCATGGGATATACATTCATTTTGGCAATAAATTCAGCGCCATGCGACTTATTTAAAAATTTAGTAATTTCTTGTGGGGGTAACATCGCCCAAAATGTGGGAATAGTTCCTTGTAATGTATGTAATAAATAGGGAAAACCAATAGGTGCAATTGGTCTATTTTTAGGCCATATTTTCTGTAAACACTCTTTTTCTGACAATGATGTTACAGGTACTATTTGTAATATAGGAGAAGCTTGTAAACTATCACTACTACTATTGGAACTACGAGCAATTTCCAATTTGACTTGTTCTAAACTTTCAAATATTTCTTTAATATTTTGTGGGCGATCGCTAACTTCTTTGGCTAAACAACGCAGCACTAATTTTTGTAAAGACTGGGGTATTTTGACTTGCGGATTAACCTCTTCAAATGCAGGTGGTGTTTGAAAGTGATGAGCTTGATACCAAATACCAAAAGAGTTACTTGTTGTGTGAAATGGATGTTTTCCTGTAAACATTTCAAACATCAAGATTCCCAAGCTGTAAATATCAGAGCGGACATCCAGCAGTTTGCGTCCTTCCATGTGTTCTGGCGAACAGTAAGGTAAACTACCAATAAAAGAATCAGTGAGTGTCATTCCACTGCGCTCTGTTAAAAATTTAGCGATACCAAAATCTAGAATTTTGACCAGATTCTCTCTTTTATCATCTTCAATAATGAAGATATTTTCTGGTTTAATATCCCGATGCACAATCGGGTAATTTTCTCCTTTGAGGATGATACCTTGATGAGCGCACTGTAAACCTAAGCAAATTTGCTCGCAAATATTTAAAATTTTTGAGATTGTAAATGTTTGATTTTTCAGGATATGTTTAAGATTTTTACCTTGGAGATATTCCATCACATAATAAGGAATATTTTCTTCAGTTACACCATAACTAAACATCCTGACAATATTTTTACTTTTACGCCCTAATTGAGCACCAATAAAAATTTCTCTAGCAAAGCGTTGGGTTATTTGCTGACTTCCCAGGCTGAGCGATAGAATTTTTACTGCAACTGGCATTCCGCCTTTGGCAACATCTTCTGCTAGGTAAACCCTACCCATCCCGCCTTTGCCAATCAAATCTCTGATTAGATAGCGATTATTGAGGAGTTTACCAATATAAACATCTAATTCAGTTTTAGCATTAGCTACATTAGGGATTGGATTAACCATAAAATTTTTTATTAAATAAAAAACCAGAAATTTATTAATAAAGCCCTATTTCAGCCTTTATTTTATCTGAAAAAACATTAACAATTATAGAAAGTTAATTATGTCAGGTAAAATTTATAACAAAATTAGGTTAGTTTTTAATAAAATTCAAGAAAATTGGTCTGCAATAACTCTTAAACATGGTGTAACATATTTGTTAAGAGAAATGTATGGTAAATTACACTGAATCCACAAATCAGCATGATTAATTTGCTTAGTTTATTCAGTAAATACACGTAGCTAGCCAAAATAATCAGGGAGCAATGCAATTGTTGTAGGGTGAGTACTACTGACTGTGCTCTCAAACGTTGATTATTACGTTGTGGCTAGTTCCGCCCTCATACGGTTCGGATAATTAATTTTCATCGCCCTTGTGGTTTGGGAAAAGGGTACATTAAAAGCTTTCCCCTTTAACCAAACTGTATTGGCACTCACCGTACCGTTGTTCAAGAAAAAGCAGGAAATATTTACAAATAGATTTTTGAAGTTAGCGCTGGAAATTTGGGATGAGACGGCGCAAGAGCCTGATTAGTTGTGATTCGATTTTCAGCTTAAAGGCTAATATCTGGGTACGTTGTAGGGCATTAAAATTGTTGTCGCTGACCAAGATTAAGGTGCGTTGACCATCAGGTAAGATCGGGCCAAGAGTTAAGCCTTCAATATTGTCTAGCAACACCTCAAGCCCTCGCAAATCTAACAGCAATTTTTTCTGCACAGGTGTAATTTTTTGCTTAACACTCCTCATACTATCGAAATGCTGAATATCATCAGCACCTTCTAAGGAAACTTGGAACAGGAGAATAGCAAATCCTAAGCCTGTAAAAGAACGTTCTAAACTCAGAAAGCTTCCTTGATTATCGAGGGCCACTAAATCAGGTAACCCGCTGGCAAACTTGCCAGTAAAATTTAAAAAGGGTGAGACTGGTTCAGTTGGATACAAAAATTCCTTTTCTGGCTTCTTGCTTAGCAGGTTATATTGTAGAATTCGGCAGGGAGTGCTGATATTTGGTTGAGCTGCTGGCCCATCTTGAATCAGAGCATTTTCGGTAGCTGTAAAAAGTTTTTTTTCATCTGGTGCCAAGGTGAGGCTTTCAAAAGCCAAATTGTTGCGGATACCATGCTTACTGTTTTGATTGGGCAAAAATTTGTTTGGTATGGGTAGTGTTGTTATCGCCTTACCAGTAGCTAATGAGAATTCTTTAATAAAAGGATTCATGAATTGCCCAAAATCACCTTCTGAAGAAATGAAAACGGTTTTTTTGTTAGTTAAAGCAATACCTTCTGTATCGCTAGTACTAGGAGCCAACTTTTCACCATTTTCATTTAACAGCGTTGTCACACCAACAGGAACAACATCACCATTTTTTATTGAACCTTTGCTGAGGTCAATTTTTAAAGTGTAGAAACGGGGAAGAGCTTTGTTTCCCCGGTCATCGGAAATAGCATAATAAAGGTCATTTTTGGCATCGTAGGTAATTCCAGATAACCCTCCCACGAGAGTGTTTTGCAAAGTTAATCCTTTCGGTATAGTCGCTTCTCCAATAAACTCTATACTACTAATTGTTACAGCCCCCGATGTTAAATTACTGGCTAAGAAACTGATAATTAATATAGGGATAATAAAATAAATAATTCTTCGCCAAGTGAAGAGTTTTTTGATGATCTGCATGGATAGGGATCGCTAAAGTGTCAAAGTCATCAAATACAATATCACGCTAAATCTAAATATAAAAACTAGAGATCTAACCTCATCAAATCTTCTCTTGCAAAGTTCACCTATTAATTACAATGTTTTATTTGGTTGCCAACGCATGAGAACTTTGTGTAAACCATTTGTATCATAGATGGAAAACCCATGTCGTTGATAGAAGGAGAAAGCTGGGCTACATTTTAAAACCTGTAGGGTCAATGGTTTACTCAATTTATGAGTTTCTTGTTGAGCATGAAGCAAAAGCTTTGTGCCTAATCCATGATGCTGGTAACTGGGAAGTAATGCTATCCAGGTTAGGTGAAGTTCATTTTGCCAGTAGGAAATGGTGAGTACCCCAGCAGGTGCGCCATCTAAAAGCACGATGTTATCCGTGAGTGACTCTTGAGCATAATTTTTTTGTTCTTTTTCATCCCAACCATATGTGATTTCGATTAATGACTTCATTGTTGCTATACGAAGGTTCCAGATGAAGTCAAAATCATCATTATTAGCTGGACGAAGTGAGTAGTGCATATGCGTTTGCGCTACCTATTGAATTTATGCTGGTCGCAAATAATATTCTTCCAAGAAAAATTTTACTAGCCAATTTTTGACATTGTGGGTAGCACGGCAATCATCTTCGTTGTAACGTTGAATCATTTCCAATAAAGTGCGATCACCTGTTTCTAACCACTGGTCATACCAGTAAATACACTTAGCCCCACTGGCTTCTTTATCGCGCCATTCAAACCCTAACCAACGAGCTATTGCTTTTAGAGCATAGCTTTCAATGGGTAAGGCTACGCTTTGAGTTAATTGTTCATAAACATCTACAAACCTATTTAATACAGGCCTTACTGAAGAATAAGGGGTTTGATACAGCCTAGCCAGCCGTTTAACTGTATCGAATTCGTAGGCACAAAAATGATAAATTGGGGCTTCGGGATATTGCCAGACTAAATCTAGAAATTGCTGCCAAATTAAGCCTTCATCTTCTGGTCTTGCTGCTAACAAAGAATAAAATTGTTCTGTGTTAGTTTGCCGATTAACTACCAATACACCTAACAAATAATTTAAATTTAAGTCTGGTTGAGCCTCAATATCAAAGTAAATCTCAATCGGAGCCGTAAAAGTGATATTTTCTATTGGTAAAGGGTAGGGTAAGATAAACGGACGATTTTGTAGTACAGATTGAGCTTGTACTACTAGCTTGTGTGCTACCTGTGTGTCAAAACCAGGCAGATTTTCGAGGACGGTTGGGCTAGTACTAGCAACAGATTCTAGTGTAGTGAGGGAGAGTTCTTGGAGTTGAGTGTAGCGCAGCGGTGATACTCCTGGTAACAGTGAGAGGTGTTTTTGGGATTGCGCGATCGCATAACATTGGCTGTACCAGTGGCAAAGATTGCATTTTTGCCGAGAAATAAATACTTCTGCCCCATCTGATGACTCTAAAGCTTGAATCAACTCCGCCAAAATCAACTGCATCTGTGGCGACCATTTCAGTAAATCTACTGTATAAGTAGTTTCTTTGGTACGCAGCTTTAGCAACCCAATTGGGGGCGTAACTCCCTGCACTATCGCCAAAACTTGGGCATGAAAGGCAACTCCCACTTGATATTCTTGCTTAGGGCGTTTACCCATTTCCATACTAGCTGGAACATACATCCAATCGCCAAAACAAGATTGTCCTGGCTGTTTCACCAGTAAATCTGGACGACTAAGCAGGGTATATTGTTGAGCGTGTGGTTCTGTATCTACCCACTGGTTGTAATTGACTAACAATACACCTCGATGAATATAGTCAACGCCACGCTGCATCAATTCTAAAGTTGCTGCTTGCCCCGCTTTCAAGTTTCCCTTAGGATAATCTGGCTGCTGGTAAGCCAAGTTAGCCAAGATACCCTTTTGATAAGCGATTTTGTCTTGTTGTAGTTTTAGCAGCAACTCATTAGGAGAATCTCGCTGGCTTTTATCACCGTGACTATCTAAAAAAGGTCGGCGCTTACAGCGTTGATATTGCAGTAACAGATCAGCATTAATTAACATTCACTCTAGTAACCTTTAGGGAAATTAACAACCCTCTACTTTAGTGTAGGGGATTAATCATTCATCACTTGGGTTTTGCGATCGCGTCAATTAACTCATTAAAAAGTAGATTGGCAACTTTAGCCATTAACTTACCTTGTAAATGTTTGCCGTTGAGCAACTGTTTACCCGAATTGTCAGTGATATCTTTAATGGGACTTAGACAAAAAACACCGACAAAATAACCTCAAACGCATATACCACAAGACTTTGACATCATTTTGCTTTGTTTGTTGATATATATGGGTTTCAGGCATTTTTATGTATTTGGTGTATTTCCCTTTCCCTGCAAAGGTTTGAGGCTTGTTTTGACCTCAAAAATGTTTAAGTCCCGTTAAGAGTAATTAGCGATTAGCGTCTAAATTTATACCTCCAATAGAAACGGCAAACTTGCAGCGCTGCGAGTGAAGCGATCGCGCTTTTGTGATTGTTATGTGACTGTTATGTGACTATCTAGTCAAATCAGTTTTGTTGATCATAAAGTGGCGATCGCCCCCCGCACCTCATCAATATCAATATCTATATAAGGGTCAAGCCCTTTGTTGTCCCGGTGTCCGGTGATTTTGCGAATCACCGACTTATACCATTTCTCTAAATCCTTGCTACAGATAATTCTCCCCCTGCTCCCTGCCCTCTGCCCCCCTGCTGTCCATGTGTAGCTTTATTTTGAAGAATTGGTATTAAAAGGCTATAAACCAGCCAAGCTATCTCTAACAGATCGCGGTGCTGCTGTAGCTGATAACAAATCCCGGATCACTAATATTGAGTACAAACGCTACGACAGCAAAAGTGTTGCCTCCTCGGAATCTTATTTGTACTACTAAATCAGCTTCATATTGTTCACCAGCCGTAACATCGGTAAATACTTCTTTGTCTAGAAATTTTAATGATTCAGGTTCTAGATAAGCCATTACCTGAGGAAAAAATAATTCTAAAAATTCGAGAAAAAATGTAGAAATTAGTTCTTTAAATAAACGGTCGTGATCAATCATGTGAATATTGCTTCACTTATCTAGTGATTCTCAATAATTGCATTTTCTTATATGTGCTGATTCTTTGACTTACCACAAAAACAAACAGCGATCGCGTCTAGGCAGTATCTCAATTAATTTGACAAAATTACTCAATTAGATAGAGTTTTTTTACCGCATCTTCTTTATATAGGTGAATAGACAAGCTTTTTGGCTAAAAAAAATCCGCCTGTGGGTGCTGGAAAAATGTCGGCTAGACCATCCATGATGCTATCTGGCGCGATGTCTAATACCAAGAAAGACATTATCTAACGGGAGGATACTGCGTGAGAACTGGTGCTAACTACTTGGGTAACGGAGAGTGTGAGTTTACAGTTTGGTCGCCTACACTAAATAGCGTTGCGGTGCAAATTTTGACACCACAAGAAGAAGTAATTCCGCTCAAACCCCACATAGAGGGATACTGGCAGACAAAAGTTAATGATGTATATCCAGACACGCTTTATCGCTATGTTTTGGATGGAGAAAACGCCTTTGCCGATCCTGCATCACAGTATCAACCCGAAGGAGTTCACGGGCCATCGCAGGTTGTCGATCCTCAATTCAATTGGACAGATGACAACTGGACTGGCGTTTCCTTAGAATCGATGATTTTCTATGAACTCCACGTGGGCACATTTACTTCTGAAGGCACCTTCACTGCTATTATTCCCCGCCTGGCAGAACTTAGAGAAGTGGGAATTAACGCCATTGAACTCATGCCCATTGCCCAGTTTCCCGGAGATACCCATATTGAAGCTTCTCTGGCATACCGCAACTGGGGTTATGACGGAGTTTACCCGTTTGCTGTGCAAAATTCCTACGGTACACCAGCCGATTTAAAGGAACTGGTGAATGCTTGTCATCAACATGATATTGCTGTAGTGCTGGATGTGGTTTATAACCACTTTGGCCCAGAAGGTAACTACATGGGTCAATTCGCCCCTTATTTTACCAAAACCTATAAAACCCCTTGGGGCAATGCGATGAATTTTGATGATGCCCACAGTCAAGGTGTGCGTCACTATTTTATCCAAAATGCGCTGTATTGGTTGGGAGAGTTTCATATTGATGCACTGCGGCTGGATGCAATTCAGGCAATCTACGATTTAGGGGCAAAACATTTTTTGTGGGAACTAGCCGAAGCAGTTCATAGCTTTTCCCAGGATGGTGGGCGCAAACGCTACTTAATTGCCGAAAGTGACCTGAATAATCCCCAAATCATTCGTCCTGCAGAATTGGGTGGCTATGGACTTGATGCCCAGTGGAGTGATGACTTTCACCATGCATTACACGCATTGTTAACAGGCGATCGCCAAGGTTATTATCAAGATTATGGACAATGCGCCCAACTAGCCAAAGCTTATCAAGATACCTTTGTCTATGATTGGCAGTACGCCCCCCATCGTAAACGATTTCATGGTATCCCTTGCCGCGATCGCGCGCCATCACAATTTTCCGTCTGCATTCAAAATCACGACCAAATCGGCAATCAAATGAAGGGTGAACGCCTTTGGGAGAGGATTTCCTTTGAAGGATTGAAATTAGCCGCCGGTGCTGTACTGCTATCACCTCACTTACCTCTATTATTCATGGGTGAAGAATACGGCGAAACTGCACCTTTTATGTACTTTGTTAGTCACTCCGATCCTGATTTAATTCAAGCAGTAAGGGCCGGACGCAGAGAAGAATTTGAAGCTTTTCACTATGATGAAGATCCACCAGATCCAGAATCGGCAGAAACTTTTTTGCGATGTAAACTTAACTGGCAATTACGCAACGAAGGAAAGCACAAAGTTTTATTAGATTGGTATCGTGAGTTAATTAATTGGCGCAAAACGCATCCAGCACTTTTAACACAAGACCGTGAATGTATCGAAGCTACTAGCGATGATGATAAACAATTTGTCATAGTGCGTCGTTGGAGTGAAGCAAATCAAGTGGTATTTGTGCTGAATTTTAATCAATCTCCAATAACAGTAAGTTTACCAATTGAAAGCACTGCTCACAAACGATTAGACTCTGCTGATACAGCATGGGGTGGCCCTGGTTCCCAAGCACCTGAAATATTGTCTGTAGGACAAGAATTGCAGGTGAAAGCTAACAGTTTAGTGCTGTATGAACTCGATTAGTTACTATTTTCTCTGCGTCTTTGCGGTTTGTTAAAAAGTCTCACGCAAAGGCGCAAAGGCGCAAAGAAAAAATATTTCTCAATTAAAACAACAATATTATGCGAATTCCTAAAGCTACTTATCGAATTCAATTTACATCGCAATTTGGCTTTGACAACGCAAAAGCGATCGCATCTTACCTGGCTGATTTAGGTATTTCCGATTTATACGCTTCCCCCATCTTCAAAGCTAGATCTGGTAGTACACATGGTTATGATGTCGTAGATGCTGCTCAACTCAATCCAGAATTAGGTAGTACTGAATCCTTTGAGGGACTAGTAAGCGAACTCCAAAGTCTTGGTATGGGCTGGTTACAAGATATTGTACCCAACCACATGGCTTATAGTAGCGAAAACGCCTACTTAATGGATGTGTTAGAACATGGCCCAGATTCTAGCTATACTGACTACTTCGATGTATGCTGGAATGCTCCCTTTGGCGATCGCGAACAGCGTATTCTCGCGCCTTTACTGGGAGACTTTTACGGTGTTTCCTTAGAAAAGGGAGACATCCAATTGCAATATGAGCAAAACGGTTTAACTGTTAACTATTACAGCTTAAAATTGCCCCTGCGGTTAGAGTCTTACACCAAATTTATCACTTATAATCTTGGCAAACTTACGCGCACTTTAGGACGCAATCATCCTGACTTTATCAAACTATTGGGGATTCTCTACATTCTGAAAAATGTTCCTTCAGAAGTGACCGGTAAACAGCGTCAAGACCAAATCGCCTTTATTAAGGGTTTAGTTTGGGAAATTTACAATACCAACGATGATATCCACGAGTTCATTGATGAAAACCTCAAAACCTTCAATGGCGAAGCAGGTAATTCTGAGAGCTTTAATTTGCTAGATGATATCCTTAAAGACCAATTTTATCGCCTCGCCTTCTGGAAAGTAGGCGCGGAGGAAATGAACTACCGCCGCTTTTTTACTGTCAATGAACTGATTTCTGTAAAAGTTGAAGAAATGCGGGTTTTTAATAACACCCATAGCTTAATTCAAAAGTTAGTAGAAGAAGGCAAATTTACAGGTTTACGCATTGACCATATTGATGGACTTTATAACCCCAGTCAATATTTGAAACGACTCGAAGGAAAGATGGGTGATGTATACATCACAGTTGAGAAAATATTGGAACTTACAGAAGATTTACCAAAAGATTGGGAAATTGAAGGGACATCAGGATATGACTTTTTGAATTATGTTAATGGCGTATTTTGTCAAGCAGAAAATGAAACGCAATTTGATAAAATTTACCAGGCATTTATTGGTGCAAAAGTAGATTATGTATCGCTTGTCAAAAACAATAAGCATCTAATTCTAGAAAAGAACTTAGCAGGTGACGTTGACAACCTAGCTGTTTTGTTAAAGAATATTTCCAGCAAATATCGCTTTGGCAATGATTTTACAGTCAATGGACTCAAAAGAGCGATCGCAGAAATTCTCACTCTCTTCCCGATTTACCGCACCTATATTACACCTGAAGGCATCCAACAAAGCGATCGCGCCTGTATTCAAGAAGTAATTCGCCAAGCCAAAGGCCAAGCGCCTTTGTTACAGCATGAGATGGATTTTATCGAAAAGCTGATGCTGTTAGAGTTTGATGACTCCTTGACTGAGACAGAACGCGAACAATGGCTATATTTTGTCCTGCGGATGCAGCAATATACTGGGCCGTTGATGGCGAAAGGCGTAGAAGACACCACGTTATATGCTTACAATCGGTTTGTCTCTCTAAATGAAGTCGGCGGAAACCCCAGCCATTTTGGGATATCCTTAACCGAATTCCATAGCTTTAACCAAAAACACCAAGCAAACTGGCCCCACACAATGAACACCACCGCCACCCACGACACCAAACGCGGTGAAGATGTCCGCGCCAGGTTAAATGTGCTGTCAGAAATCCCCGACGAGTGGGAGCAGCAGGTAAACAAGTGGAGTAGCATAAATCAAGGGCAGAAAAGTCAGCGCCAAGGTGCGGCTATGCCCGATCGTAATGATGAATATTTTCTTTATCAAACACTAGTGGGGGCGTTTCCCTTCGCCGAACACGAACAATCATCCTTTGGGGAAAGGGTGAAGGAATACATTATTAAATCGATTCGGGAAGCGAAAGTACATACAGCATGGTTGCGTCCGGATAGCGAGTATGAAGAAGCTTGTACATCCTTTGTGGAGAAAGTGCTAGATCCATCAATCTCCAAAGAATTTCTCGCAGATTTCCGCAACTTTCAACAACGAATTGCCGACTATGGCATCTTCAACTCTCTTTCTCAAACTCTACTAAAAATTGCCGCCCCAGGCGTACCCGACTTTTACCAAGGAACCGAACTTTGGGAACTGAGTTTAGTCGATCCAGATAACCGCCGCCCCGTAGATTTTGAACAGCGACGGAGTTATTTAAGCGATATCAACAAGCAAATCAAAACCGACATTCTCAGCTTAATGCCAGAATTATTCACCGCA
The DNA here is from genome assembly GCA_034530935.1 of Aulosira sp. DedQUE10. GTDB lineage: Bacteria > Cyanobacteriota > Cyanobacteriia > Cyanobacteriales > Nostocaceae > Aulosira. Next base: position 2,705 of record JAVRCF010000004.1, on the reverse strand, counting down.
AAAACCGATGGTAGAATCAAACTATTTTTAACAGTGCAAGCCCTAAAAGCCAGAATAGATTATCTGCAATTATTCCAAGACGGTGAATATCTGCCATTAGAAATTCACGGAACCCACGCCAATCACATCATCGCCTTTGCCAGACAGCAAGATAATCAAACAGCGATCGCGATCGCCCCGCGCTTTCTCACTAGCCTGATTCAACCTGGGGAATATCCCTTAGGCGAGTCGGTATGGCAAGATACACACCTGCAATTACCCAAAGCCACCTCCGCAACCTGGAAAAACCTTCTAACTCAGCAATCCCTAGAAGCTACAGGAACATTATCCATTGGCGCAGCCCTGGCGCACTTTCCCGTAGCTTTATTAGTGAGTGCTGAGTAACGGTAGGGGTTTAGCAATGCTCATACCTGTCAACTTAACGTGAAACCCTTGTAAAGACGTGATGTTCAGTTCTCTAGCTTACCATGACGATCCGCGTTACCCCTCCCCAAGGCATCGGGGAGGGGTTGGGGGTGGGGTAAAACGCCTGTGGAATAAGCGTTTGAGCTTAAGTTGGCACCAATGAGCAATGCTAAACCCATCCTGATTAAAACCACAGAGACGCAACGAAAAGTCTGAGCGGAGGCTTCCTCCGTTCCCCGCAGGGGTTGCCGCAGGCATCAGTTAGCGCAGCTTTAGCGACGCAGGAGCGTCACTTTTCAAGACAGAGAACACAGATAGAAATCCCTATTATCTGCGTTCATCGGCGTTCATCGGCGGTTAAATATTGCATTCTCCTCCGCGCCTCCGCGCCTCTGCGTGAGAAAAAATTCTTAATTTTGATTGCTAATTATGACACCTCAAACTTCCACCCAATCGCCCTTCACCAGCACACAAATTGATGCTGTACGCGACTATATCAAAAAAACCTGGAAAACCTTAACGCGATCGCACGAACATTTACTGCAATCTGCCAAAGATGCCAAACTAGAACACAAACCGGATAGTCCCTGGATTATTTACATTTCCCCTAGAGAAGATTGTCCCAATGTTCAGTCAGTCTTAGAGCGATCGCTGTCTAAAGAAGATGTCCGCCAAATTGAAATTCGCACCCTACCCCCGGAAGCCGAAGCCATCAAAGAACATGGATTGTTATATCTACCAGGCCCCTACGTTGTCCCTGGTGGACGCTTTAACGAGATGTATGGCTGGGACAGCTATTTTATTTTGCTAGGTTTGTTACGTGATGGCGAATGGGATTTAGCCCAAAGTCAAGTCGATCAGCTACTTTATCAAGTACAGAATTACGGCACAATCCTCAATTCCAACCGTACTTATATGCTATCGCGATCGCAACCCCCAGTCCTGAGCCTGATGGTTTTGGCAATGTTCCAGCATAGCCAAGATGAAGAATGGCTGAGGTCAACAGTACCGCTTTTAGAGCAATTTTACTATTACTGGGTAGTACCGCCCCACCTCAACCCGGCAACAGGGTTATCAAGGTATTATGCTTTAGGCGAAGGCCCAGCACCAGAAGTTTTGTTCTCCGAACGAGATGAAGAAGGAAAAAGCCACTATGAACGCGTCAAGGAATACTACCAAAGATTTGAAATAGAAGATTATGATCTCAGCCTATACTATGACCCAGAGACAGACGAATTAAGCAATTTGTTTTACAAAGGCGATCGCACCATGCGCGAATCTGGCTTTGATATTACCAATCGCTTTGGGCCTTTTAGTATTGATATTATCCACTATGCGCCCGTGTGCCTCAACAGTCTGCTTTATCAAATGGAACAAGACTTGGCGCAAATCAACGATATTCTCGGTAATGAACAACTAGCGCAACAATGGCGCGATCGCGCAGATGTCCGACGCGATCGCATTGATCAATGTCTCTGGGATGAAGAACAGGGACTATATTTCGACTATCACTTTCAAAGCGAAAAACGCCGCCACTACGAATTTGCTACCACCTTTTATCCCCTGTGGATGGGAATCGCTTCCCAAGCACAAGCCAAACGCGTAGTCGAAAATCTCTCCTTATTTGAAGCACCAGGGGGAATATTTACCAGTACCCGTGTTACAGGGAACCAATGGGATGCACCCTTTGGCTGGGCACCCTTAACATTAATTGCCGTCCAAGGATTGCACCGCTATGGGTATCATCAAGAAGGCGATCGCATTGCTCATAACTTCCTGGCTATGGTAATTAAAGAATTTGAGCATCGCGGCATCTTAGTCGAAAAATACGATGTAGAACGCTGTTCCGTCAACGTTTCCGACGAAATCTGCTTTGGATACAGTTCCAACGAAGTCGGCTTCGGCTGGACTAATGGTGTAGTGTTGGAACTCTTAGCAACTTTAAGGTAAGTAGTTGTCAAGAGTCAAGAGTCAAGAGTCAAAAGTCAAAAGTCCAAATGTAGGGTGTGTTGTCGCGTAGCGCAACGCACCAGCGAAAATTTAAGGTGCGTTAGCCTACTTTTAATTACCAATTATATGATGTCCGGCAAATTACCCTTATTATGTCATTGCGAGTGAAACGAAGTGAAGCAATCGCAGAGTCCTTGTGATTGCTTCACTTCTCCTATCGGAGACGCTGCGCGAAGCAGCGTAGCTATGCCGTAGGCTTTACGTTCGCAATGACGGGTATTTGAACGGACATGATATTACCAATTACCAATTACCAATTACCAATTACCAATTACCAATTACCAATTACC